>JANQKT010000088.1 GCA_028280965.1 Phycisphaeraceae bacterium
GGCGATGCTCACCGCGCTGGCGTACTGGCTCGTCGCGGGGCTGGTCGGTGGCAAGGGGCTCGTCGGCGAGCCGGGCGGGTTCGACGGCACACTCGCCGAGTCGTTCGTCGGCCTGCTCTGCGGGCTCATTCCCTTCGGCATCCTCGTCACGATTGGCGGGCTGGGCGGGGGCGACATGAAACTCATGGCCGCGATCGGCGCCTGGTCGGCGCGCTGGGAGGTTGTGCTGGGCACAACGATCTATGCGCTCCTGATCGGGGCCCTGATCGCGGTCGTGCTCATGATCAGACACAAGCGTGTAAAGCTGACGCTGGCCCGGCTGGTGGGCATCGCGGTGACCAAGGGCAAGGCCGTCTCGCCGGACGACGATCAGACGGCGCCGAAGGTGCCGTTCGCGGTGGCGGCGGCGGCGGGCGTGGCGATCGCCGGGGCCGAGCACATGCTGCGGCTATGGGACCCGCTGCTCTGGTAAGAAGCCCGCGGTTGAACCGTAGGCAATAGCGGGCGTACCGATGACGTATGCCCGATAGTGCGGGCCCTTGCCGGGATAAACCGCTTGGACTATAGACGGCCGATGAAACCGCTGTCACACTTAAACCCTTGGCATAACAACGCTACAATAAACTAACTCGGCTAGACCCCGCCCGCGGCGCACCGATCAGCGCCGCGCTCGCCCTGGGGAACCCCGACACGGACCGCACCCATGACTGACCCGACGACGCCCCAGACCGACCCGGCCGTCACCTCGCTGACCGCGAAGGCCGGCGACAAGGTCGATAACTACACGATCATGGAGCAGATCGGCGCTGGGGGCACCGCGATCGTGTTCCGCGGGCATGACCACGTGCTCAACCGCCACGTCGCGATCAAGCAGCTGGTCGTCCCGTCGGGTGATACGGGCGACGACATCCGCCAGCGCGCGCTGGCCGAGGCCGAGATGCACAAAGCCGCCGCGGGCTCGGACCCGAACCTGCTGGTGCAGTACATCGACACGATCAACGACCCGCGCGGGCTGTTTCTGATCAGCGAGTACGTTGACGGCCCTTCGCTGGAGTGGATCCTCCAGCAGGAGACCGGCCCGATGGACCAGCGGCAGGCGCTGGGCATCATCGCGGCGACGGCCAAGGCGCTGTACGCGCTGCACACCGGCGGGATGGTCCACCGAGACCTCAAGCCCAGCAACATCCTCATGCCGCGCGAGGGCGGGCTCAAGCTGGCGGACTTCGGCCTGGCGGCGATCATCGCCGAGCAGCAGTCGCTGGACCTCGGCTCGGTGCGGTACATGGCGCCCGAGGTCTTGCAGGGCCAGACCGCTACGCCCAAGAGCGACCTCTACTCACTGGGCATTGTTGCCTACGAGATGCTCGCCGGTCGGGACAACTTCAACGACGCGTTCCGGACGATCCTGCGCGACCAGCGCAACCAGGCGATGCGCTGGGTCAAGTGGCACACGAACGTCCGCGCGAGGGTCACCCCGCTTGACCAGATGGTGGATGGGCTGCCCGAGTCGCTGGCGCAGGTCGTCGCGCGGATGATGGAGAAGGACCCCGCGCGCCGGGTCGGCTCGGCGCAGGAACTGATCGACGCGATACGCAACCACTTCGCCTCCGGCGGCCAGGCCGAGCAGCCCTCGCCGCACGCCGCGATGGCCCCGCCGAAGATCGAGGACGTCAGCCAGACCGCTGCGGTGCCGCAGAAGAGCAAGCTGCCGGTCATCCTCGCGGCGACACTGGTGCTCTGGGTCGCCGCGATCGGCGGGTTCTTTGTCTGGAAGAACCAGCAGGACAAAAACGAGCAGGCGAAGCGCACCGCCGCCCTGGTCGCAGACATCGAGGACGCGGGCCTGCTCATGGATGAAAAGCAGGACTATCAGGCCGCCATCGCCGCGTTCGCGCAGGTGCTGATCGACCACGAGAGCGAGTTTGACCCGGGCAACCGCGGGTTCCGCGACGACCTGGTCGAGGCCGGGCGGCTCAAGGCCGAGGCGCTGCTCGCCGCGGACACGGACGACTTCGTGACCGCGCTAAGCAAGGCCCAGGCGTACCAGAAAAACATGAACCGCTGGGCAACCCAACCCCGGGGCGCACCGCAGACCTCGCTGAGCCTGAGCAACGCCGAGAAGCTGGTCGACACGTACAAGACCCGCGCCGCTGCGCAGCAGGTCGCCGAAGAGATCGAGCAGATGCTCGATGATGGGAAGCTCGATGAGGCGATCCAGGCGATCCGGCTCGAGGAGCAGCGCAACAACGAGAACACCGCCGCGGAAGACATCGCCCGCCTCAAGGCACTGGAACGCCGGTACAACGAGGAACTGGATGGTGCGCGGATCGCCGCCATGCTGGCCGAGGCAGGCGAGCTGCGCGACGCCGGCGAGCTGCGCGACGCGATCCGGCTGCTCGAAGAGGAAGTCGAGGACGCCGGGGAGGACACCCCCGAGTCGGTCACGGACTTGCTGGCGGAGCTCAACAAGCTCCAGCGGATCAAGACGGTCCAGCTGCAGATCGACCGCGCGCGAGAGCAGAACGACCAGGCCCGCCTGGTTGTAGCGCTCAATGCGATGCTTGAGTTGCAGCCGACCGAGGTGCTGCGCACCGAAGTCACCCAGCTCGAAGTCGCAATGATGATCGAGGAGGCAGAAGAGGCTGTCGAAGCCGGACGCGTGCAGACCGCCCGTGAGATCCTCGCGCAGGTCAAGGAACGCGACCCGGACAACCCGCGGGTCGGCGCGATACTCCAAGACCTTGCGGACGCCGAGAGCATGCAGGCCGCCGAGAAACGCGGCGACCAGGCGCTCGGGGCGGGCAACTTCGCCGACGCGATCAACCAGTACCAGGCCGCGCTCAAGTTCGGCGCGGACAACGACGGCCGGATCAACGACAAGATCAAGGACGCGACGTATCAGCTGCACCTGGCCGCAAGCGTTGAGGCCCTCGCCGCGGAGGATGTCGAGGCCGCACAGAGCAGGCTCGACCAGGCCAAGACCGCCGGCGGCGACACCGACGCGATCCGCGACCAGCAGGCCAAGGTCGATGACCTGCGCGACTTCCTCACCCTCGTCGCGGAGGGCGATGACTGGTATGCCAAGGGCGGCTACGGCCGGGCCAAGCCGAAGTACATCGCGGCGCTGAAGATCTTCGAACGCGAAGCGATCCAGCAGAAGATCCGGGACTGCGACTTCTATATCTGGCTCAACCAGTGTGACCAGGCGATCCTCCAGCGGGACTGGGGGCCGGCGCAGAGCGCGTTGGATCGCGCCAAGGAGATCAAGGAAAACGAGGAGACAGCCGAACGCCAGGCCAAGATTGACAGCCGGATTTAAGAACCCGCCCCGCCTTTTGACCCACCCCGCAAACAACCCGCCCGACGATGACGCCCCCGCCCAGGCGGGCAAGGCGCTGCGCACCGCGCGCCTGGTCATCGCGCTCGGCCTGATCATCGGCGTCGGTGTCTTCGGCGTGTTGACCGCCATTGAGATCAACGACGCACGCAACGCCATGCTCCAACCCGCCCCGCAACCGGGCCCGGCCAACCCCTTCGGCGTCAGCGGCGGCACGATCGGCGGAGAGCCGCAGCGGCTGCGCCTGCCCGGCGACCTGGACACCCCCGCCCCGTCCGACCCGCTGCTCGCGCTCGGCCAGAACCCCGGCCTGATCCCCATCGACCACCACCCCGGCCGGTTCAAGCCCTTCCTACGCGCCGACGCCTACCTCCAGCCGCCCTACCGCGAGCCGGTCGTCGGCGGGATGGTCGTCGAGGCCTGCGCATACCAGACCGAACAGGGCGACCCGCAACAGGCGTACGAACACTACAACACACTGGCCCTGAAGCGCGGGATGAAGCAGCTGCACAAACGCGACACCCCGCCCCAGCGCCCCGGCGGGGTGATGGCGGCCTGGGCAGATGAATCCACGCGGCTCTACCTCAACGCCTGGCCCGGCACACCCGAGCCCACCCCCGCGCCCGTGCGTCCAAAGACCCCGCTGAAATGGGTTGTGAAGTACAGTTACCCCGTTCCGACCGATACTGAATGAACCAAGCCCACCGGGAAATCGAGAGACCCCATGAGCCAATTCCCCACCAACCCTTCTGGCGAATCCCCCGGGCCCGCCGGCAACGGCCAACTCGTGATGATCGGTTTCGGCCTGGCGATCGCCGCCGTTGTGCTGGTGAACATCTACGTCGAGATGCGCGTCTCCGCGGCTGATGAAGACACCATCACGCTGTTCCGTTTTACCGGCGAGGTTGAGGCGGGCAAGACGATTAGCATGAAGAACATCGAGACGTTCGATATCCCCGAGAGCATGGCCGATTCGTTCGGCAAAGACGCGATCCGTGAAACCTCACCGGGCAGCGGCCGGCCAGTCGATGGCCTGGACTACGCCCTGAACAGCTCGGTCGTCCAGGGAGAGGTCCTGCGGTCAAGCCTTTTCATCGAGACCGGCCGACGCACCAGCCGCAACGACCCCGCCATCGGCCAACGCCAGATCGCCCTGACCATCGACTCCGAAGAGCAGCCGGCCAACCTGGTGCCCGGCGACCGGATCGACCTGCTCGGGACCGTCCGGCGCTCGCGGTCCAGCAGCGTCGAAACCATCATGGAGTATGTCAAGGTCGCGTCGGTCGGTGATCGGCGGTCGGACACCGGCGACGGGACACGGACCAGCCGCTACGGCAAGATCACGATCAACGTCACCCCGGAGCAGAGCAAGCTGCTCTACGCGATCAAGGACCGGCTGATCGACGAGAAATTCATCGTCTCGCTGCGCGCGCGCAACGACACCGCCACGCCCGACACCGGCGAAGAAGCGATCGTCAACCCCAAGGTCCTCCAAATGCTCGGCCTGGATTAACGCATCCATGGAACTCTGGCTCTACGACCACAGCCGCAACACGCGCACGTCGATCGAGGTCAACGCCGACCCGATCACCATCGGCCGGGAGGACGGCAACGCGATCGTCCTCAAGAGCCCGTTTGTCGCGCGCACGCACTGCCGGATCGTGCGCGTGGGCAACCAGATGGTCGTCGAGTCGCTGAGCCGCGCCGGCACGCGTGTCGCCAACAAAGAGGTCCTGCCCGACCAGCCGATCAAGGTGGACTTCGGCGACGAGATCCAGCTCGGCCAGTACTCGCTCGCATTAGTCGGCAAGGAAAAACGCAAGCTCGGCGAGGAGCAGGTCGTCTCCGACGCCGAGCTGCACGGCCGGCTGATGACCATGGAGTCGGCGGTCCACACCGAGCTGCTCGAGCGTATGAACCTGCGCGTCACCGGGCACCTCAACAAGGGCGACGCCCGGTTCATCGATGAGGTGCTGCACCACCTCGAGCAGCTTTTGAACCAGCACATCGAGCGGCTGGACCGGCAGGTGCTTCACTACGCGCTGCGGTCGCACCTGCGCCACCTCGTGCAGGCCGAGGTCGTCCGCCAGTGCGAGGGCAAGGTGCAGACCGACTACAAGTCCGCGGACGACCGCGTGCTCGAGGCGCAGAAGGAGGCGGCGGTCGCGCAGCTGGTCACGAACCTCGTGGACATGATGCCGCTCTTATTTGACCCGACCTCGGTGCAGGAAGACCTCGCGGTCGCGGAGGACGCGTTCGAAGACCTGTTTGCTCAGGAACTGCCGACGATCCCACGCGAGATGCAACGGTACATCGTCCGGCGGATGGTCAGCAAGGACATCCAGGACATCATGTTCGGCCTGGGGCCGCTGCAGGACCTGCTCGAGATGCCCTCGGTCTCGGAGATCATGGTCGTCGGCAAGGACCACATCTACATCGAGAAGCAGGGCAAGATCGTCGAGACCAGCCGGACGTTTTTCTCCGACGACATCCTGCTCTCGATCGTCGAGCGCATCCTGACGCCCGTCGGCCGACGCGTGGACACCTCGACCCCGCTGGTCGATGCACGCCTGCCGGACGGCTCGCGCGTGAACGTGGTGATCAACCCGCTTTCGCTGGTCGGGCCGTGCCTGACGATCCGCAAGTTCGGCTGGGTGCCGTTCACGATGGACGACCTGATCGAACGCGGCTCTTTGAGCGAGGCGGGCGCAGAGTTTCTGCAGGGCTGTGTCGTCGGGCGCAAGAACATCCTCATCTCCGGCGGGACCGGCTCGGGCAAGACGACGCTTCTCAACGTCTTGTCCGCATATGCGCGTCCGAGTGAGCGGATCATCACCGTTGAAGAATCGGCGGAGCTGCGCCTGCCCCAGCCTCACGTCGTCAAGCTCGAAGGCCGGCCGGCCAACGTCGAGGGCAAGGGCGCGTACACGATACGCGAGCTCGTGCGCAACTCGCTGCGGATGCGCCCGGACCGGATCATCATCGGCGAGGTCCGAGGCGCCGAGGCGATGGACATGCTCCAGGCAATGAACACCGGCCACGACGGCTCGCTGTCCACGATCCACGCGAACACGCCCTACGACTGCATGAAGCGTTTGGAGGCGCTCGTGCTCATGGCGGTGGACATGCCGGTCCGCGCGATCCGCGAGCAGATCGTCTCGGCGATCGATATGGTCGTGCAGGTCGCGCGCTTCGCCGACGGCCGCCGACGGGTCACGACGATCTCCGAGGTCACCGCGATCGAGCCGGAGACCGGGCAGCTTCGCCTGGAAGACATCTTCACGCTGCGCGACCCGCAGCAGCCGCGGCTGCGCCACACCGGCTACATGCCGACGTTCACGCGCGAGCTGGTCCACCGCAAGCACTTCGATGTGGAGGTGTTCCTCTAGCGATGGGCATCCCGCTGAACTATCTCGCGCTCCAAGTGCTGCTGTCCGCCCTGCTGCTGGCGGGCGTCTACCTGATGACGCGTTACGGGTACACGCCGGGCCTGAAGTGGCTCAAGCAGCAGGAGCACCGCTACGACGCGGTGCTGCGTCGCCAGCTGCTGCTGGACATCGACCCGAAGGTCGCGGTCGCGCTGAACCTCGGCGGCGTGGCGCTGACCCTGCTGGTCGGGACGTTCCTCGCGGGCCTCCTGATCGGCCTGGTGCTCGCGGGGGCCGCGCTGCTCGTTCCCTACTTCGTCATCCGCCACCTCGAGACCAAACGCCGACAGCGCCTTGAAGTGCAGCTCGTGGACGGCCTGGCGTCCTTGGCGTCGGGCGTGCGCGCGGGGCTCAACCTTGTGCAGTCGATGCAGCTGCTCGTGCAGAACCAGCGCGGGCCGATCCAGCAGGAGTTCGGCCAGATCCTGCGCGAGTACGAGATGGGCATGGACCTGAACCAGGCGATGCGCGCCGCGAGCAACCGCATCGGCAGCCCGCTGTACCGCCTGACGTTCACCGCGATCGAGATGCACCGCGTCCGAGGCGGCGACTCGGGCGAGTCGATGGACCGCATCGCCGAGTCGATCCGCGATATCCAGCGGCTCGAGGGCAAGCTCGACGCCATCACCGCCCAGGGCCGGGCCCAGGCCAACTTCATGGCCGCGATGCCGATCGTCATCATCGCCATGCTCGCGTTCATTATGCCCGATGAGACGGCAATGCTCTTCACTCGGATGGAGGGACGCGTCATCCTGCTCATCGCCAGCGCCTTGATTGTCGGCGGGTACGTCTGGATCCGCAAGATCATGCAGGTAGATATTTAGATCGCGTCTAGCGTTTAGGCCTAGCCTCTGGGCTCCAGCTCGACGCCGTGAGACATTGATAGGCACAAGGGAAAACGACAGAACACCACCTCGACGCTAAACGCCAGGCCCTAAACGCTAGACGCTACCGCCCATGCCCATCGAAATGCTCATCCTGATGATCGTCACCAGCGTGCTCGTCTTCGCGGGCGTGTTTGTGCCGGTCTTCGCGATCTTCCGCTACCCCGTGCCGGAAGAAGCACCGATCCACCGCCAGATCGCGCGGGCCGTCGGCGTGGACCACGAGACCATCTTCGAGAACGCCGCCTTCGCCCCGCTGCTCAATCTGTTCGTCCAGATCGCCCGGCGGATCAACCTCACCGGCCTGCGCAAACGCGTCCGCCAGCACCTGCAGGCCTCGGGCAACCCCAGCGGTTACACGATCGACCAGTACATCGCGCTGTGCCTGATGTCGGGTGCGCTCATCGGCGGGTTCAGCGGGCTGCTGGTCATGCTCCTCGACGGCCGGGGCCTGCTGCTGTTCCTGCCGATCATGACCGTCGTCGGCTTCATGGTCCCGCTGACCGCGCTGAGCTCGGCGGCGCAGAAACGCACCGGCAAGATCGGCAAACAGCTGCCCTACACCCTCGACCTGGTCGCGCTGGTCATGGCCTCCGGCTCGAGCTTTACCGAGGCGGTCGAGACCCTGATCCGCGACAACCCCGAGGACGACCTGAACCAGGAGCTGGCCATGGCGCTTGCGGAGATAGAGTACGGCTCGACCCGCGCCGCGGCGCTGCAGAACCTGGCCGAACGCATCCCGCTGGACTCGCTGCGCAGCGTCATCGGCGCGGTCAACCAGGCCGAGAAGCTCGGCACCCCGCTGTCGGCGATCCTCAAGGTCCAAGCCGACATGCTCCGCATGCACCGCGGCGTCCGGGCCGAGAAACTCTCGGCGTCGGCGTCGCTGAAGATCCTCGTGCCCTCCATGCTGATCCTCCTCGCGGTCGTGCTGGTCATCGGCGCGCCGCTGGCCGTCCGCTATATCGTGCAAGGGAGTCTGTGGTGAGTACGCTCCAGGTCCACATCACCGCCGGGCCCCAGGCCGGCGCCCGCTACCAGCTCAACCAGTCGCCGGTCACCTTCGGCCGGTCGCCGGACAACACCCTCGTGCTCGACGTGTCCGTCGTCTCCCGCCAACACGGCGAGCTGCACCGCGACGAGGAGGGCAACTGGACGCTGATCAACCACTCGGCCAACGGCACGCGCGTCGGCCGGAAGAAAGTCACCAAGAAACCGATCACGCTGACCGACGGCGCATCGGTCACGATCGGCGACACCGAGGTGTTCCGCGTCCACCTGGTCGTTGAGGGCCAGGCAGAACAAGCCACCGCGGCCTACGACGATGATGCCGCCGACGCCGAGCAGCCGGCAGAGCGTGCGCCCGGCGCAGGCCTCAAGGGCCGGTCCAAGCTCTGGATCGGCCTGGGCGTGTGGTTCGCTTTGTGCATCGGCGCGATCATCTTCATCGCCACACTCGACAACGACGACGACAAACCCGGCGGCTCGACCGGCGGGTTCTGGATGCCCGGCCACGCCGTCGAGGGCGACGGCCCCGAGGCCGCACGCGAAGAGGTCCGCAAGCTCCTCAGCGAGCCCTTCGCTCTCAGCGAGTACAACGAAGCGCTCTACGACACGCACATCCTCAAGGCACAGCAGTCGGCGAACGAGGGCGACCGCGGCCTGCGCGACGCGTACATCAGCTACCAGCAGGCGATCAGCGTCAGCCAGGACAAGGACAACCCCCTGCCGCCACGCGACACGCGCACGTTCTACGAGCAGGTCATCCCCCAGCTCGCCGAGGTCATCGCCCGCGAGTACCTCCAGGCCGCGCGCCTCTACCGCCAGGGCAACTACGAGCAGGCCAGCGCCATCCTCGACACCCTCCGCCAGCGCTACTACAGCATCTCGGACCCGGAGAACAAGCTCGCGAACCACATCATCCGCCTGCGCGACGCGGCGCACCGGCGGGTGAAGTGAGGTGCACTCATGTATCGCGGGCGACGCGAAGCGTCCCGTTCAAACCACCTGCCATGCTTCGCACCGGACGCTTCGCGTCACCCGCGACACCGCAATCATGCCGCAGTGGTCACACCTGGTCTACAATACCAGCATGACCACCTCCCACTCCGCCCAGCCCGACGCCCTCGGCCGCTTCGGCGGGCCCGATGGCTTCGGCGGCAGCTACATCCCCGAGACACTCCACACCGCCGTCGATCAGCTCGCCGAGGAATACGCCAAGGCCAAGGACGACCCCGCGTTCCGTGAAGAACTCGGCGCGCTCTTGCGCGACTACGTCGGCAGGGCTACGCCTTTCATGCTCGCTGAGAACCTGACAAAACTCGCGGGCGGCGCGCAGATCTGGCTCAAACGCGAGGACCTTGCCCACACCGGCGCCCACAAGATCAACAACTCGCTGGGCCAGGCGCTGCTGACGATCCGCATGGGCAAGAAGCGCATCATCGCCGAGACCGGCGCGGGCCAGCACGGCGTCGCGACCGCCACCGCCGCGGCGCGCTTCGGGCTCGAATGCAACGTCTTCATGGGCGTTGAGGACATGCGCCGCCAACGCCCGAACGTGCAACGCATGGAGCTGATGGGCACGAAGGTCGTGCCCGTCGAGTCCGGCAGCAAGACGCTCAAGGACGCGACCAACGCCGCGATGCGCGACTGGATGGGCTCCTGCGACCACACGCACTACATCATCGGCAGCGTCGTCGGCCCGCACCCGTTCCCGATGATCGTCCGCGACTTCCAGTCCGTCATCGGCAACGAGTGCCGCGCCCAATGCCTGGACCGGCTCGGCCGGCTGCCCGACGCCGTCGTCGCCTGCGTCGGTGGCGGCTCCAACGCCGCGGGCATCTTCTACCCCTTCATCGAAGACGAAAACATCAAGCTCATCGGCGTCGAGGCCGGCGGCCGCAACAACCAGCTCGGCCACCACGCCGCCCCCATCGCCTTCGGCAGCCCCGGCGTCCTCCACGGATCGCTGTCCTACGTCCTCCAGAACGAAGACGGCCAAACCGCCGACGTCCACAGCGTCTCCGCCGGCCTCGATTACCCGGGGGTCGGCCCCGAGCACAGCTACTGGCACGACGCCGGCCGCGTCCAATACACCCACGTCACCGACGCCCAGGCCCTCGAAGCCTTCCAACAAATGACGAAAAACGAAGGCATCCTCCCCGCGATCGAGAGCTCCCACGCCCTCGCCGAAGCCATCCGCCTGGCGGGGACGATGAAGGAAGACGAAGTCGTTGTCGTGAACCTGTCCGGGCGCGGGGATAAAGATCTGGATGAGGTAGTGCGGTTGCTGGGGATTTGATGAAGACTCTTTTCACACCTACATGTCTAATGATTAGCATACTACTCACGGTTGTGGGTTGTGACAATAGCAATCAAACACCAGCACCTCCTAATAAACCGTTCAAGCTTCCGGACGGCAGTACGGCTTATCCCCAAGGAAGCCTGGCGACGCATTTGGATTCACCTGGAAGAAAGAAGAATGCCTCCCTGTTGATTTGGCCTGATCCACTACTTGGCTGGCTCTTGTCACTTAGGACCCCACAAAATACGCAAACACCCAAAACCCTTTTCCCCGTTTCGGAGAATTCGAAGTTTGTACTCATTCAAGTCGAAAACTTACCGCACCCGGAACCACACATACGAGAACGCCGTATCGCCAGCTTTACTGTTCTTGCAATAGAGCCGCATATAGGTTTGAACGCTGAACAACTCAACACTATGATGATCCATGTTAACGGGAAACCTACAACAATCGATGTTGACCCCAAAGTCTATCGACCTACTCAAGCAACGATTGATTCCTTGTCACAATTAAATCCTGAGTTCGCCGATCTATCTGCCCTAAAACTTCGAGTCGCCCTGAACGACGAAGTGTTTGTAACTGGCGACTATCAAACGCTATTCCAAATCGAATTTAAAGATTTGTCAGGGCTAATTCATCAAGACGAGATCGAAGCCGACTTTATGATCAACTAGAGCAACTGGCGGCGAGTGGCACTGACAAGCAGTAGCTTATCAGTGCAATCAAGAACAGATAACTCTCACTGACAAGTTGTAACTTGTCAGTGGCACCCATATTTGAAGAGTGATCAGGGCGCTTCGACTTCCGCGATGATCGGCGGGTCGTCCACCTGTTTCGGCCCGACCAGCTCCAGCGTCTTGTTCAGCATCGCCGGGCCCCGGGTTTCGCGGACGCCGCAGCGGAGGGGGAACTGGCCGACCTGGCCGCCGACGTCTTTGAAACGCATGCGGCGTGAGACGAACTCGCCGGGCTCGATGCCCGGGAGGATCAGCTCGCGTCGGCCGTGGCCCTGGATGCCGGCGAAGAGGTTCAGCGACTGCCGCTGGTCGGCGGTGTTGGTCACGTTCAGCGTCACGACCGCGTCGGTCGTGCCCGGCACTTTGCCCGGCTCGACGATGACGCTTGCGTCGAAGTCCACGCCCCTCAGGCCCAGCTCCATCGGGGCGTAGAGCGTGACGTCGTAGTCCGCGCCGGCGTTGAAGACGGCGTGCACGGTCAGCGGCTTGTGCCCGCCGTCCTCGTGGATGGGGAAGCGGACGGCGATGGGCACCTCGAGCGTGTCGCCGGGCGCGATGGACAGGTGCTTGCGCTGGGGCTGGACGGTCCAGCCGTCGGGGCCGGTGACGGTGTAGACGCCGTTGAGCGTGCGCGGCCAGGGGTTGTGGATGCGCAGCGTCCGGCGGTGGGCGACCTGACGCGACTCGATGAACGGGTCGTCCAGTGTAAAGCCGGCGCGCAAGAGCGCCAGCCGCGGGTCGATGTCGCGGATGAGTGTGGGCGTCGGGCCGATGGTCAGCCGCTGCTTGCCGCCTTCGGTTTTCATCGGCGTCCCGTTACCGTACGGGTCGAGCGCGACCGGGCTGTCGCCGAGGTAGAGCTCTAGCTGGACCGGCGTCTGGTCGGCGCGTTCGTTCCAGACCGCGAGCATGCCGCCCTGCTCGCCGTCGAGGATCATGGCTTCGAGGCCGGGCGCGAGCGGCATGCGGCCGATGACGCGCTGCCCGCCGAGCTGCCGGGCGAGGTTGATGTAGACGCCCAGCACCGGGTCGGGCGTGAAGGCGGTGCGGCGATCGTGGGCGTCGGCCCAGGGCTTGATCAGCCCGACGCCGCCGGCCGCCTGCTCCCAGGCGTGCAGCAGGCGGAGCATGAGGTCGGCGACGCGGCGCTCGTGGGCCATGTCGATCGCGTCGGCGAGCTCGATGTCCAGGCGTAGATTCGTCGGCGGCGTCGGCCAGTCGTTGATCGCCTGCGCGAGCGCACCGTGCGTCACGCCCTGCGGCCAGGCGACGGCGTAGGTATCGCTGGGCGGCAGCTCGCCGGTGCGGCTGGCCTGATCGACCCGCCAGGGCGCGATGAGGCGCGGGCTGGGGGCGGCGGTGCGGATGCCATGTCGTGCTTGTTCAAGATCGGCGGCGAGGTCACGCGACAAAAACGCGTGCGGGTGCGATGCGCTGCCGACCTGCCACCGCACCTGCCGCTGGCCCAGCGGGGAGAGGAACGGCTTGGCGTAGTCGAGCCAGCGCTCGGCGGGCGTCGTCAAAACATTCAGCGGGTCGTTCGCCTCCACACCGATGCGGCCCGCCAGCTCGACCGGCACCGGCCAGAAGCTCACCGCGACACGCCCATTCTTCACCAGCAGGTCGCGCACGATCGGCTCGAGCGAGCGTGTGCGCTCGGCGGTGGACTTGGGTGTCCCGTCACGCTCCCAGCCGCTCACCACCAGGCCCGTCAGGCCGGACTGATGCATCATCTCCGCGACCAGCGGCAGGTGCTCGGTGGGCACATCCTCGGCGACGAGCGTAAAGCGCGCACGATCAACAACGCCCTGCTTGTCGTCCGGGCCCAGCCAGAGGAAGCCCGCGAGCGTGCGCGCGACCTGCACCGGCGGGCGGTTGACCTCGACCTCGAAGATCTCCAGCTCCGCGAGATACCAGCCGTGCCGGCCGGTGAGGTCCGGCGTCCAGGACCAGCCCTTCTTGTCGATGCTGTCCTCGATACGGTCGATCAGTTCGTAGCGGTGGTCGTACACGCTCAGCACCGCGCGCATCGGCTTGCCCGTCAGGTCGCGGACGCGCGCTTTCAGTTCCGGGCGGGCGGGTGCTTGGATGATGTTGGTGCGTGTCTGCGTCGAGAGGTTAACGCTGGGCAGCTCCCAGACGGCGATATCGTCGAAGTAGGCCCCGCCGGTGATATCGCTGGGCACGATCTGGTGCGCGCCGATCGGGTTGTCGGCGTCCAGGCCGGGCTGGACGACGTGGACCTCGATGCCGATGTACGCGGCGTGGTCGTAGTCGCCGGTGAGCTTGACCGAGGCGTCGGCCCAGCCGGCCTCGGACACGATCGGGTCGGAGCGTTCAAGGCTCGCGTCGATCCGCCGCCCTTGGCCGTCGATGAAGTAGGCACGCAGCTCTGCCCAGGCGTGGTCGAGCTGGTGCGTGTAGATCCTGGCGGAGACACGGTAGTCGCTGCCGGGATTAACGCTGATCGCGCCGTGCTGGACGAACGCGCCCGTCCGCCCGCCGGAGACACCCAGCCGCAGCGAGAAATCGCCGGAGGTTTTGTGTGTTCGGTCAAACCCGACCTCGGCGTAGTGCGGGTAGCCGGCGCGTGCTTGCAGCGACTGGTGGATCGGATACTTGTGAAACTTGTCGCCCTCGCCGATCGCCTCGCGGCCGATCACGTACCAGTTGCGGGGCAGGAGCTGGCCGGAGAAGCCGATCTTGTTGCCGCGGTCGTCGGTGTCCTCGAAGTTGTAGAGCTTCTTGAGCCGGTGGGTGACCTCGGCGACCTGCGCGGAGGCGGCGGATGACACGCCGATCGCCAGGATCAAGAGCAGGCATAAGACGAGCTTGGAGCGCAGGAACAGCACTCAGGGTTTATCGGCCTGTGGCCTGGGTCAGGTCGAATCTCGAATGTGTGCAATCAAACCAGAAAGGCACGGATCAGCCCCCGCAAACCGCGTTCATCAGAGGGCTGCCAGCCGCTGGGCGCGGTCCTGGGCGATCAGCGCTTCGATCATCTGTTCGAGCTCTCCGGCCATGACGCGCTGGAGGTTGAACGACTCGCTCAGGCGGTGATCGACGACCATGTTGTCCTTCCAGCGGTAGGTGCGGACACGCTCGGACCGCCCGCCTGTGCCGATCATCGCGCTGCGGCTCTCGGCGCGCTCGGCGTCTGCCTCGGCCTGCCGCTGCTCGTACAGCCGGGCCCGCAGTAGCTGCCACGCCTTCTCACGGTTCTGCTGCTGGCTCTTGCTCTCCTGCATGCGGACCTCGATGCCCGTCGGCTTGTGGATCAGGTGTACCGCGGTCGCGACCTTGTTGACGTTCTGCCCGCCGGGGCCTTGGGCGGTGGTGACATGGACATCGACTTCGCTGGGGTCGATTTCCAGGTCCACATCCTCCGGCTCGGGCAGCACGGCGACAGTGCAGGTGCTGGTGTGCACCCGGCCCTGCGTCTCGGTCGCGGGGACGCGCTTGACGCAGTGGACCCCGCCCTCGTAGCCCAGGCCCTGCCAGACGGCCTCGCCGCTGACCGTCGCCATGGCGTGCCGCAGCCCGCCCTGCTCGCCCCCGGAAGATTCCAACTGTTCCAGACGCCAGCCCCTGGACTTCGCGAACGCCTCGTACATCGCAAAGACCTCGCCGGCGAAGAGCGCCGCCTCCGCCCCGCCGGTGCCGGCGCGGACCTCGAGGATGACCGAGCCGACCGCCGCGTCGTCTGCCGTGACCAGTTCGCTGGCGATCTGCTCGAGCAATTCGCTACTGGTCCCACCGATCTCCGCGAGCTGCTCCTTGGCGAAGTCGACCATCTCGCCGTCTCTGCCGTCGGCGATGATGGCGTTGGCCTCTTCGAGGTCGGCCTGCTGGGCCTTGTACTGGTTGTACTTCTCGACGATCCCCGACAACGCCGCGCGCTTGACGCTGATGCGTGTCGCGGCCTTGTGGTCGGCGATTGTCTCCGGGTCGTTGAGCTGCTCGCCGAGCGCGTCGTACTGCGCGGCCAGCTCGTCGAGCTTCGCGATCAGGTTGGGGTTGGGGTCGGGCATGCTTATCCAGAGACCTTCTTCACACCATCGCGCATCTCGGCGAGCCAAGCCTTGTGCGCTTCAACCATGTCTTCAACACGCTCAGGATGTTTGGCCGCGAGGTCGTTCTTCTCGCCAAGGTCTTCATTGAGGTTGTACAACTCGGGCCTGTTTTTGCCACGAATCACCAGCTTCCACTCGCCCGAGCGCATCGCGTGGTTGCTGCCGTGGACCCAGTGCAACGCTCGCTCCTGTACTTCGCCTGGATCGAATGTCGCGATGAGGTCTAAGCCATCGATAGCCGTTGCCCATGGCAATTGCTCGTTGGCTATCCCAACAACAGTCGGGAACAGGTCCGCCCCGATCACCGTGGCATCGGAAACCAGCCCCGGCGTAATCACCGCCGGCCATTGCCAAATCATCGGCACGCGGTGCCCGCCCTCGTAGACCGTGCCCTTGCTGCCGCGCAGCGGGCCCGCGGAGCCCGGCCCGCGGCCCGCCTGGCCGTTGTCCGAGCAGAAGATCACCAGCGTGCTGTCTTCGATGCCCTGTTTCTTCAGCTCGGCGACGACCCGCCCGATGCCCGCGTCCATCGACTCGATCATCGCCTTGTACGCCGCCTTCGCATCGACCTTCGGCTGGCCGATCTTCCTGCCAACCACACGGAAGCCCTCACCTTCGGGTCCCTGCAGCGGGTAGTGCGGCGCGCCGTGGGCGAGGTAGAGGAAAAAAGGCTTGCCCTCATTTTCCTCCTGCTGTTTGGCGATCCACGCAACGCCGCGGTCGTTGATCAAGTCGGTGACGTAACCATCGACGTGCTTCAGTTCGTCGCCGACCCACCAGTCCTTGTGGCCTTCCTGGTCGACCTTGTTGAAGTAATCAACGTTGCCGGAGACAAAGCCCTCGAAGGTACCAAAGCCCTGCTTCGTCGGCCCGAAGCGCTCGACGTCATAGCCCAGGTGCCACTTGCCGAACATCGCGGTCGCGTAGCCGGCGTCGCACAGCACCTCGGCGATCGTCACTTCTTCCAGCGGCAGGCCGACGGCGCGGTGGCTCTTGGCGGTGATCACGCCCTCGACGCCGGTGCGCTGCGGGTAGCGGCCGGTCATCAGCGCGGCGCGCGTCGGGCTGCACACCACGCCGTTGCTGTGGTAGTCGGTGAAGCGGATGCCGCTCCGGGCCAACGCATCGATGTGCGGGGTGCTGACGTGCTCGGCGTCGTAGCACGACAGGTCGCCGTAGCCCAGGTCATCGGCCATGATCAGCACGATGTTCGGCCGAGACGGGCAGATGTCCGGCTGCTCGGCCGAGGTACAGGCGACGGAATAGAGCGCCAGCATCAGAATGGTCAAGCGAAGCATGGGCCGGGCTCCGGGGAGCGCTCGCGCATAAAACAGCCGCGTCGATTGAGCGCGGCTGGACAGGGTGCTGGGCTGCTACTTCTTCTTGAAGTAGTTGCCGGCGAACTTCTTCTGGAACTTCTCGACCCGGCCGGCCGTGTCCAGGAACTTCTGCTTGCCGGTGTAGAACGGGTGGCTGGCCGACGAGATGTCCACCTTGACCAGCGGGTACTCGTTGCCGTCTTCCCAGGTGATCGTCTCCTTGGTCGCCGCGGTCGAAGAAGTCAAAAACTTCTCGTCGGCCGAGACGTCGTGGAACACAACCGGGCGGTACTTGGGGTGGATATCAGATTTCATCGTCGGGTCCGTGGTCTGGGGTCCAGGGTTTCGGGCTGCGGGAGTACAGCCACACCTTGTCCAGTCGAGCCGAGTAGTATAGCGAATTCGGTCGGGCTTATGCAAACCCGATTCCCTATTCCCTACTCACGATTCCCTGCATGAAGACCTACCTCAACGGCGAGATGCTCGACGACACCCAGGGCCTTATTACCGGCCGGGACGCGGGGTTCCTGCACGGCGTCGGGCTGTTCGAAACAATGTTCGCCCAGAACGGGCGGGTGTTTCGGCTGGACCGCCACCTCCAGCGCCTCAAGCGGTCGGCGGCGGAGCTCGGCCTGGCCGCGGACATCGACACCGCCCCGCTCGCCGACGCGGTCAACCAGACGCTGGCGTCGAACGGCCTGAGCGAGGCCCGGCTGCGGCTGACCGTGACCGCCGGGACGTTGTCTCTGCTGCGGCAGGCCGATGGCGACGCGGTGCAGGTCCGCCAGACCGTCTGCGTCCAGGCCGACGAGCCGACCGCCTTCGCGCCCGGCTACTTCGACCACGGCGTACGCGTCCGGGTGTATGGCCAGGGCGCAAACCCGTTCGACGTGACCGCCGGCCACAAGACGCTGAACTACTGGGCGCGGTTGCGCTCGCTGCGCCAGGCCGCGGCGGCGGACTGCGCCGAGGCGATCTGGCTGAGCGTGACCAACCACCTCGCGAGCGGCGCGGTGTCCAATATCTTCCTGGTCAAGGATGGCGCGCTGCTTACACCGATCGCGCGTGGTGAGGAGAAGCCAGAGGCCCTGCCCGCGCCCGTTCTTCCGGGGGTGACACGCGAAGCGGTGATCGAACTCGCTCAAGACGATCAGATCGAGATCAAGAAACAGATGCTCACCGTCGAGGACTTGCTGGAAGCCGATGAGGTATTCTTGACCAACTCGAACTGGAAGGTGCTGCCCGTCGTTGCGGTAGAGCAGAAAGGAATCGGTGACGGCGAGGTGGGTGCGGTGACCAAGCAACTGCGGCAGGCGACCTTGCAGAAGATCGAAGAAGAAACCACGGCCGTGTAGCGGCAGACGCGCAGCGTCCCGTTCGAACCATCTGCCACGAAACGCAAGGGACCCTTCGCGTCGCCCGCGAAGCGTCACGCCTGTTCAAACCGCATCACCAGGTCAAGCAGCTCCGCGTCGAACGCCTCGGCAACACCCAGGTCCTTGACCATCGCCAGGCGCAGGCAGTCACACGTCAGCTTGCAGTTGTGATTCGACTCCATCGACCGCCCCATGCCCTCAAGCACGACCAGGTCGATCGGCAGCTCTTCACACACCGCGGCGAGCTGTGGGCTGACCCTCGTCAGGTCCATCAGCGGGGCCCAGTTGCCGGACTCGACCAGGCGTAACTTCTTGTTCTGCAAGGCATCCCGCACGATCGGGTCATACCCGGCCACTCGGCCGATCAGCCCGGCCAGCTCCGCGTGCGTCACGTCGTTGAGCGACGGCTCGGTGTTCGCGCTCAATACCACCGTCGTACCGCAACGCAGCAGGTCGCGCGCCAGCGGGATCATGCCGAGCACAACATCGGGCCCGGCGTTATCAACAAACAGCACCGCGGCTTCGTATGGCTTGCTGTTGATCCGAGCCGACCAGGCGCCCAGCGCGTCGTACCGCCACGGCCGCGGCTTGAGTCTGGCTCGCACGCTCCCAAAGTCAACGGCGCCCTTCTCAAACATCGCCTGCGTGTGCGCGGCGCCCATATCGAAGATGTTGCCCGCGAAGACGCCCTCGATGATCAGACGGTCGCGGCCGTCTTCATCGGCGGCATCAAGCTCCTCCAATAACGCTGGCAGCAACGCGATCGCGCGTTCGTTCTCGCGCTCTTTCACCAACCGATACGGGTCGGCGATCCCCGCGGCACGCAGCGCACCCTCGCGGTGCTTGCAGAACGACATGACATCCAATCGGCCGAACGCGTACGGGTCTTGCTCGACGGTATCCAGGTAATGCGAGTATCGCCGATCGGCTTGCCTGCACACGCCCGTCGCATCGACACCACGGTCCGCGGCTTCGGCAAGCGCCTGATCCAGCAGCGTTGGCCAGTGCTTGCGGAACACGCCCAGCCAGTAAGTTCGGCGCGCGTCGTCCCCCCTCAGATCCCACGGGCAGGCGGTGTACCCCGCCGGGTCGGCGAGCAGCGGGAAGACGGCGGTGTCGTTGTGAGCAGGAGCGGGCATCGCTATCCCGCCACCAACCGCGCGTTGGCGAAGTTCTCAAGAATCTGCAGGCCGACGCGCTGCGACTTTTCGGGGTGGAACTGCGTCGCCCAGACATCGCCGCGGTGCACGGCGGCGCAGAACGGCTGGCCGTAGTCGGTCGTCGCCGCGGTATCGGCGGGGTTGTCGGGCACGCAGTAATAGCCGTGGACGAAGTACACGTGGTCGCCGGGGTTGAGGCCGTCAAAAAGCGGCGACTTAGGCAGAAAATCAACCGCGTTCCAGCCCATGTGCGGGACCTTCAGCCGCGGCCTGCCCGGGCCCTGGTCTTCCTGAAAACGCACCGCCCTGCCCGGCAGGATGCCCAGCCCGGGCACGGGCTCATCGGCGCCGGGCGCGTCTTCCATCGACGAATCAAACAGCAGCTGCATCCCTAAGCAGATGCCCAGCATCGGCCGGCCCGACGCGGCGTAGGATCGAAGCGGCTCAACCATGCCACGCTCACGCAGGTGCTGCATCCCGTCCGCGAACGCGCCGACCCCCGGAAGGATAAGGCGCTGCGCGGACGCGATCTGCTGGGGTGTATCGATGACCTCGGCCTGTGCGCCCACGCGCTCGAGCGCCTTCTGCACCGAGCGGAGGTTGCCCATGCCGTAGTTGACGATGGCGATCATGGCGGTGCCGTCCGCTGTTGGCCTTTAACCTATCGCTCAAGGCAGGGGGACATCGATTTGCCTTGGCTTGCTAAACGGCTGATGGCTAACGGCCAAAGGCTTAACTCACTCGCCCAGCACCACCACGATCTCAACGCGGCGGCTCGCGGCCTTACTCCCGCGCGTGTTCGTCGCCCCGAAGCCGGCGGCGTACATGCGCTCGGCATCGATGCCGCGCTGCTGCAGGTAACGGTGCACCGCGGCGGCGCGCTGCAGCGACAGCTCGAGGTTGTCTTTCCAGCCGGACTTGCGGATCGGGTCGGTATCCGTGTAGCCCTCGACACGGATCGTGTTGCCCGCGTACTGCGAGCGGAGCACGCCCGCGACCTCGGCGAGCGTCGACTGCGCGGTCCTCTTCAAATCCACCTTGCCGGATGCAAAAAGGATGTCGCTGGCGACGCGGACGGTGACGGTGTTGCCCGACCGCTCGGCCTCGACATCATCGATGTCCTCGAAGCCGGTGTCGCCGCGGTTGGTCGTCGGGCCGGGCGTCGCTCGGGCGGCGGCGAGCTGGGCCTCCAGCTCAGCGACGCGGGCCCGCAGGCGCGGCGCATCAGCGGCGTCGATCATCAGCGCATCGTTGGCTTGGCGGAGGCGTTCGATCTCGGCCTGCTGCTCGGTGGCCTGGTCCCACAGCGCATCGCGCTCGGCCCGCTGCCGCTGACAGCCGATCGACGACAGGCCGACCAGCACGAGCAGCAGAACCAGCGCGTACTGCCGAGAGAACAGGGGTAAATTCCGGGGGCGGGGGGGGGCAGTCATTGCAAAATCCTTTCGCGAACGGGGTGCGGCTCGGCCGCATGACTGAACAGGCCGGTCCCTGACACGGTCAGGGTACAAAAACCGGCGGAACGCCGCTGGGCTGTATCGGCGGGTTGGGCTCACTACCCATGAAATGGTCGTACAAACCAACCACATCGACCCGGGCACTGCCCAGCAAGAGCACGACAACCGCGCCGGCGGCGAGGTATGGGCCGTAGGGGATCACCTTCGCCGGGCCCTTTTTCGCGGCGGCGGCGACGGCGAGAACCAGCGTCACCGCCAGGCCGAGGAACGGGGAGATGAAGATGCACAGGAACACCGCCTCGTGCCAGCCGAGCACCGCGCCGATCGCGGCCAGCAGGTGGACATCGCCCAGGCCCATCGCTTCCTTGCCAAAGCCGAGCGTCCCGAGGATGCGGATCATCCAGATCATCCCCCCGCCGACGAGGTAGCCGAGCACGCAGCCGGCGAGCACGTAGTACCAGGGTGCGCTGGCGACCGCGGGCTGGTTGATCACGCCGCGCGCAGCGAGGTAGTGGCCGATGAGCATGCCCAGCAGCGGGAAGCCGACGAACATCAACTCCTTGAGCGCGACCTTCCGCGGGTGTTTGAGCGGCGGGACCTCGCCGTCTTCGTCCAGCGCCTCATCTTCTTCACCCTCAAAACTATTGGGCAGGATGCCGAGTTTGAGCAGCACGAAGGCGATGATCACGCCGGCCGCTCCGCCCCAGGCGACCATCGCGCCGGTCTCGCCCACGAAGGGGACGAAGGGTTCGAAGTCGATGGATGTGCCGTAGACCGCGACCTCCGGTCGGCCGAACGCGGCGCCGACGGGCAACAACACCAACGCGATCACGGTGACCGTCCAGGGGATCTCAAGCGGGATGATGTAGTGCCTTGCATCGATCAGCGTCGCGGCGAGGAGCCCCGCCAGCAGGGCGCACCAGGTCAGGAACAGCGGGTATGTGTGGACGAAGCCGAAGCCAAGCTTTCCCATCGGCAGCCGCCAGTCGTTGACGTAATAGAACAGCACGAAGCTGCCGCCGAAGATGACCGCGGTCAGCAGCTCAATCAGCGGGTACTGGATGCTGATCGGGGCCTTGCACTTGCGGCACCTGCCGCGAAGCCAGAGCCAGCCGAGCACGGGCACGTTCTCATAAGACGCGAGCCTGTGCTCACAGTGCGGGCACCGCGACGGTGGGCTGACCACGGACAAACCCGCGGGCAGGCGGTAGATCACCACGTTCAGGAAGCTGCCCACACAGGCCCCGGCCATCGTGATGAAGATCAGGAAGACCCAGGGTGGCGTAGACATCATGCGAATCGTCTCGTGTAGCGGGCGACGCGGGGCGTCCCGCTGAATGGTCTTCCGTGTGTCGCCGGGGACGCTTCGCGTCACCGGCTAAACGCTATTGATCGTCGGACTCGGTGATCGTGGGCGTGCCCCGATCATCTTCGGTCAGCTCGGCGATCCGGCGCTCGGCCTTGTCCAGGATCCCGCGGCACCGCTTGATCAGTTCCTGCCCCTGCTCGTACCGGGCCAGCGCGTCTTCGAGCCCGACCTCGCCGGATTCGATCTGCTCGACGAGGTCCTCGAGCCGGTCGATGGCCTGTTCGAAGCTGAGTTCTTTATCGGTGGGCTTGGCGGGCATGGTTGGAAGTTTAGCGGGGGCAAGCAAAACGGGTTGCACTCAGCCAAGCGGCACGTGCCGCGCATCAGTCAAACAACCCCGGCCCGAGCGGTGGTTTGCGGCGGCGACGCCGGCGCGGCGCGGGTGCTGGAGCGGGTGCGATCGGCTGCGCGGCCGGGCTTGCGCCCTGGACGCCGGAATCGACCCGGCCGTCGGGGAAGACCGTGGTCAGGCGCCCGGCCGCTGAGGCGGCCTCGGCCGAGCGCAACAGCCCGCCGTCGGGCCCGAGGGTGTAGGTGTAGCCGCGGGCCAGCACGCTCGTGGGCCCGATGGCGTCAAGTTCGCGCTGCAGTGCATCGAGGGTTTCGGTGTCGCGTGCGATTCTTCGCGTCACCGCCTGCGGTAACGCGCGGGCGAGTGTGTCGAGCCTCGGCAGATAGGCCGCCGTGAACGCGGGCAACGCGCGGTCCAGCCGGCTGGCCAGGCCACCGAGCCGCTGGCGCGCTTGGGTGACCAGACGCTCCGGCCGGCTCATCGCGGGGTGGCGTTCGGCGGCGCGCAGCCGTTGGCGTCCATGCTCCGCCCTGCGTTTGAGCGCGTGCGTCAGACGGTCCGCCGACTGCGCGACCTGCTGCTCGAGCACCGCCCGGTCCGGCACCAGCGTCATCGCGGCCTGGGTCGGCGTCGCGCAGCGGTGGTCGGCGACCAGCTCCGCCACCGTCACGTCCGTCTCGTGGCCGATCGCCGCGACGATCGGCAGCGTGCAATCCCAGACCGCATCGGCGACGACGCGTTCGTTGAACGCCCAGAGGTCCTCGATTGAACCGCCCCCGCGCGTGAGGATGATGGCGTCGATGCCAAGCGATCCGCCATGTTCGCTGAGTTGATTGATCGCGCCCGCGATCTGCGGCGCGGCCTGCTCGCCCTGCACGCGCACATCGACCAGCACGAGCTCGCAGCCGCCCCACCGCCGAGCCGCTGTGTCGATGACGTCCTGCAGGGCCGCGGCGCTGCGCGAGGTAACGACCGCGATGCGCGTGGGCATCGCCGGCAGCGGCCGCTTGTGCTCGTCGTCAAAATACCCCTCGCCGCGGAGCTCGTTGATGAGCTCGCGCAGCCGCAGCTCGAGCTCGCCGACGCCGACCGGCTCGAGCTTGTCCACGTAGAGCTGCACGCTGCCCTGGGCCGGGTAGACATCGACCCGCCCGGTCGCGACAACCTCGACCCCGTCGCGGGCCTTGAACCGCACGGCCCGGGCCGCCGAGGCGAACATCACGCAGCGGATCACCGCCTCGCCGTCCTTGAGCGAGAAGAACCAGTGGTTGCGGTCCGAGAGGTTGGAGACCTCGCCGACGACGCGGACCTTGGCGGGCAGGTGTGTGTTTACCGCGGCCTTGATGTGGGCCAGCAGTACGGCGACCGGCATAGGCCGGTCCGCCGATGAATCGCCCTCCTTGGGCTCTGGAGGCGGGTCTGAGGCATCAAAGAGCCGTGGCATGGCATCAGTGTAAGAGATCGATGAGGGCCGCTGGTTTGACTTTTACGACCAAATCCTTAAGTTGCTTCGCTTGGCTCGCGCCGGAGGTTCGGCCGCGCCACCCCAACCCCTCGCAACCCCAGGAGATCGCCGCGATGGCTATCAAGATCGGTATCAACGGCTTCGGACGCATCGGCCGGCTCGTATTCCGCGCCGCCCAGGCCAACCCCGACATCGAGGTCGTGGGCGTCAACGACCTGTTCGACAACGACGCCCTGGCGTACCTGCTCAAATACGACTCGATCCATGGCCGGTTCGACGGCACGGTCGATTCGGACGACCAGAACCTGATCGTCAACGGCAAGAAGATCCGCGCCTCCGCCGAGCGCGACCCGGCCAACCTCAAGTGGGGCGATGTCGGCGCGGACTACGTCGTCGAGTCCACCGGCTTCTTCACCGACGCCGTGGGCGCGGGCAAGCACGTCCAGGCCGGCGCGAAGAAGGCCGTCATCTCCGCCCCGACCAAGTCGCCTGACGAAGTTCCGACGATCGTCATGGGCGTCAACCACGAGTCACTGGACGCGTCCAAGACCGTCGTCTCCAACGCGTCGTGCACGACCAACTGCCTCGCCCCGATCGCCAAGGTCGTCAACGACAGCTTCGGCATCGAAAAGGGCCTGATGACCACCGTGCACGCGATCACCGCCACCCAGCCGACCCAGGACGGGCCGAGCAAGAAGGACTGGCGTGGCGGGCGCGCCGCCGGCGTCAACTGCATCCCCGCCTCGACCGGCGCCGCCAAGGCCGTCGGCCTGGCGCTGCCCGAGCTCAAGGGCAAGCTGACCGGCATGGCGTTCCGCATGCCGACCATCGACGTGTCGGTCGTGGACCTCACTGTCGTCACCGAAAAGGCGACCAGCTACGACGAGATCTCCGCCGCGATGAAGGCCGCCAGCGAGGGCGCGATGAAGGGCTACCTCGCCTGGACGGACGAGCAGGTCGTCTCCACCGACTTCATCCACGACCCGTACAGCTCGACCTTCGACCACGGCGCGGGCATCGAGCTGGACAGCAACTTCTTCAAGCTCGTGAGCTGGTACGACAACGAATGGGGCTATTCGAACCGCGTCATCGACCTGATCGGCCACATGGCGAAGCAGGACGGGATCAGCTGATACTGTTCGTGTTCTAGTCTTGACCCTTCCTCGAAGCCCATGCCTTCACGGCGTGGGCTTTTTTCTTGACCGTGGTTACAATCCCGGTCCGCCCAAGATGAGAATTGCGTGTTGAGCCAATCCACCACACCCACCGCCGACACCCGATGGTCTCCCGCCGACAGCGCGGCCGTTTATCGCGTCGATGACTGGGGCAAAGGGCTCTTCCAGATCAACGCGCACGGCAACCTCGCCGTGTGCCCCGCCGGTCCGGACGGCCCGGCGGTCGATCTGATGCGTCTCACCGCCGACCTCGAGCAGCGCGACCTGTCCACCCCGCTGCTGCTGCGCTTCAGCGACATCCTCCGGTACCGGCTGGACGCGATCGCCGGCGCGTTCGCCAAGGCCATCGCCGACCACGACTACCGTGGCAGCTACCAGGCCGTCTACCCGATCAAGGTCAACCAGCAGCGGCACGTCGTCGAGGAGATGCTCGAGCACGGCAGCCCGCACCGCTTCGGGCTAGAGGCCGGCAGCAAGCCCGAGCTGCTTGCGGTCATGGCGATGATCGACGACCCCAACACCCCGATCATCTGCAACGGGTTCAAGGACGCCAGCTTCATCGAGGCCGTCATCCTCGCCACCAAGCTCGGCAAGAACATCATCCCCGTCATCGAGAAGTTCTCCGAGCTCCAGCTCATCATCGACTACGCCAAGCTCCACAACGTCCGCCCGAGGTTCGGCGTACGCGTCAAGCTCGCCTCGCGCGGCACCGGGCGCTGGGAGCACTCGGCGGGCCAACGCAGCAAGTTCGGCCTGTTCGTCAGCGAGACCCTCGACCTGGTCGAACGCCTGCGTGATGAAGACATGCTCGACTGCCTGACGCTGCTGCACTGCCATGTCGGCAGCCAGATCAACGACATCCGCAGCCTCAAGCCCGCGATCACCGAGCTCGGCCGGGTCTATGCCGAGCTTCGCAAGATGGGCGCGGGGCTGGACACCGTTGACGTCGGCGGAGGCCTTGGTGTCGACTACGACGGCACCGCCAGCCCCCGCGACTCGTCGATGAACTACTCGCTGCAGGAGTACGCCAACGACATCGTCTTCCATCTGCAGAACGTGTGCGATGCAACCGACACCCCGCACCCGCGGATCATCACCGAATCCGGCCGGGCGATGGCGGCACACCACAGCGTGCTCATCTTCGATGTGCTCGGCTGGTCGGGCTTCGACCGCTTCGAGCTGCCGCAGTCGTTCACGGATGAAGCGCTCGACACGATGCCCCAGCCGGTGCGGACGCTCGCCGAGGCGTACACAGGCCTGACCGAGAACAACTACGTCGAGTACTACCACGATGCGCAGGTCGCGCGCGACCAGGCGCTGAGCCTCTTTAACCTCGGGTACTGCTCGATCGAGCACCGCGGCCTGGCCGAGCGCCTGTTCTTCTCGATCGGCTCGCGCGTGCTGCGGTACGTCCGCCGGCTGGACGACATCCCCGAGGAGTTCGCGTCGCTCGATGTGATGCTGTCGGACATCTACTTCTGCAACTGCTCGATCTTCCAGAGCCTGCCCGACCACTGGGCGATCGACCAGACCTTCCCCGTCCTGCCGATCCACCGCCACCGCGAAGAACCGCGGTGCAAGGGCATCCTTGCGGACATCACCTGCGACAGCGACGGCAAGATCGACAAGTTCATCCCCGGCTGGCGTGAGGACGAGGCCGACCGCGTGCTGCCGCTGCACCCGTTTACCGGCGCGAAGTACTACCTCGCCGTGTGCCTGGTCGGCGCCTACCAGGAAACGCTCGGCGACCTGCACAACCTCTTCGGCGACACCAACGCGATCCACGTCGCCATCGACCAAGAAGGCGCCATCGAGATCCGCGAGGTCGTGGAGGGCGACACTGTCCGCGAAGTCCTCGGCTACGTGCAGTACGAGCCGGACGAGCTCCGACGGAAGTTTACGAAATCTATTGAAGCCGCGGTGCGGAAGTCCAGACTGACACTCGACGAGGCCCGGACACTCCGGCGTTTTTACGAACGCGGGCTGAGTGAATCGACATACCTGACATGATCCACGTCGCCATCCTCATCCCGGGGTATATCGACGCGATCCTCGACAGGCAGAAGACCATCGAGTCGCGGCTGACCAAGACGGCCCAGCCGCCGTTCGGGAAGATCAAGGCCGGCGAACGCCTGTACCTCAAGGCCACGGGCGGCCCGTTCATGGCCACCGCGGTCGCGGGCACGGTGCAGTCCTTCGACGGCCTGACACCAGAGCGGATCGACAAGCTGCGCGAGCAGCACAACCACCAGATCGGCGGGGACGACGCCTTCTGGCGGGCCAAGCGCGACAGCCTGTTCGCAACACTGATCGAGCTGGCCGAGGTCGAGCCGATCGCGATCGGCCCGCCTTACAAGAAAGCCTACATGAAGGCGTGGTACGTGCTGGAGGAGGACCGCGACCCGCTGCGGATCGCGCGGTTGGTAAACTAGGCGTGTGCCAGACCTCGCTGATTATGTTGATGACGCCACGCTCCGCCGACTGATCGAAACGGCGAGGCTTGAAGACCTCGGGCCGGACGGGATCGACGCGACATCGGCGTGTTTTGTTGATGAAACATCGCGTGGTGAAGCATCCTTTGTCGCGCGGGACCCCGGCCAGGTGGCGGGGCTTGCGGTGCTGCCGATGGTATGCGCGGTGTATGGCGGGCGGGTTTCGGCCGAGTTGATTCGGCATGACGGTGATAACATTGGACAGAACCAGCGGATCGCCGCGATCGCCGGCCCGATGCGGGACATCCTTGCGATCGAGCGCGTCGCGCTAAACCTGCTGACGCACCTGTCGGGCATCGCGACCCTGACCGCGGCGTACGTCGAACGCTGCGCGGGCACAAAGGCGAAGGTCTGCGACACGCGCAAGACCCTGCCGGGCCTGCGCGGGTTGCAGAAGTACGCGGTCGCCTGTGGCGGCGGCACGACCCACCGCATCGGCCTCTACGACGCGGTGCTGATCAAGGACAACCACCTCGCGGGGACGCCACTGAACCAACTGGCTGCGGCCCTGACAGACGCGGCGGGACAGGCCCGCCGGCTCACGCCCGATCTGAGGTTTGTTATGGCCGAGGTCGATACGCTTGAGCAGCTTGCCGAGGTGTTGAAGGCGCCGGTCGATATCGTGCTGCTGGACAACATGCGGCCCCCGGAGTTGGCTCAAGCGGTCACCATGCGTGATGCGACGGCCCCCCAAGTCGAGCTTGAAGCCAGCGGCGGCGTGAACCTCAACACCATTGCCAACATCGCCAAGACCGGCGTGGACCGGATCTCGGTCGGGGCGCTGACGCATTCCGCGCCGTCGTTGGATATTGGGCTGGATATCGGATGAAGACGGGCGATGATCTTGAACGCTGGCAGGACTACCTGGAAGCCGCTCTCCCACAAGGGGACGGTCCCCCGCTGCTTGTTCGTGTCTACCGTGAAACACAAAGCACACAAGACGTTGCAAAAACATTTGCGCCCCAACGAGCACTCGTGATCACTGACCACCAAAGCGACGGGCGTGGCCGGCTCGGACGCCCCTGGCTCTCCGCGCCCGGTGCTTCGATCTTGATGAGTTTGTGCTGGCCGACCGATCATTTCGGCAGAACACACGATCAGATCTCCCTGCTGGCAGGCGTTGCGCTCGCCAAGGCGGTCGAGCAGGTCGCGCCACAGGTTCAGGTCCGTTTGAAATGGCCCAATGATGTACTAGTCGATCAGAAGAAACTCGCGGGCATCTTGATCGAGCGCGCCAAGGATACCTTTGTCATCGGCATCGGGCTCAACGCCACGTACGAGGCCTGCCCGGATGAGGCTCTGCGTCCTGTTACAACTTCCCTCGAAGAGCTTGGTTATGCCGTTGGTCGGCTTAAAGTGATCGAAACGATCTATGTCGAGATCAACAAGGCGCTAGACTCGATCAATCTCAGCCGAACACTCGATGCATGGCGGACCTACGCCTCACTCGGGCAGAGACACACCTTCGAGCACAAGAGCCTGGAAATCACCGGCGAAGTCCTCGACCTCGACCCCGACCACGGGCTGATCGTGCGGCGTGATACCGGCGAGATCATCACGCTGCCGGCGGCGACGACGTCGGTGGTGAAGTGATTCAAGGGCACGTGTCGCGGGTGACGCGGAGCGTCCCGTTTAAATCATGACCGATGTGACTCGCGCGGGACGCTCCGCGTCACCCGCGA
>JANQKT010000109.1 GCA_028280965.1 Phycisphaeraceae bacterium
CCAGCGACGCCTTGTGCCCCTCGTCCAGCCGCGCCGCGGCCAGCCACAGCTCGCCCTCCGCGATGAGCGTGATGCCCACCAGCAGCACCGACAGCAGCGTCAGCGTCAGCGTCGCGAACCGCCTGGCCAGCGCCGGGTCGCGCTCGAGCAGCTCGGTGTAGTGCGGGATGAACGCGGCGGTCAGCGCGCCCTCGCCGAAGAGCCGCCTGAAGAGGTTGGGCACGAGAAAGCCAATAAAGAAGGCGTCGGCGGCGACGCTGAGCCCGAGCACCGCGGCCAGCACCGCGTCGCGCGCGAGGCCCGCGAAACGCGACACCAGCGTCAGCGCGCTGACCAGCACGGCGTGCCCGACAAAGCGCGGCGGTGCGGGAGGTGGCTGCGCACCCGAAGCCGCGCGCGGCTCGGCACCCGCGCCCTCGCCGGCCTGCTCTGTATTCGTCGGGTCGGTCTCAGTCATGCCCACGAAGAGATTCCGGGGGCGGGGGCCTGAGCCGTGCCGCCCACCACATCATCGCCAGGAGCACCCCGATCGCATGAGCCAGCGCATCTTCCCACTCCACGCTCCGCCCGCTGAAGTGCTGGGCGACCTCCAGCCCCGGGCCGGCGAGCAGCAGCACCCCCAGCGCCGCCGCCGCCGCGCGCCTCGGCCGGCGCGACGCCATCGGCCAGGCCAGGATGACCACCACCGAGATGATCGATGCCAGCACTCCGTGCCCGATCCAGTCCAGGGGGTGCAGCTGGACCGGGCCCATCCCCAGCGGCCCATTCTTCAGTTCCAGCAACCGCGCCATCACCCACGGCGACAGCGCCAAGACCGCCAGCACCGGCAACGCGACCACCAGCCCGATGCGCAGCTTCCTCGGCGGCGGCCCCGGATCGCGCCCGCGCTCGTCCGGCAGCACCGCCAGCAGGTACACCCCCAGCACGACGATCAGGTTCGTGACCAGGTCCGATGCGTTCACCGTCCGCCCGGGCATCAGCCCCTGCGTCAGCTCGTCCACGACCGAGTACACAACGGCGATCAAGAGCGCGATTGCGCATCGCCCCCGCCAGGGCCTGTTGCGCCCGCCCAGGCCGGCGAGCAGGAGCAGCACCATAAGCCCGCCGAAGCCGATGACGTGCCAGAGCTTGTCCGGCTTCAGCACATCGTGCAGCGGGCTCGGGTCCTGGGGCGGGTCCAGGACCCTCAGGTTCGGCCAGTGCGTCCCCGCCGCGAGCAGCACCCAGTACCCCGCGAGCACCAACCGCGCGTGCCGGTCCAGCCACGGCCAGACGCCCTTTGGCCAGCGGTCGGGCGAAAAATCTTGCCCATCTTCACATTTTTTCGCCTCCGGCATCGCCAATCCAACGCTCCTGACCCGGCTGAGGGTCGTTCGGGGGTGCTCCAGGGTCCTTCCGGGGGTATCGACTGGAAGCCCAGCGGGTGGCCAGCCCGCGCACCGGTCAGGTCATAAGTGATTGTCTGATCAATTATTAAAACTGATGTTGGTTTGCCTGCCGATCGCAGGCCTGGGCGGAATGCCTTATTTTTAGGCTGGCTCGGCGCAAACCCCGATTTTTTCCTTGAATCAGGGTCACTAATCCTGTTATGCTATGGCTTACCGAGATTAACTCGGAACCCCATTCCGGGAAACCCCTTCAGGCGCCTGGCCGGGCCATGGGACCCCCTCCCTGTCGTTCCCGACTGCCTGAACCGCCGTCCCTGCGGCAACCCGGAGCGAATGCGTGGCCTCGATCAACACCAAAACCTAACCCCCGCACACCCCTCACCCGGAAGAGCCCCGGCGGCGCTTGCGTTCTGCCCGCCCAATGACTTCCGGGGACACTTCCGGGGGGACCCGCATACCGTTTGTTTTTATTGTTCCTTTTTCCCCTGTATTGGAGACCCCCTTCATGATCGCAACGAATCTGACAAGACGGAAAGTTAAGGGCTTCACGCTCATCGAGCTGCTGGTGGTGATCTCGATCATCGCGCTGCTCATCGCGATTCTGCTGCCGGCGCTGGGCGCCGCGCGTCGGACCGCCCGCCGGATGCAGGGCACCGCCAACCTGCGCGGCATCCAGCAGGCCTTCGTCACCCAGGGCAACTCGAACAAGGAGCGCTTCGCCGGTATGAACTCCAAGGGCCAGATCCTGGGAGCGAACACTCGCACGACTGGCAGCGGTGCGAATCATGGCGGCCACGTTACGTCCCGGTTCTGGATCATGCTCAAGGGCGAGTTCTTCACCCCCGAATATATCATCAGCCCGTCCGAAACCGAGACCCGTGAGGAGTACGAGACGCCGACCGGCAACACGGTGGTCGCGGTCGAAAATGACAATTACTCCTACGCGCTGCTCCAAATCCGGAACGGCAACCCTGTCACCACTGGCTCAGGCAACCCGCGGCCGTTTAGCGTATTGGCCGCCGATGCCCCGCGTGCGGCGGAGTGGCGGCAGAGCCTGAACTCCCAGGCCGTCATCGCGTGCGACCGGGCGACGAGTGAAAACAACAGTGTCGGTGACAACGACATCCGGAGCATCCACACCGACGAGGACGGCGAGTGGCGCGGCTCGCTGGTCTGGGGCGACGGCCACGCCGGCTTCGAGCAGGAGCAGTTCCACGAGACCAAGTACGGCAGCGGCGGTCTCAACCGCCCGACCGGTACCGGCGACGCGGATAACCTGTTCGATGACACCAGGGTCGTCAATACGAATCCGAACGGTGCCAACGCACTGATGGTCTCTGATACCGACCGACTGGTTCTCAGCGGCGCAGACTAATCGTTGAACAATGACATCGTGACCTTCAACCAAAAAACAACCCCGAGTCGCCTCGGGGTTGTTTTTAGTTGGACTTGTTTGGGTGTGAGGGTCAGGGGTTCCAGTTCTGCTGCCACAGCGCCAGGTCCGCCGCGTCGATGTCGCCGTCGAAGTCCATGTCCCCTTCGGCCCAGCCGATGTTCGGGCCGGACTGCCCCCAGTTGACGAAGATGAAGGCCTCGTCCGCCTGATCGACGTCCCCGTCCAGATCCACATCCCCGAGCGTCGTGCCCGCGATCGGGCCGATCCAGTAGTCGATGTCGTCCGTATCGATGTCGCCGTCGCCGTTCATGTCGAACTTATCGTCCAGCGAGTTGGCCTGCACGCCGTCCACCAGCTCGTCGATGTCGTCCGCGTTCCGGACCCGGTCCTGGTTGAGGTCGCCGAACGGCAACGCGTCGGCGCAGAAGAGGAACCAGTCGTCCGTCTGGGTGTCCCTGGCGTAGTACACCATCCGCCCGTCGTCAGCGATCTGCCGCACGCCTTCGGGTGCCGCGGCGAAGCTGACATCGTTGAGGGTGATCGAGAGGTTGGTGGCCGGGTCGGTGATCCCAATCGCCGCCTCAAACGTGCCGACCAGGTGCGGCCGGTGCTCGGCGTCGGTCAGGAAGACGCCGTTGAACGTGCCGGGCACACCCGCGACCCTGTAGGTGGCCTGGAACGTGACCTGCCCCTTTTCATTCGGGCCCTTGCGGTAATCGAAGGAGAAGCCGGCGCCACCAAATGTCGCCCCCTCGACACCGGTGATCGGGTCGCCCTCCCGGGCGATGAGGGTGTAGTTCCCGTCCAGGTCCGCGAGGTAGAGCACGGTGGCGGTGCCGCTGTCCACGCCATCGAGGATGCACTGGAAAAAGAACATCCCGGACTCGGACAAGACGGGGGCGGGCTCGTTCCCACCATAGCTGGGCACTATGAAATCAATGGTCACGCTCGGGTCCCCGAGCACGGGGGCCTGGTCGCCGGTTCGGATGAGCACCTCGTCGCCCATGCCCTTGTTGACCCAGATCGCTTCGCCGGAATCCTGTGTCTGAAAATTAGAAAAATTGCCGGAAAACGCGTACTGCCCGGCGTTGTTGAGCCCGATGAGGCTTCTTAACTCCCCGAAGACATAGCCCGGGCCCGGCGCGGCCGTGATCGGGATCGACGCGCCCTCCCGGGCGACGACCGATAGGTCGATCGTGTCGTCGTCGAACTTAAGGATCATGTCGTCGCCGCTGCCGGTGACCGAGGCGTAGAAGAAGGCGTCCCGGTGCGTGTTGACGTACATGCCGAAATTATTTGAGTTTGGGACATTGATCGTGTCCGTCAGGCTGCCGGGGACCGCTTGGCCGTCGAAGACCAGCCGCCTTGGGGCGCCGCCGGGGGCCGAGAAGGTATAGATGGCGTCACCGCTGGTGACATGGGTGCCGACCGTGGAGAACGTGCCGATCAGGTTCGACCCGACGCCGTTGATATAAAGCCTATCTACTGACCTGATATTGTTGTACTGAAGGTTCGGGACCGGGGCCCCGGTGATGTCGGTAGCCGGGGTGTCCCAGGTATCGATCATCGGGGTCTGCAGGGCGCCGACCCAGGAGAAGAACGGGTTGTCGGTCCCGGTGATGCCAGCGCCGGAGGGGTTCACCGTGCCCGCGCCGTAGGCGATCGGGACGCGGGGGACCTCGTCCTGGCCGCCCGCATTGAAATCGTTCTCACCGACCAGGAGGGGGTCGCCCTGATCGATTTGGCCTGATACGCCGCTGATTGCCAGCGTGACGGTGGGTGGTTGGCCGGTGGCCTGCATGACCTGATCGCCGCCCAGGAGCAGGCGGCGCAACTCATAGACGATGATGTTCTGTTGGGGCTTGAGGGTCCACTCGTTCAGCCAAGACCCGCCGAGTTCGCCCGGCCTCTCGATCTCTTCGATCTCGCCGCTAAACCCGACGTGGCCCGAGGGTGAGATGGAGTAGCTGCGGCCTTCTCCATTCCCCAAACTGCTGAACCGCCAGCCGGTTTCGATGCCGTCGATGACTTCCTTCTGGTCTTTGGACACCATGATGGAGTAGAGGATGTCGTCGGCGGCGTGTACCGGGCCGGCGGACAAGGCGGACAGGAGTGCGAGCGTCGTGATGCGTGTCTTCATGAGTCGTCCCTTTCTCGAGTAGTGCGCGCAGAACAACCACGCGCGGGTGGATGCGCTTGCTTCGTTCCCCGGCCGAGCGGATGCGATAGGCCTACCGGATTTGTTCCGGAGATTCGTCCCCTGATCGCCCTTGGAGTTGCTCCCGGTATCGTCCCCAGAGTCTCCCCGACCGTTACTCATCCCATTTTATCACAGAGCGTTTTTCAGACAAGCACAAAACGAACGGATCTGTCAGGTTTGTGATACTGAATGGATTTCATTTTGGTTTTGTAGAGTCAAGCGGGCCTGCTTCCGCATGGCTTCGGCTCCTTCTCCCTTTCAGGGAGAAGGCGGGGGATGAGGGTTGGACATCCGGTTGACCGCGGCTCTGTCTTTGTTTCATGGGTTCAATGACGCCGGACCCTCACCCCAACCCTCTCCCTGTAAGGGAGAGGGGGCCAAGGCACGGGCACACGGCCCGAACGTGTAGCGCTCCAGCAACCAACGCAGGCGCTCCTCGGTCTGGTCGCGGTGGTGGTAGCACTTGAAGCGCTGGCCGCGGCGCATCGGCAGGGCGGGGCCGGCGGGGGCGAAGTCCCAGGGGTGGAGGTAGAGCACGGCGGGTTTGCCCTGCGCGTCGTGCTGCGCGAAGCCGCGTTGGACCAGGCGCCGGGGCCAGACGCGGAAGTAGCCCCCGCCGGAGAAGGGCAGCAGCTTGCCGAATAAACGCATGACGCTCATGGGCAGGACGCGGATGGCCCGGCCGGCGGGGGTGGGCAGGTTGCGGAAGGGCGATGGCTCCCTCTCCCTCTCAGGGAGAGGGTTGGGGTGAGGGTGGGGCGTTGTTGTGCTCGTTTTGCTTGCGGGTAGGCCGCGGTTGTTATCACGCCCAACCCTCACCCCCCACCCTCTCCCTGAGGGGGAGAGGGAGCCCGAGCCGTTTGTCGGGCACGGGTACCCGCCGTGGGCGCGGGGGGTGGGGAAGAGGCTGGCGTCGTAGGTCAGGCCGAGGTCGAGCATGGTGTCCCAGGCCCACTCGCAGCCGGGCGTGAGGGAGAAGGACGGGGCGCGGAACCCGCGGACGCGCTGGCCGCCGGCGTCTTCGATGGCCTTGATGGAGCGCTCGAGGTCGGCGCGGAACGTCGCGAGGGTGTGCTTGTAGAGCTCGTAGTGCCAGTAGGAGTGCGAGGCGAGCTCGTGGCCCTCGTTCGCGATGCGCGCGACGAGCTTGGGGTAGTGCTCGGCGACCCAGCCGAGGACGAAGAACGTCGCCTTCGCGTTGTACTGGTCCAGCAGTGTGAGGATCCCATCGGTCAGCGGCTCGACGGACGGTTCGAGCGTTGGCCAACGCGATCGGTCGTCCATCGCGCGCACGCCGACGAGGTGGAACCATTCCTCGATGTCGAAGGTGAGGATGTGGGTCGTCACGTCAGGAACCGTACACGACTTCGCGGACGCTGTCCTGCTGCTCAAACCACGCGATCGTTCGGCGGAGGCCTTCTTCCAGATCGACCTCGGCCCGCCAACCGAGCAGGTTTCTCGCGCGGGATGTATCAAGGCAGCGTCGCGGCTGGCCGTCGGGCTTGGTCGGGTCCCACTTAATGTCGCCGGTGAAATGGCACAGGCGCGCGATCAGCTCGACGAGCGCTTTGATGGTGGTCTCGCTGCCGGTGCCGAGGTTGATCGGCGTCGGGTCGTCCATCTTCTCCGCGGCGGCGAGGATGCCGCGGGCCGCGTCCTCGACGTAGAGGAACTCGCGCGAGGCGCTGCCGGTGCCCCAGCAGTCGATGTGGCCGGCGTTGCTGTCACGCGCCTCGATACATTTTCTGATGAGCGCGGGGATGACGTGGCTGGTGTGCAGGTCGAAGTTGTCTTCGGGGCCGAAGAGGTTGACGGGCACGACGACGGAGGAGTTGAGCCCGTACTCGCGCTTGTAGCCGTCGAGCAGGACGAAGAGCGTCTTCTTCGCGACGCCGTAGGGCGCGTTGGTCTCTTCGGGGTAGCCGTCCCAGAGCGTTTCTTCCTTGAACGGCACGGGCGCGAACTTCGGGTAGGCGCAGACGGTGCCGGTCTGGACAAACTTTTTGATTCTCCTTGCCCGCGCCTGCTCGATCAGGTGCATGCCCATGGCGAGGTTGGCGAAGCAGAACCGGCCGGGGTGGTCGCGGTTGGCGCCGATCCCGCCGACCTCGGCGGCGAGGTGGATGACGATGTCGGGCTTCGCGTCGTCATAGAGCCGCGCGGCGTCGGCCTCGAGCGTGAGGTCGTAGTCCTTGCGGCGGGGGATGAAGAGCCTGTCATCGCTGACGCCGCGCTCGCGCAGGAGCTTGCAGACGAAGGTGCCGAGGAACCCGGCCCCGCCGGTGACGCAGACGCGGTCTGTGCTCCAGTCGATCAATGCCGTGTCCCTTCGCCCAGGCTCACGTGGTGCCCCGCGTCTTTAAGCGTCTTTTCTCGCGCCGCGAGTTCCAGGTCACTATCGACCATCATCGCGACCAGTTCTTCGAAGCCGACCTTTGGCACCCAGCCGAGTTTTTCTTTGGCTTTGGTCGGGTCGCCGAGCAGCAGGTCCACCTCGGCCGGGCGGTAGTAGCGCGGATCAATTTCGACGTAGTCGTTGTAGTCCAGGCCGACACGGCTAAACGCCTGCTCGCAGAACTCGCGGACGGTGTGCGTCTCGCCCGTCGCGACGACGTAATCGTCCGGCGTGTCCTGCTGTAGCATCAGCCACATCTGCTCGACAAAGTCGCCGGCGAAGCCCCAGTCGCGCTTCGCGTCGAGGTTGCCCAGGTACAGCTTGTCCTGCAGGCCGTGCTTGATGCGCCCGATGGCGCGGGTGATCTTGCGGGTGACGAAGGTCTCGCCTCGGCGGGGCGACTCGTGGTTGAAGAGGATGCCGCAGCTCGCGTGCAGGCCGTAGGACTCGCGGTAGTTGACGGTGAGCCAGTGGGCGTAGAGCTTGGCGACGCCGTAGGGCGAGCGGGGGTGGAAGGGCGTGGTTTCGGATTGCGGCGCGGTGTCGGGCATCCCGCCGAACATCTCGGAGGTCGAGGCCTGGTAGTAGCGGATCTCGTTGCCTGTTTCGTCCTGGAGTTCGCGGACGGCTTCAAGCAGCTTGGCCGCGCCGACGCCGGTCGCGTCGCCGGTGTAGATCGGCTGCTCGAAGCTGACCTTGACATGCGACTGGGCGCCGATGTTGTAGACCTCGTGCGGCTTGATCCGGCCGATGAGCCTGGCCAGGCCGTTGGCGTCGGTCAGGTCGCCGTAGTGCAGGAACAAGTGCTTGCCCGCGGCGTGCGGGTCTTGGTAGATGTGGTCGATGCGCTCGGTCGAGAAGGTGGAGGATCGGCGGATGACGCCGTGGACCTCGTAGCCCTTGCCCAGCAACAGCTCGGCGAGGTAAGAGCCGTCCTGCCCGGTGATGCCGGTGATGAGCGCGCGGCGGGGTTCTGCGGTCATGCCGGTCAGTGTATCGCGTCGGGGCGTGTCGGATCAGCGTCGTCGGCGGCGCCCCAAGGCGAGCAGCGCGCCGGCGAGCAGCACCAGGCTCGCCGGCTCGGGGACGGGGGCGAAGACCGGCGCAGCGATAGATTGGTTGTAGCCGTTGCCCCAGCGCGTGAGGACGTCGTCGAGGTCCTGGACATCGACCGATCCGTCGCCGTTGCCGTCACCCAGCAGCCAGTTGCCGGCTTGGACTTGGGTGCCGAAGTTGCTGAGGACCAGCTCGAGGTCGCCCTGGCCGACGCCGCCGTCGCCGTCGAGGTCGCCCTCGGTGATGACGATCTGGTCGGCGTACTCGGCGAGGTCGGAGAAGAAGGAGCTGTCCTGGAAATCACTTTGTCCGAGCTGTGAAACGGTATGGACCAGTCCCGCGAGGGTGGGCACGCCGTTGTCGAGATAAAAGAGCGGCGCACCGGAGTCGAAAAGAGACGCGGCGCTGTCCGGGCCGTTGAAGAAGTCGAATTGTGAGGCGAAGGCCTCTTCGACAGACCTGCCTGAGTCGTTGATCTCAGGGATACTAGTAGGCACACCGATCTCAGCGACGCCCCAACGCTTGTCGCGGGTGTCGTCAGCGGCCCAGTTCAACCCGAGCCCGCCCGGGACGGGGACGGGCTGCAGCTCGACCTGGCCGACGCCCGTGCCGATCAGCACGCCCTCGGTCTGCTGGTTGCCGATGTTGGTGGCCAGCGAGGTCGGCGCGATGTCGAGGATGCCACGGCCGTGCAGGCCCGAGCCCTCGGGGACCGCGATGCGATACAGGCGGAGGTCGGCTTCTGTGCCGTTGGGGTTTTCGAGGATGGAGACAGAGCCGATCCGGTCGTAGCTGGTGCCATCAATATCCAGGCTCGACCCGAGCGTGAAGTGGGCCGCGGTGAGGACAAAGCCGTTGCCGAGGTAGACGCCTGTCCCCTCGCCGTTCGCGCCGGTTCGGGCCCAAGCGTCTTCATAGCCGGCGGGGGCGGTGTCGTTCGCAGTGGCATCGACGCCGTTGCCGCCGTAGATAATGACCGCCGAAGCCGGCGCGACGGGCAGGCCTGCGAGCGCTAACGCAGAAGCGATCAGCCCGGTCCGGGCTCGTGTCCGAACGGAATCGGGTTGCCTGGTCATCCTGAGTGCTGGCATGTAGACCTTTCTCTCCACCCAAAAAGTATACGTGTACAGCGGGGCGTGCCTGCCCCGACCCGCAAACGCCCGGAGAGGGATACCCACTGCACCCTACAAACCTTTCAGATTTCTTATTTTAACCCGCCGAGCGGCCAAATCCACGCCCGGATCAAGGTTTTTGGGCCCGCTCAGGCCTGCACGACCGCCGCCTTGGGCCCGTCCAGACGCCGCATGACCCCGCGGGTATCGACGACCAGCCGGGCGTGCTCGCCGACCTCGGCCCAGTCGTAGGCGCTGTGGTGCGTGGCGATGACGACGCAGTCGTACCCGGCGAGCGCAGCGGGTGAATACACGATCGATTCCATGCCCAGGTCGTGCTTGCGCATCTTGTGCGTCGCCGGCACGTGCGGGTCGTGGTAATCGACCCGGGCACCGAGCGCCTGGAGCCGCTCGATGATCTCGAAGCTCGGGCTCTCGCGCACGTCATCGACGTCCGGCTTGTACGCCAGGCCGAGCACGAGCACGCGTGCGTCTTTCAGCGCCTTGCCCTGCTCGTTGAGCGCCAGCATGGCCCGGTGCACGACGTACCCGGGCATCGTGTGGTTGATCTGACCGGCGAGCTCGATGAAGCGCGTTGGCTTGCCGATCTCCTTGGCTTTCCAGGTCAGGTAGAACGGGTCGATCGGGATGCAGTGCCCGCCCAGCCCGGGCCCGGGGTAGAACGCCTGGAAGCCGAAGGGCTTGGTCGCCGCCGCGTCGATCACCTCCCAGACGTCGATGTCCATCTTGGTCAGCAGCGTCTTCATCTCGTTGACCAGCGCGATGTTGACCCCGCGGTAGATGTTCTCCAGCAGCTTGGCCGCCTCGGCGACCTCGGCGGAGCTGACCGGGATGACCTCCTTGATCGCGTGACGATAGAGCGCCACCGCGCGCTCCCCGCTTTTCGGGTCGATCCCGCCGACGAGCTTGGGGATCGTCTGGGTGTTGTGGCTCTTGCGCCCCGGGTCCTCGCGCTCGGGCGAGTAGGCGAGGAAGAAATCCTCGCCGCACGTCAGCCCGGTCGCTTCCATCGGCGGCAGCACGATGTCGCGCGTCGTGCCGGGGTAGGTCGTCGACTCGAGCACGATCAGCTGCCCGGGACGAAGCGTCTGCGCGATCAGCTCGGCGTTGTGCTGCACGTAGCTGAGGTCCGGGTCCAGGTGCTCGCCCAGCGGCGTGGGCACGCAGATCAATAGCGCATCGGCACGCGCCAGGTCCGCGCCGTCGCAGGTCACCGCGAAACGCTCGGCCGGGCCCTCGGCCATGTCGCGCACCAGCGACTCGCCCAGGTGCTTGAGGTAGCTCTCGCCCCGCCGAAGCATCTCGATCTTCGCCGGGTCCACATCGAAGCCGAGCACCGACAGACCCGCGTCCCAGAACGCCCGCAACAAGGGCAGGCCGACGTAGCCCAGCCCGAGCACGGCGACGGTCTGCGGGGACGATTCTGCGTTCGATGCGGGCTTGGTCAAGGCGTGGTCTCGGCGGGCTTGGGGAGCCGTGATGTTAGGCCAAAGCCCATGCGCATGCTTCTCAAGCCATCGTGTCCACCGCCGCGGCGCTGCCGAGGAAGCGTGACCAGCCGGCGCAGACACGCGGTGGTTCTTCGGGCGCTTCACCCAGCAGGTGCCGGTACAGCAGCACCATGTTCTCGCGTTGGCGGTCCCAGGAGAAGTAACGCTCGTATGCGGCGCGGCCGTTGCGTCCGTACTCGGCGCGCTTCGCCGGGTCGCCCGCCAGCTCGATGAGTGTCTTGCGTAGCGCCTCGTCGTCGCCGTAGGGCACGGGGAAGCCCAGCTTGTGTTCGAGCGCGATCATCGCCGGGTACGCGCCCGCGGTCGAGATGTAGGGCTTGCCGAGCATCATCGACTCGAACATCTTGTTCGCGCTGGAGATCGCAACGACCTCCAGCGACGGGTCGTACAGGATGCTGATCACGTCGGCGGCGGTCATCCGGTCCAGCGACTCGTCGTAGGGCACCGTCCCGCCGAAGTCGGCGTTGGGCATCGGCTCGAAGCGCTCGCGGATCTTGTCGTCGCTGAGCTTGCCGTAGACGTCGATGCGCATGTCGTCGCGGCCGTCCACGATGTCGGCGAGCTTGAATGCGCCGCGCAGGCCGGACAGCCGGCCGCTGAAGTTGATCGTCATCGGCACGCCCGAGGCCTCCTGGACTTCCGGCCCGCGGTCGACCATCGGCACGTTGAGCACCTGCACCGCCGGCTTGCGGCGCGCGGCGAAGCCGCCGAAGTACCGCGCGCAGTAGCCGATGTCGCCTTGGCTCAGCAGCAGGCCGCTGCACAGCCAAGCGGTGACCCGCTCGAACAATTTGAACAGCTGCGGGAACGGGAAAGGCTTGTTGGTCACGCACATGCCCCACGCGTCGCGCAGGTCGTAGACGACCTTCAGCCTGGTGAACAGGCCCAGCAGCCCGGCGGGGAAGGCCGAGTCGGAGTTCATCGCGTGCACGACGTCGGGCTTGTGCTTGAGGAATTGGCGGATCAGCCACAGCCACCACAGCGGCCAGCACAAGAAGAACTTCATGCTCGCCGGTGGGATCCTCCGGCCGTAACGGTACACCGGCACGCCGTCCCACGCGTCCTCGGCCGGCAGGTCGCCGTTGACGTTCCAGCCGAAGATGACCGGCTCGTGGCCGAGCTCGATAAGCGTCTTGACGGTGCGCGGGCCGGCCTGGGTCGAGTCCCACAGCCCGCCGCGCACGACCGCGACGCGCAGGCGCTTGGGTTGGTCGGGCGATCGCTCGCTGCTCATGCGATCGCTTCCCGACGGGCCTGGTCCTGCTCGGCCTGGAGCCGTGCGATGCAGCGGTCGAACTGCTCGAGCAGCCCGTGCTCGCCGGCGCGCTCGAGTTGTCGGCGTAAGTAGGCCCGGCTGTCGCCCACCGGCTCGGCGGGGCTGCCGGTCACGATCGTCCAGGGCTCGACCTTGCCGCGCACGACCGACCCGGCGCCGACGACCGCGCCCTCGCCGATCTCCGCGCCCGGCATCAGCACCGAGCAGGTGCCGACGAAGGCGAAGCGCCCGACTTTTACGCCGCGGAACACACCGAAGGGCTTTTCGAACGCCATGCCCATGCCCCGGCCGATCGTGTAGGGCGACCAGTCGTGGGTCAGGATGCGCACGAAGCTGGAGATCGTGCAGCCCTCGCCCAGCTCGATCATGTCGTAGCTGGTGCCGTCGAACCAGATCTTCGCCGACAGGTAGTTCGGCTTGCCCTCGATGACCATGCCGCGCTTGGCGTAGTACCAGGTCATCAGCTGCGTGGACCTGCGCATGCTGAAGGGGTTGATCAGGTTGCGCAGCCCGAAGACGGCGATCCGCTCAAGCTTTTGTGCGATCTTTTTCGGCATGACGCTTGGTTACGAGTAGGCGTGGTGTTGCGCTTGTGGGCTTTGCCCGCCCGCGGTCTTGTGCCACAGCCGGTAGACCGTGAGGAACAGCCCGAAGAAACAGATCGAATACAAGAACCGCGGGGACGTCACGTCGCCCGAGAGCGACGCGTTGATTAATTCATAGACCAGGACGAGCCTGAGGAAGTGCCAGGTCGGCGGGAGGCGGAAGATCGCGATCGAGCCGATCAGGATGGACAGGATGGCGAGGGACCCGGCGATCCAGCCCCACTCGATGAGGAACTCCAAGAAGATATTGTGGGGGTAGACGTGGGGGTAGAACTCGAAGTTGCCGATGCCGATGCCCCAGGGGGTTGTGAGGATCTCTGATGCCGTAAAGCGATACATCGCGAACCTGGATTCGGCGCTCGCGTCCTGCGGGTTGAGGATGTTCAGCCCCCGCGTGTTGCCCAGGCTGCTGGACTGCAAGATGAACAGCAGCGCCAGGATGGCGGTGATGCTCAGCAGCGTGATCTTGAACCATTTGTTGGATGACTTGCTAAGCAGGACACCGACACTCATGGCGGCCGTCGCGGCGATCAGCGGCCCGCGGCTGCCGGTCATAACAATCGCGCCCAGGCAGGCGATGACGATCAAGAGTGGGATGGTTGATGCCTTGTTGGACCTCAGCCAGAACATGAAGATCCCCAGCGCAGCGAGGCCGACATTACGCGCGACCCAGATGGGGTTGTTGCTGCCCAGGCTGATCCGCTCGCTCTGATAGTGCGCGGGCGCGATCACCAGGGACAAAAGCATCAGGCAGCCGAGGATAAAAAAGGTGATGTGCAGCGACTGGATGACCTGCTGGTCGAAGTAGAGCACAGACAGGCCGAGCCCGAACATCAGGGCGACGATGATGAAGTTGGTCGGCTTCTCTGCGGCGATGCTCGATGTGCTGAGGTAGGTCGCCAAGACGATCGCGCAGACGGAAAACAGCGAGAAGACAAAGTGCGGCAGCTTCAGCGGCCTGGCGAGGCGGGCCCACTGGAGGAAGATGACGATGGCGACGAGCGCGAGCGACGCGTAGCGGATGATCGGTGAGTAGATCGCGAACGCCGACAGGACCGGGAACGAGAACGCCGCGAGGCCGATCGCGACGCCTTTCGCCGACACCGTGTCCGGCCGTGCCATGTAGTAAGCGTACTCGTGGGTGCTTGTCTGTGTCATCGTCATTCGCAGGGATCGTCAGCGGCCGGTTTCAATCGCGCGTCGCCGATGGGCTGCTGCTGGCGGTGTTGTGGTTGGCGATTGTTTTGCGTAGCTCCCATTGCATGGCCAGCCCGCGGGGCAGCGCGCCTACGAGCGTCATGGCCCACAGCACACCCACTACGCCGTATATCGGCGCAATCATCCAGGCAATCCCGACCGCCAGCAAGCTTATCAGATTGCCGTACAGCGTCTGGCCCTTGAGCCGCCCCAACCCGCCGAGCGCCGTGGACGGGGCGATCCCCCACAGGTGCACGACAAACCAGGCCCCCGCCGCGATCAGCACGCCCCAGCCCGGCACGGCCTCGGCGTCCTGGGTCCACAGTTCGATAATCCACCGGCCCAGCAGCACGTAGCCCGCGAGCATCGGCAGGGTGCCGACCGCCCACAGCCGCAGCGTCCGCCTGAACGTCCGCCGGACCCAGGGCCACTCGCCGCGCGCCCCCGCGTCGCTGTACGCCGGCCAGAGCGACAGCACGCCCGCGAGGTAGAACCCGCACATCACGCCCAATAACCGCTGGCAGATCGAGAACGGCGCGACGTCCGAGGCGCTGATCTGTGACGAAATGATGATCGCAGGCGACCAGAGGATCAGCAGCGCCGAGGTTTGTGCGCCCACCGCGTAGGCGCCGGTCGAGACCAGCTCGCCGACGGTTTGTTTGCCGACCCCGCCGAGCATCGGCCGCAGCCAGGGCGTCTTGAGCATCAGCGTCAGCCCGCCGAGCGCGAGGATGGTGATGCGCCCGCCCAGGAAGCTCGCGGCGAGGACGGGCAGGCCCAGGTCGAAGTGGATCGTCAAGACGATGCCCACGAGCCCGAGCAGGTTGCCGAGCGTGAGCTGGATGGCGGCGAGGTAGCCGCGCTGCATCGCGTTGAAAAGGCGCTGGACCAGCCCGATGAGCATGTTCAGCCCGAAGACGATGATCAAGACCTGCGTGGTCGGCAAGAGCTCGGCGCGCGCGAGCTCGTCTTCAAGCACAATCGCGTCTTGTAGTGGCAGGAAGGGCAGGACGACCAACGCGATGAAGGTAAGCGTCAGGAAGACGCTGCCGACGACCGCGAACGCGCCGGTAACGTACCGGCGCGGGCCGGCCTTGTCGTCCCGGCTGATGCAGGCGGTCAGCGCGTTCTGCAGCCCGACGCCAACGCCCATGTCCGCGAAGTTGAGGAAAGCGACGAAGCCGGTGAGCGTCATCCACAGGCCGAAGCGCTCGAGCCCCAGATAGTTCAGCGCGAGCGGCACCGTGACCAGCCCGACACCGATGTTGGTCATCCGCTGGGCCAGCGAGGCGACGGAGGTCCAGGCGGCCCGGCGGTAACGATCCTGGCTACGCCCCGCTTCGGTGCTCAGGTCGGCCTTGCGGCGGAGCAGGATCGCGGCGAGCTGCTTGAGGCGGGCGTGGGGCATCAGGGGTCAGACCGGGGTGTTTTTTATCGGCGGGTAAGGCCGGCTGATGCTTACAGTACCGGTGTTTATCATCGGCGGTTCGCCGTTCACGGTCCAAGCCCGACCGGCCGGGCCCGGCCGAATTCAGTTATGATGCCCGGCCCTGTGCGGTGCGCTTAACCGCCAACAAACTCAACCCGATACAACGCACAGCCGGCCGAATCAGCCGGCAATCCGCCCCGATAACAACCGGCCTGGTTGTCCATGCGGGCACGCTACTCAAGAGGTCCAAGAACATGTCGGTCCAACCCATCGTCCAGGACACCCCGCCGTCGGCGACGAAAACCAACACCAAACAGGTCTGCGTCATCGGGCTGGGCTACATCGGCCTGCCCACCGCGGCGGTCCTCGCCTCGCGCGGGTACCAGGTGCACGGTGTCGAGGTCAACCCCAAGGCCGTCGAGATCATCAACTCCGGCAAGGCCCACGTCATCGAGCCGGACCTGGACATCCTCGTCCAGGCCGCGGTGCAGACCGGCCGGCTCAAGGCCCACGGCGAGCCGGCCGAGTCCGACGTCTACATGCTCTGCGTCCCCACGCCCGTCGATGAAGAACGCGGCCCGGACCTGACCTACGTGAAGAGCGCGACCCAGACGATGTGCCCGTTCCTGAAAAAGGGCAACCTGGTCATCTTGGAATCGACCAGCCCGCCCGGCACGACGGAGATGATCGCGGAGATCGTCGAGCAGGAGACCGGTCTGACGCCGGACGATGTGCACTTCGCCCACGCGCCCGAGCGCGTGCTGCCGGGCAAGATCCTGCGCGAGGTCGTGGAGAACGACCGGATCATCGGCGGGATCAACAGCGCCTCGACCGCCGCCGCTGCGGAGTTCTACAAGACCTTCGTCACCGGCGAGCTCTTGCTGTGCCACTGCCGGATGGCGGAGACGGCGAAGCTGGTCGAGAACGCGTCGCGCGACGTGCAGATCGCCTTCGCCAACGAGTTGTCGCTGCTCTCTGACGATTTGGATCTCGATGTGCGCCAGCTGATCGACCTGGCCAACCGCCACCCGCGGGTGAACATCCTGCAGCCGGGTTGCGGCGTCGGCGGGCACTGCATCGCGGTGGACCCGTGGTTCCTGGTGCACCAGTCGCCGGACAAGACGCGCCTGATCCGCACGGCCCGGGACGTGAACAACTACAAGCCGAAGTACGTCGTCGAGAAGGTGCTCAGCAAGGCCGAGCGTTTCAAGAGCCCGACGATTGCGCTGCTCGGCGTGGCGTACAAGCCGGACATCGACGACCTGCGCGAGTCGCCGGCGCTCGAGATCGCTAAGGACCTGACCGCCAAGGGCGTGGGCAGCGTGCTCGTCGTCGAGCCGAACGTGCACGAGCTGGACGGGCTGAACCTGTCGCCGCTGGACGAGGCGCTCAAGCAGGCGGACATCATCGTGTTCCTGGTCGCGCACGCCCCGTTCAAGGGTATCCAGCCGAACCAGATCGCCGAGAAGATCATCATCGATACCTGCGGGGTGACGCACCGCGGTTAAGACCAATCAGAACCAGGTGGGGTGGGTTTCCAGCCCGCCGTCAGGCCGGAGGCCTGTGTACACAGCGGTGAGATCATCGTGTCTTGGACACGACGGCAGGCAGGATGCCTGACCCACCGATGCATGATTTAGAAAGCAGAACATGCCCAACGTCGCCGTCTTCATGGGGACGCGCCCCGAAGCGATCAAGATGGCCCCGGTCATCAAGGCGCTCGAGGCCCACCCGACGCTCAATCCCGTTGTCGTGTCCACCGGCCAGCACAAGGAGATGCTGGCGCAGGTCGTCGAGCTGTTCGACCTGAAGGTCGACCACGACCTGGAGGTGATGCAGCCCAACCAGACGCTCGCGTCTCTGACCGCGCGTCTGATGACGCGGATCGATGCGCTGCTGACCGAGGTCAAGCCCGATTTCGCGCTGGTGCAGGGCGACACGACAACGGTGCTCGTCGCGTCGCTCGCGTGTTTCTACCAGCGGATCCCGCTCGGCCACGTCGAGGCGGGCCTGCGCACCGGCAACATCTGGTCGCCGTTCCCCGAGGAAGCCAACCGCAAGCTCGCCAGCCCGCTGGTGACGCTGCACTTCCCGCCGACCGATTTCGGCAAGACGAACCTGCTCAACGAGAAGATCGACCCGGCGGCGATCACCGTCACCGGCAACACCGTGATCGACGCGCTGCAGATCGAGGCCAAGCGGCAGGAAGAACCCGCTTTACAGAAACAGATCGATGAGACACTCGCGGCCGAGCTCGGCGAAGGCTGGCGCGACAAGCCCTACGTGCTGGTGACCGGCCACCGCAGAGAGAACTTCGGCGGCGGGTTCGAGCAGATCTGCGACGCGCTGGTCGCCCTCGCGGACAAGTACCCGGACTACAACTTTATCTACCCCGTGCACCTGAACCCGAACGTCCAGAAGCCGGTGTACGACAAGCTCGGCGGGCGGGAGAACATCAAGCTCGTGCCGCCCAAGGACTACCGCCTGTTCGTCGCGCTGATGAAGAGCAGCCGCATCGTCCTGACCGACTCCGGCGGGGTGCAGGAAGAGGCGCCGGGTCTGGGCAAGCCCGTCCTGGTCATGCGCGATACGACCGAGCGGCCCGAGGGCGTGGACGCCGGGACGGTGAAGCTCATCGGCGCGAACCGCGACAACATCGTCAAGTACGTCAGCGAGCTGATCGACGACGAAGCGGCCTACAACCGGATGGCCGAGGCGAACAACCCCTACGGCGACGGCCAGGCATCCGGCCGGATCTGCGACGCGATCAGCAAGCACCTGACGGGCTGATACACACCCCCCAAATAACCCGCGCATGTCCTGGGGTGCGTGTGAGATGATTTTTCTACCGCTCGATGTTTTCCGTCCACTCGAAGCGTTCATCACCGTTGACGTTCGTTAACCGGTTGCCGCGGATCAGCACGCCATCGACGTGGCGCAGCCGGATCCCGTTGCCGCCCGCGTTCTTGACGATGTTGTTGCGGATGATCAGGTCGATGTGATCGCCCTTGGTGGAGACCGGCGTGCGGGTGCACGCGATGGCGTTGTTACCCGCGTCCTCGATCGTGTTGCCGATGATGCTGACGTTCACCGAGTCTGTGTTGGACAGGTGGTCGTTCTGGCTCTTGATGCCGATGTGGTTGACCCGGCGGATCGTGTTGCCCTCGATCAGCAGGTCGTTGGCCTGGGCGCAGTAGATACCGTGCTCGGCCTGGATGTCTTCGACCAGGTTGTTGGCGATCACGATGTCTTCGAGGAAGCGGGAGGTGTAGATCCCGATCCCGCCGTTGCGGACTTGGTTGTCCAGCAGGCGGATGCGTTTGGAGCTTTGGCGCACATAGATGCCGACGCCGTGGGTCTGGTTCTCGGGGCTCTTGGCGCCGGTGATGCTGCAGTTCTCGATGGTGACGCCGTCGGCCTCGACGGTGATGCCGCTGCGGCCGGGGCCGCGGTCGATGGACAGGCCGTCGATGGACGAGTCGTCGGCCAGGAGGCGCAGGCCGAACGGGTCCTTGCTGCCGACGGCGAGGATGAGCTTCGCGTCTTCGTCGGCGGTGAGGGTGATGGGGAACTGGATATCGACCGAGCCGATGACGTGCTCGCCCGCGGGGATGTGGACGTTGCCGCCGGCCCGGAGCTGATTCATGAGCGCGACATCGATGCGGGCCACGAGGTCCGGGTCGGCCGCGATGGGTTTGCTCAGGTCGAGCGCTTCATCGCCGGCATACGAGATGGTGTCAGCGGGGTCCGTTGGGCCGGGTGCCGCGCCGGCGGCGATGGGTCCGCCGCCGGTTGATCCGCTATCCCCGCCGGATGCGTCGGCGGTTCCGGCACCACCGCCGCCCGATCCGCCGCCGCCTCCACCGCCCGATGAGCCCCCGCCGATAGAACTGCCGCCTCCGCCGCCCCCGCCGCCTGATGACCCCCCGACGACGGTCGATCCGCCCGAGCCTGAGCCCGCGTTGTCGGTGACAAGCGGGCCGAGGTGCGGCAGGCGCGGTTTGGGGGTGGCGGGCTCGGCGTCAGCGATCGGTGCGTCCAGCGGCTGATCCGCATCGGGGGTCAGCGCCTCAACGATGGCCTGCAGCGCGAGTTCGGCTTCGGTCAAGGCCTGAAGGTCGGTTCCCGTCGCGTCGGTGTCGGTTGGTTGGGCCGGGGTGATGCTAGGTTGGTCGGTTTCCGTACTCTCCGAGGCTTGCTGGGTGGCGGGGGCTCGGCGGCCCGTGTTGAGCCGCGCGGGCTCGGCCGAGGGGGCTGCCTGGGTCAGGCTTGTATCGGGGCGCGGCTGGGCTTGGGGTTGGGGATCGTGTTGTCCGGCCAGCCAGAGGACCCCGCCGCCGGCGCAGGCGGTCATCGCCATCACGATCGCAGCGGTCTTGTACGAGACACCGCTGGTGCCATAGCTCGTGGTTTTCTGCTTGCTGCCCATGATGGCTGATCTCCAGTCTCTGCCCGGCGATTTGGTCCCTGCTATCGCCTGATTATCGGGATGAAACTTGCCCCGCTTCTCGGCGTTGCCTGGTTTAGGGTCATTCGACCCAAGTCAGCAACGGCATAGTCCGGTTGTGTTGAACAGCCGTATTATAGGTTGGCCATGAATCAGGCTTCTGCGGTCTGTATCGATGGGGCAAGATCGATCTGTTGACGTTATCCAGACATGGATCGATTGGCATGCGGCGCGGCCCGATTTTTTATGGGATGCCGGCACCAAGGCCGGCGGGAAGGAACGCATTGGCCATGATCCACCGCCTGTTGACCGCCGGGTTATCTCTGCTGTTCACGCTCGGCGTGTCCGCCGCGCCGACCTACACCGTCTACGAGGTCGAGGTCACCGCCGAGTCGGACGTCAGCGGGGCGGTGACGGACGTCGAGTTCACCTTCCTCGCGCCCGGCGCCGCGCTGGTCGCGCCGACGGGCGATGCGGTGACCGTCAATCGTGAAACGGATGGCGGGACCGACAGCAAGCAAAACTACGCCATCACACGCGAGCGCTCCAACAAACTCATCTGCACCGCGCAGGACGGCGCGATCGGCGGCGATGGCGACGAGCAGACCGACACCTTCCGCATGGTCGTACGCGATCAGCAGGTGCCCAAGCTTATCGTCACCACGCGCACTGAGTCCGGCGAGGTCTCGACGGTCATCCTCCGCGCGCTCGACGAGGAGATCCAGAACAGCCAGGGCCATACGATCAGCCTGACGCTGGTGGTTGACGAGGCCGACATCGGGCAGTACGACTGACCGCGACCGGCTGGATGGCGGCGGAGGCGATCTGATATCCTGTCCGGCCCGATCGAGACGGCGCTGCAGCGCGATCCAGGAGTGATCCTTTGAAACAAGTGACGCAGAATGTTCGGTCCGGCAAGCTCGGGCTGGTTGATCTCCCCGAGCCGATGGCGGGGCCGGGCGAGCTGTTGATCGCCAACGCCGCGTCGCTCATCTCGGCGGGCACCGAGAAGTCGGTCATGGGCCTGGCCAAGAAGTCGCTGATCGGCAAGGCGCGCTCACGCCCGGACCACGCCCGGCGGGTGCTCGAGAAGATCCGCAACGAGGGCCTGTTCGAAACCATCCGCCAGGTCAAGGCCAAGCTCAGCGAGCCCTTGCCGATGGGCTACAGCTCGGCGGGCGTCGTGGTCGCCTGCGGGGACGGGGTGCAGGGCTACCAGGTCGGCGACCGCGTCGCGTCCAACGGGCACCACGCCGGCGTCGTCGCGGTGCCGGTCAACCTCTGCGGGCGCATCCCCGACGCGGTGCCGTACGAGCACGCGTGCTTCGCGATCGTCGGCTCGATCGCGCTGCAGGGCGTGCGGCTGGGCCGTGTTTCGCTTGGCGAGAGCGCGCTGGTCATTGGCCTGGGGCTGGTCGGGCAGCTGACCGTCATGATCCTCAAGGCCGCGGGCGTGCGCGTCATCGCGACGGACCTGGACCCGGGCAAGTGCGAGCTGGCGCTCAAGCTGGGCGCCGACATCGCCAAGCCGAACATGGGCGCGTCGCAGGTCGAGGCGCTGACCGGCGGTCACGGCGCGGATGCGGTGCTCATCACCGCGGCGACCGAGTCCAACGGCCCGATCGAGCTCTCCGCCGACGCGGTCCGCAAGCGCGGCCGGGTCGTGCTCGTCGGCGTCACGCGGATCGACATCCCGCGCGCGCCGTTCTTCCAGAAGGAAGCCGAGTTCACGGTCTCCTGTTCCTACGGCCCGGGCCGGTACGACCCCGACTACGAGGTCCGCGGCCACGACTACCCGCTGGGCTTTGTCCGCTGGACCGAGCAGCGCAACATCCAGGCCGTGCTCGACATGATGGCGGTGGGGCAGCTCGACGTCGAGCCCCTGATCAGCCACCACTTCGACATCGACGACGCCGAGAAGGCCTACGACATGGTCTACGGCAACACCGAGCCGTACCTCGGCGTCGTGCTGCGCTACCCCGAGACCGACCCGCAGCAGCCCGAGCGCAAGATCACGATGAACGCCTCGCCCAAGCCCGCCGGCTCGGTCGGCATCGGCGTCGTCGGCGCGGGCAACTTCGCGCGGGTCACGATGGTCCCGGCGATCCAGCAGTGCCAGGGCGCATCGCTGCGGACGATCGCCTCGGCGCGCGGCGTGTCGGCTCAGAGCCTGGGCGAGCAGTTCGGCTTCGCTCATGTCGCGACCGATGACAACGCCGTCTACGCCGACGACGCGGTTGATGCGGTCTTCGTGCTCACCCGGCCGAAGTCGCACGCGAGCCAGTCGATCGCCGCGCTCAAGGCCGGCAAGCATGTGATGGTCGAGAAGCCCCTGGGCATCACGATCGACGAGGTCATGGCGGTCGAGGACACGCTCGCGGAGCTGGGCGACAAGGCGCCGATCCTGATGGTCGGTTTCAACCGGCGGTTCTCGCAGGCCTGCCGGAAGGTGCGGTCGCTGTTTGAAAAAGTCGAGCAGCCGATCACGGTGTCGTTCCGGTTCAACGCCGGGCACATCCCCGCGGACTCGTGGATCCAGCACGACCAGGAGAGCGGCGGGCGGATCATCAGCGAGGCCTGCCACGCGATCGACACCGCGGCCTACCTGGTCGGCAGCCCGCCGGTCCGCGTCTACGCCGAGTGCATCGGCGGGCCCAACGCGCCCAAGATCACCGACGACCAGTGCTTCATCACCCTCCGCCACGCCAACGGCTCGGTCTCGTCGGTCGGCTACCTCGCCGGCGGGGACAAGGCGATGCCCAAGGAACGCTTCGAGGTGCTCGGCGGCGGGCGCATGGCCGTGATCGACGACTTCCGCGAGGTCGAGCTGTCGGCGGGCGGCAAGATCGAGAAGCACAAGCTCGTCGGCAAGGGCCACGCTGAAGAAGTCCAGGCCTTCCTCAAGGCGATCCGCGAAGGCGGCGAGGCGCCGATCAGCTGGCCGGAGCTGCGCGCGGTGAGCCTCGCATCCATCCTCGCGGTGCGTTCGATGCGCGAGGGCGTCGCGTTCGTCGTGCCCGACGCGGGCGCGCCGGATCTGGATGAGTAATCACATCCCCGCCGTCAGCTTCGCCAGCTCGCGCTCCGCCTTCTCGTACACGCGCGGGTGCATCACGTAGTACTGCCTGCCTTCGCGCGCGGTCTGGCTGATCGGCGGGAGCCTGTCGTCACGCAGCCCGCGCAGCGCGTCCATCATCAGGTCTACCATCATCGGCCCGACGCGGATGCGCACCGTCTTGTACGTGTCGTCCTTGCGGATCTCGAATCTGCGGTTGAGCAGGATGTCGCCGGTGTCCACGCCTTTCGCCATGAAGTGCAGCGTCAGGCCCAGGCCCGGGTCGTCGATGTTGCCTTCAATCACGGGGTATTCGACGACGTCCATCCCGCGGTAGGGCGGCAGCGGGCCCATGTGGCAGTTGAGCACGCCCAGCCGGGTCGCGTCAAGGATGTGTTGCCGGATCAGGCCGCCGCCGGTGAACGCGACGACGTCCGCGCCGGTCGCTTTGAGCGCGTCCTGCACCTCCTCGCTGTTGTGGTCGCGCGTGCTGACGAGCCGGATGCCGTGCGCGTTGCACAGCTCGGTCAGGTTCTTGCCCGGCAGCTTCACGCGCTCGGCGTAGGCCTTGAGGTGCTCGGCCGAGCCGGCGTCGAAGCCCTTGTCGCCGAGCACGAGCTTCTGGTACACCTTGCGGACCAGCCGCGCGCCGTCGCGCTTCAGCTCTCCGCGGATGCGGTTGAGGTCCCAGGGCGTCCGCACGCAGACGCACGCGACTTCCAGCCCTTGCTCCTGGTGGATCAGGTGCGTCAGCACGCGGGCGTAGAGGCCGTTCTGGATCGGGGCGAACACACAGACTCGCATCACGAGAGCATCTCCTTCGCCGCCGACTCCTGCTCGGCCAGCGACAGCAGGTACCGGGCGCGCACATCATCCGAGCCGTAGGCGCACGGCTTGAACGACCAGTCGTTGAGCTTGAGCGCCGCGTTGAGGAAACGGATGTCGTTGTCACGCTTGGCCACCCGGCTAAAGAGGATCGCGGTGTCCAGCCGCTCGAGGGTGACGCGCTCGGTGCTGTGCGTCGGCGCGGTCTTCTCCAGGCACGCGCTGCGCTTGACCTCGACGTGACGCAGGATGCGGTCCAGCGACAGCCAGACAAAGTCATCGACGCCCGCGCGGTCGCGGTGCTGCGAAAGCGTGCCGAGGTGTTCTCCCGCTCCGACCGCGAGCACGCCCTTGACGATCGCGGGCTTGCCTTCGAGGCCGTTCATCCACGCGAGCGAGTCATCGAGACTCGGTTCGTGATCTGATGTGTCGTGTGCCTCGATCGACGTCGGCCAATCCGCGACCGAGCTGTCCGCGGTGACGAGCCGGTTTGCCTGCGCAAGGTCCCGCCGGGCGCGCTCGCTTATACCCGCATCCTCCGCGAGGTTCTTCGCCGCGGTGCGCATCCAGCCGTACAACTTGGCGACCTCGACCGTGTCGTCCAGCCACCACGACGCGGCGGCGACCAGCCCCTTGGCGATCAGTACCTTCATGCGCCCTTGCCCTCTGGTCCCCTGACGATCCGCGCCCGGCGGGTTTTGCCATCCAGCCCGACCAGGCCCTCGCCGCTGATATAGAAATCATCGGCGGACATGTCCCCGGAAGGATACGCGATCACGCCGTACTTGAACACGCGCATCGGCCGGTAAAAATCCTTGACCAGGTAGCCGGCCTCGTGCCAGTTGAACGCGTCGTCGCTGACGTAGACCGAGGCGTGCTCGCTGGTGATCGCCGGGCCGCGCTCGACGGTGGTCGATGCGACACAGAGCCCGTCGGCCTGGAAGCCGTACCAGCCCGAGCAGGGGAAGCTCTGGCCGGTTTCGAGCTGGCCGGTCGACCGCGCGAAGCGCGCCGCATGGTTCGGGTCGATGTGCGAGTCGGTGATCCAGCCGACGTGGGTGGGCGTGAAGAACGGCCGGACGCACCGCCAGGCCTGCGTCCCCTCGCCGATGCGGTCGTAGGTCCTAAAGCCGTCGGTCGTGCGGAGGAAGTAGCACTCGTCTTCGTAGTCGCCGAGCGTCGCCCAGAGCGTGCCGGGCTCGTGCGGGTCGGTGTAGACGCCGTGGACGTGCCGGGTGAAGCCGGCGGGGAAGACACAGGCGGGCTCGTGTGTTGTCAGGTCCGCCGAGACGCGCCAGATTTTGACCTCGCCGCGCTCGGGGTTCATGAAATACTCGCCGAAGTAGACCCAGCCGTCGTCGCCGGCGCAGATGCTGCCGTGCAGCACGCTGTCGCCCTGGATCGTGAACAGATCGCGGAGCCGGCTTTTATCGAGCGCGTACACGGTGCACGCCCGGATCGCCAGCACCGCGCCGGACGGCGTGACGAAGATGTTGCACTTGTCCGCCCGCGCGGCGCGCTCCGACAGCCGGCAGAGGCCGAAGTAATCACGCGGCTTGACGAAGGGGAACTTTCCGATCAGCTCGCGCGGCCCGTCGGGCGGGGTCCGATAGATCGATCGGCCGTGCGTGGCGTAGAGGGTGCCGTCGGCGTTGACGTGCTGGGCGATCGTCGCGTGCGGCACCGGGTCGAGCAGTTCAAGTTGGTACCGATCGGTCATGTCGCGGGTCGAGCGCCGTTGGCCTGCAAAGCGATGATGATATCAGGTGTCGGTGATCGGGCCGGCCGGCATGAACACGGCCTCGCGGCCGTATAATCAACCCACCGATGACGCAGGACACGATCACCCAACACATCGTCGAGACCGTCGGCCGAGTGATCGGCGATGCGCCGCGCCCGGCCCCGCTGCACACACCCACCTTCGCGGGCAAGGAGTGGGACTATGTCAAGGAATGCATCGATACCGGCTGGGTGTCCTCGGTCGGCGCGTACGTCAACCGCTTCGAGGAAGACCTCGCGCGTTACACCGGCGCGAAGCACGCGATCG
>JANQKT010000156.1 GCA_028280965.1 Phycisphaeraceae bacterium
GTCCGCGGCCCGGCGGGAGCCTCGCCCTCCCAAACAGAGCGGTTCAGTCGTTGAGCGCCAACCGCACAAGGTGGTCGCAAAGGTCCGGGAACTCGATCCCCGCGTGTTGCGCCGCCATGGGCACCAGCGAGTGGGGGGTGAAGCCAGGCATCGTGTTCGCTTCGAGGATGTGGGCGTGCATCTGGTCATCGACGATGAAGTCAACGCGCGCGAGGTGCCGGCAGCCGAGCGTCCGGAAGACGGTGAGCGCTGTTTCGGTGATCTGTTTCAAACAGGCGCTTGGCAGGTCAATATCGAACAGGTACTGTGTGTCGTCGCGGGTGTACTTCGCTTCGTAGTCGAAGAACGCCGTGGCGGGGACGATGTGGATCGGTGGCAGGGCGCCACCGGAAGATGAATCATCTGCAGCGTTGTCTGAGTCATCAAGCGGTTCGATCACGCCGACGGTCAGCTCCTTACCCGCGATGAAGCGCTCGACCATCAGCTGTTCGTGATCATTGAACAGCGTTTCAACGGCGGCGTCGGCGTCTTCCTCGGTGTGGCAGATCGACAGCGCGTAGCTCGACCCCTCGTCGAGCGCCTTGACGACGCAGGGCGCAGGCAGCTTCCGCTTGTCGCCGCACGCGATCAGCTCGGCCTCCGCGGTCGGCAGGCCGGCGTCCTGCAGCAGCCTCTTGGTCGCCCACTTGTCCATGCACAGCCGCGCGGCGGCTTCCTGACTCCCGACAAAGGCCAGCCCGGCGTCTTCGAGGATGGCCTGCAGCGGCCCGCCCTCGCCCCAGGGCCCGTGCAGCGCGGGGAAGACGGCCTGGACGCCGAGCTGTTTCGCGTCGTCGATCGCGCTGAGGTCGTCGGGCGTGATGTCGCGCTCGTAGACGGTGTGCCCGGCGGTGCGCAGCGCCTGGGCGACCTGCCCGCCGGACTTCAGCGAGACCTCGCGTTCGCGGTCCGGCCCGCCGCGGAGGACCATGATCTTGAGGGGGGATTGGGGCATGCCTGAAAAGATATCGGCAAAGCAGCGGTCATTTCATCTTCACGGTGTTTTAGAAGATTGAGAGGCGTCACCCCGCGGGGGAGTGCCGTATTCGGGGCATGCACGTGTACTGGCACGCAGGTCGTAGCCACACTTAACACATAGGCCCGTTCTACTCGGGTTTGATGTTTGCTTTGCGTCCCAGAGACCAGTATCAGTATTGGAGCTACAACGATAATAAAAAATGCTGCTTGCCCCATCAGAATGAGTGGTAGCAATTGGCTTTGAATCAGGCCAAATCTATCGTCGTAGATAAAGCTTGAAAGTGGGAAGCCAAAATTCCAAACATCGTGGTTCGGGTCTGAGCCGTTGTAACGAAAATTTGGGTGGCCGTAGTTGGGTATAAAGAGCGTGAGCAGGCAGAGCCCTACATAAGCCAACAGAATCAACTGCCATGGCTTGACTCTTCTTAAACTCATCCATCACCCCGCGCTCGACGAAATACACTGCGAGATCGGGTTCAACAACTCCGGCACGAGCTTGTCGATCGCCAGCTCGTCGCAGTGGCGGCTCAGCTCGGGCAGGTAGGCCTGCAGGTCGTCGATCGCGTCCACCGGCCCGTACTTGCGGACGGTCAGGAACACCGAGATCGGTTCGTCGCGGTAGCGCCCGGCCGAGCCCCGGCGGGACTTCTGACGCGTCTTCACCTCGAAGTACGCCTGCAGCGTGCCGTGATCGTTCAGGTTCACCGAGACGAACGGCTGGCAGTCCAAGACCTTCCCGCCCTCGACGTCCATGACTCGGCCGAGCGGGGTGTCGGCGAACAGCGCGTTGTAGACCACCTCGTCGTGGTTCGACTCGCACTCGAGGTCGAACCCGTAGGTCAGCTCGACGTAGTCCACGTCCAGCGGGCTGATCGACAGGTGGTAGGGCACCTGCTGGAGGATGAACTTGTGGAAGCTAAGCGCCTGGTCCATCGTGTCGGGGTTGACGTGGCCGGTGCGGATGGAGTTCCGGCGGAGCGCGAGCCACTGGTACCGCGGGTCGTCCTTCTTGCGGGCCGACTCGAGCGCGAGCTCGCCGTCGTACCGCCGGAACTTCGACATCGCCGGCAGCTGCTGGCGGATGCGCTCGAAAAAGTGCAGCGCGGCCTCGCGCTCCGCGGGCAGGTCCATCTTCACGGCGAGCTTCTGGTTGATATAGAAATCGGTGCAGAGGGCGCCGAAGCTGGTGGCCATCGCGGCTCCTTTAAGTGGCGGGGTGGGTGTGCAGGCTTGGGTGTCCTGACACCTAATCATACCAGCGCGGAAGCGGGCGGGCGCTGTTCATTTGCAGGGTTTGGAGCCGCTAACCGACGCCGGATTAATCCTCAAACAAGTGCAGGTACGCCGTCGCCGAGTAGAACTTGAAGTTCACCTCGCGGAGGTACTCGACGGCCCCGGCGTCCTTGACCTTCTGCACCAGCGCGTCGATCTGCTTCTGGCTCTTGTACGCGGCGATCGCGTCGAGCTTGGCCTGGAAGGTCGCGTCGTCGCAGGTCAGTTGCAGGTCCGGCGGCTCGGGGAAGTCGCAGTAGATCGCCATCTCGTACACCTCGGGCACATCCGTCGGCCCGCCAAGCTCCGGCCAGATCGCGCCGTTGGCGTGGAACAGGCTGATCTGCATCTCGTTGTGCACGATCTGGTGGTCGGGGTGGTAGTCCATCGGCGAGGGCATGAACAGCCGGTGCGGCTTGATCGCGCGCAGCCGCTCAACAAACGCGTTCTGCAGACCGGTGTGCCCGGCGGTCTGCGGGTCGCCGGCAACCGCGGGGCGTCGTCCGACGTACTGCCCCAGGTCGCAGTCCGGGAAGCCCAGCAGGTGGATCTTGTTCTGATCCGTCAGCCCGAGCGCGGCGCAGGAATCAATCAGCTCCGCGGCGCGGGTCCGGACGATCGTGTCTTTCTCTTCCGGCGTGCAGTAGCCCATGCGCCCATCGGTCGCGGCGAGCAGGTGGACATCGGCGCCCGCTTCACAGGCGGCCTTCATCCACAGGCCCCCGCCGATCGCGATGTCATCATCGTGCGGGCAGGCGAACAGCCAGGTTTCTTTGGAGACATCCTTGCTGCCGGTGATGCCTTCGAGGCTGTCGTATCGGTAGACCTTCTGGGCCGAGCGTCTTGCGTAGTAGTTGGGCATGATTATTGAAGATTAGAAGATAAGAGTTAAAAGTTGGCGCACCACTTGACCAACTGGGTAAAGAACCGCGCGTAGTGAACGCCGACCTCGACCGGCGGGGCGTCGGGCGCCTGGCAGGGCACGCGCGTGGTCGGATCGTCTGGTGTGGTGCCCCAGTCCACCAGCGGGCCGACCCAGTGCGGCGCGGCGTCGGTCGCCAGGCAGGCGGTGCGAGCACTTCCGGGGCGGTCCGCTTCGGTAACCACCAGCATCGGGTCAACGATTTGACTGACCACGCGGAACCGATCGCCGTCGCGCGCGATGCGCTGGCGGACGACCTCGAGCAGCGTCGTTGCGCCGGGCTTGGCGGCGAACCGGCTGTAGCCGCCGATGCTCGGCGGGTGCTCGTCCCAGGGCAAACCCGCCACGATCGGGTGCTCCGCGAGGCAACGCAGCGGTGCGGATTGATCGTGGTTGATCCGGTCGTCTTCGCTGCTGATCACCACCGGCAGCAGGTCGGCAGCGGGCTTGCCGTCCCAGTCCCCGCCCTGGCCGTGGTAGCTCTCCCACCCGCCGATCATGAGCAGGCCGGCCCCGTTTTTGTGTGCGCTGTCAATCAACGCGTGCCCTTCCGCGGGCAGCACCGCCGCGGGGTAGTCGCTGAGGATGATCAGTTTCCGTGGCCCGGCCTTGAGTTGATCCAGCGCCGACGTGTCGCTGGGCACGTAGTCGAACGCCAGGCCGGCGCGGTGCATCACGCCGGCGAGGTAGCTCGCTGCTTCGTTCAGGAACGTGTCGCCCAGGTACAGGATCGGCGCGGGACGCATGCGCGGCATCTTAACAACTCGCCGTGTCTGCCAGTATCATGCCCGGCTTGGCCCTGTGAACCCACACCCCACACCCCGAACCCCAACTATGCTCCAAGGCAACGCCATCGTCGGACAGTCCGGCGGCCCCACGGCCGTGATCAACGCCTCCATGGTCGGCGTCGTTGACGCCGCGAGAAAAACCAGGGCCATCGACCGCGTCTTCGGCATGCGCTTCGCCATCGAGGGCGTGCTCAACAACCACCTGCTGGATTTAAGCGCGGAGTCGAACGAAACCCTCAAGGCCGTGCGCTTCACGCCCTCGTCCGCGCTCGGCTCGTCACGGTTGAAACTCCAGGACGAGCACTTCCCTAAGATCCTCAGGCAGCTCAAGAAGTACGGCATCCGCTACTTCTTCATGATCGGCGGCAACGACACGATGGACACCATCCACCGCGTTGTCGAGTACGCCAACGAACACGGCTACGAGATGCGCGGTGTTGGCGTGTCGAAGACCGTTGACAACGACCTGTATGGCACGGACCACACGCCGGGCTTCCCATCGGCCGCGCGCTACGTCGCGCTGTCGATCCAGCAGGGCGGCTTGCTTAACCGCGACATGCAGAAAGTAGACCAGTTCAGCGTCTTCCAGACCGTCGGCCGGAGCGCGGGCTGGCTGCCCGCCGCCGCCGCGGTGGCGAGGCGGTCCAAGGGCGACCCGCCGCACATCATCCTGATGCCCGAGCGCGCGTTCAACAAGACCGCGTTCCTCAAGAAGGTCGCCGACACGCACAAGAAATACGGCTATGTCTCGATCGTCTGCGGCGAGGGTGTGACCTACAAGGACGGCACGCCTGTCTCGGCGTCGGGCACGAAGGACAAGTTCGGCAACGTCGAGTTCGGCGCGATGGGCGGGTCGAGCGCCGCGATGGCGCTGCACCGCATGATCAGCGACAAGTTCGGCTGGCGCGGCGAGTTCCAGATCGTCGAGTCGCTGATGATGGCGGCGCAGGACCGCGGCGTGAAGCTCGACTACGCCGAGGCCTACAACTGCGGCAAACGCGCCGTGCAGCTCGCAGCCATGGGCGAGTCCGGCGTCATGGTCACCATCGAGCGCGCCAACAAGAAGGGCGAGCCCTACAAGGCGACCTACGGCACCGCGCCGCTGGGCAAGGTCGCCAACTTTGAACGCCCCATGCCCGACAGGTATATCGCCAAGGACGGCATGGATGTCACCAAAGCGTTCATGGACTACATCGACCCGCTCGTGGGTGAGCTGCCGGCGCTGGGCCACCTCAACACCAAGAAGGCCAAGCCCTAAACAAAAGCCGCTTGCCGGCTTGGCACACGTGTTTTCATGGATTCATGCAGCGACTAAAAAGGGCCCGCCATGAAACCGAAATGGATCGTCCGGATCGTCGTGGGTGTCGCGCTTGTCATCGCGGTCGCGCTCGGCTTGCTGGACTACCAGGCCAAGTCGAGCGCGCAGCAGACCGCTGAGGCGTGGATGGGCTTGATGGACCAGAAGGTGGCCGAGTTCGCGCTCGAAGAGAGCGTGGTAGGCAGCCCGGAGGTCACGTCGGCCCCCGCGACCAAGACCACCGAGATGGTGACCTATACTTGGCCCGGCATCCTGCGCGACTACCGGGTCGAGGTGTCGTGCATCGGTAAGCCATCGAAAGACGGCAAGCGCATGGTTTCGAGAATCGAAGGCCCGCTGTCCGACTGACCGGCCGTATCGACCTTGTCTAGAACGAAAACGAGAACCAGAACAGCAACCGGGAACGACATGCAGAACAACGACACCTACAACGCGTTTGGCCTGTGCAAGGATATGCTCGCCTCACCCGACATCGTGCGCGGCTTCGATTCAGCGCGCTTCGGAGATGCCGCCGAGGCGGTCAGGGCAACCGGCAGGCTGCACCTCACCGGCGAGGGCTCGTCGCGGCTGTTCCCCGCCAAGCACGCGATCAAGGTCGCCCGCCAGCGCGGCTACGGCCTGCAACTGCACACGGAAGCCGGCTGCCAGAGCCGCGGGTACAAGCTTGATGACTGGGCCGTGCTGGGCGCGAGCAACTCCGGCCGGACCGCGGAGGTGATCCAGCTCTTCAAGCAGCTCAAGGAAGCAGGCCACGACAAGCTGCTGAGTGTCACCGCCTTCGCCGATTCGACGCTCGAGTCCTTCGCCAACGCCGGCTACGTGCTCGGCTGCGGCGAGGAGGGCGCGGTCGCCGCGACCAAGAGCGTCATCGAGCAGGCGCTGGTCGTGCAGGCGGTCATTGAAAGCGCCGCGCCCAACTGCGACGGCTCGCTCACCAAGCGACTGCCCGCGCTCGCCGACGCGATGCAGCAGGCCCTCACCGCCGAGGTCCCCGACGAGGTCACGAAGAGCGTCGTCGACAGCCCGGTCATCTACTGGGCCGGCCCGAACGACGGCGTCGCCGAAGAGCTCACCCTCAAGACCAACGAGATCACCCGCAAGCCCAGCGACTACCTCGAGGGCACCTACGCGGCGCACGGCGTCGAGGAGGTCATGAACGCCGGCGACGTTGTGCTCTGGATCGATCCGATCGCCGATCAGGAGCAGAAGTTCGAGGACGTGCTGGTCAAGGGCGTGGGCGTCCACGTCATCGCCATCGCGACCCGCGACACGCGCTTCCCGACGATCAAGGTGCAGGACGCCGGCGACCTGACCGGCTACGCGTACATGGCCGCCGGCTGGAACGTCCTTGTGGAGGCCGGCATCGCCTGCGGGGTCGATCTGGACAAGCCCGAGCGCGCCCGCAAGGTCGGCAACGCGTTCACCGGCTGAGCGGGCCGCTTCCGACTGACCCGCATGCCCACGGCGTCGCGTCAGCAATGGCGTGGGATACCGAACCAGGCACCACCCGCGCTGTTCCGTCGCGTCTTGCCCCTGATAAACTATTAGTCAATCAGTTCCAATACTTGAGGTTGACCTATGAACACCCACCGTCCCATTGCCTGTCTGTTTGTGCTGCTGATGCTATTTACCCCCGCAACCGCCCACGCCGGCGAAGCGATCGAGGCGCTCAAGGGCGCGTGGGTCGTTGAGACGTCCAACGGCGACCCGCCGCCCGAGGGGGTCAAGATGGTGATGACCTTCGTGGACGATGAGACCCTACGCATCGTCGCCACCTTCGAGGACAAGCGCGAGAAGAAGGACATCAAGTACAGCGCGACCGAGGACGGCGAGATCACTATGTTCCCGGAGCCGAAGGAGAACCCCGACGGCGAGAAGGCGACGTGGGAAGTCCGCGACGACAAGAAGCTCTACCTCACAAACGAAGAAGGCGAGGTGCTGGTCCTCGCGCGCGAAGCAGAGTAGATTTTAACTGTCCCCCAAGCCCACGGCGTTGCCGCGAACAACGCGGGTGTCAATGCCGCGGGATACCGAGCAGGCTTGAACTACCGCTCAAACTTCTTCCACACCTCCGCCTGCAGCCTGTCGAAGTGCTCGAACTGCTTCATCAGCTCGCTGCGGAGCGCATCGAGTTTTTCTTTGTCCGCGTCCTCGTTGAGCGCCGCCTCGCGCATCGCGGAGGCCGCCATCTGCAGGTCCTCCGCCGCCTCCGCGTAGGAGCGCGCCGCGGCGTAGAGCTCGAGGTTGTTCAGGTCCTTCTCGTCCGGCGGCCAGATCAGCCGCGAGGGGTTGGCACGCAGGTCGTCGATCAGGCCCTCGAGCTCGTCCACGCTCCGCCTCGCCGAGTCGAACGTCCGGTCGATCGTCGGCCGGTTTTCCGCGAGCATCGCCCGGGCGTCGGCGGTCGTCCCGGTCAGCTCGGCGATCAGTTCATCCGCGCCGTCCAGCGAGGCCTCGGCCCGCTCGACAAAGGCCTCGGCCGAGCCGACGAAGTCTGTGATCTCCGCGACCGTTTCGGGCAGCGATTGGTCGAGGTTGGTCGTGATCGAGTTGATGTTCGCCAGGGTCGTGCGGATGTCCTCGCCGCTGTCGCCGAACACGCCGCGCACGTCCGTCATCACGCCGGTCGCCTCGGCGAGGAAGGTGTCCACGTCTTCGAGCACGGGATCGACCTCGGCCTCGATCTGGTTGATCAGCGCCGTCGCCTCGTTCGCGGAGACCTCGATGCTGTCCGCGGTCTGGACGAGCTCGGTGCTGACCTCGTCCAGGTCTTCGCGCACCGCGGTGAGGGTCAGTTCCATCTCCTCGGCAACCATGTTGAAGTCGTCGCGCACGTCGCCGATCATCGCCATCAGGTTCGCGGTGGACCCGGCGACCTCCCCGCCGTCGGCGAGTGTCTGGCCGGTCCCGACGCTGAGGATGTTCAGCCAGGCCCCGCCGGTGACCGCGGTCTGGAGCTCGACATGTGGGTCGGTCTCGCGCAGCTCGATGCCCTGTCCGACCGAGAACGTCACGCGGATCGAGGCGTCTTCGTCCGCCGATTTGGGCGGCGCGACTTCGATGCCATCCACCCGCCCGACCTTGACGCCGAGCAGCCGCACCTCCGCGCCTTCCGATAACCCGCCGACGTCCTGCCCCGCGGGGAACACGGCCGTGTATGTCATCGCATCGGCAGGCATGCTGCGGCTCTCGGCGACGCGCGCGACCAGCAAGAACGCCGCCACGATCGACACGAGGATGAACAGGCCGGCCTGGAATGCGTACTTGGAGGTGTTCATCGTTTGATTCCCGCTGACGATCTATCGGCATCACCCGCCGGGGTTCAACAGCGCATCGTGGTACGCGCTCGCGTCCTTGCGGTCGGTCAGCGGCCCTTGCAGCAGGCCGTGCACGAACTGGTGCACCAGCGGGTTATCGCTCTTGCTCATCTCCCCCGGCGTGCCGTCGGCCACGAACCGGCCCTGATCCAGCAGCACCAGCCGCGTCGCGATGCGGAAGGCGCTGGTCATCTCGTGCGTGATCACCACCGTCGTCACGCCGGTCGTCTCGTTGAGGTCCACCATCAGCTTGTCGATCTCGGTGACCGAGACCGGGTCGAGCCCGGCGCTCGGCTCGTCGTAGAAGATGACCTTCGGGTCCAGCGCGAGCGCCCGCCCGAGCCCGGCTCGCTTCTTCATCCCGCCGGAGATCTCGGAGGGGTACTTGTCCTTGTGCGCCAGCAGCCCGACGAGGTTGAGCTTCATCGTCACGACCGTGTCGATCGTCGAGGGGTCCAGGTCCGTGTGCTCCTGCAGCGGCAGGGCGACGTTCTCCGCGAGCGTCAACGAGTTAAAGAGCGCGCCGGACTGGAACAGCACGCCCATCGTCTTGCGGTACTGGTCCAGGTTGTTTTCCGACATCCCGCAGATGTCCTGCCCGTCGATACGGATCGTTCCCGAGGTCGGCCGGGTCTCCGCGGCCATGAGGTTCAGGAGCGTGGACTTGCCCGCGCCCGACCCGCCGAGCATAACCAGCCGCTCGCCGCGCTTGACGTCCAGCGACAGGTCGTGGAGCACCTTGGTCGAGCCGAACTGCTTGGTGACGTTGCGGATCTCGATGATGTTGTCTTGCTGTTCTTCCGGCATCACCACCCCAGCATATAGAACACCGCGGTGAATCCCAGGTCGACGATTGTCAGCGCGACGATGCTGATGACGACGGTGCGGGTGGTCGCGCTGCCGACGCCCGACGCGCCGCCCCGGACGGCCAGGCCGTGCTGGCAGGCGAGCGCGCCGATGAGCACGCCGAACACCGCGGCCTTGAAGAGCCCCGTGGTGATGTCGGCGGCCTCGACGCTCGCGAAGGTCAGGTCGAGGTAGGCGCGGAAGGGCATGTCGATGATCGCGCGCGTCGTCAGCATCCCGCCGACGATCCCCATCACGCTCGACAGCACGGCGAGGCAGGCGGTCATCACCATCGACGCGAGCACGCGTGGGACGACGAGGAAGCGCACCGGGCTGATCGCGTGGGAGCGCAGCGCTTTGAGTTCTTCGTTGACCGCCATCGTGCCGATCTCCGCGGCGATCGAGGCGCCGGCGAACCCGGTGAGCACGATCGCGCCGACCAGCGGGCCCAGCTCACGGAAGAACGCGATGCCGATGATGGACGCGATCTGGTTGCCCGCGCCGTACTGCTCAAGGATGGGCACGATCTGCAGCGAGAGGATCACGCCGATCGCGAAGGTGACGAGCATGACCACGCCGATGGACTTGACCCCGACGCGGTGCAGCTGGAACCAGAGGTTGCGCCAGGCCAGCCGCCGGCCGCGCTTGACGACGACCATGCGCGGGCTGGCGCCGAAGGTCGCGCTGATGAGCAGGCCCAGGTGTCCGATAAACGAGACGGTGCCGATGGCCCGCTCGCCGAGGGTCGTGATGGGTCGGGTCAATAGCCGCAAGACAGCGTTCCCTGTGATGCGGTATTTATCGGTGCGACAGCCCGTCTGCCTGCTCAGACAAGGGGGCGGGGTGTGCGGTCGGTTATCGGATGTCGGCTCACTCCGCCGAGGTCAGCTCCGCCTCGTCGTCCACGAAGTCGAACACGGCCTCGAGGTTCATGATGCGCATGAGCCCGCGGACGTCGTCGTTGACGTTGGTGAACGCGACCTTGCCGTCGCCGGCGACCATCTGCCGCCGGGCCTCGACGAAGACGCCCAGCGCGCTGGAGTCCACGAAATCGACCCCGGCCAGGTTGATCGCGAGGACCCTGGGCTTGTGCTGCTTGATGGCATCGAGCAGGCCGACGCGCAGGTCCGGCGCGTTCATGACGGTCAGCGAGCCGGCGAGGCGGGCGATCGCGGTGCTGCCTTGGGCCCGGGTGTCCTGGATGGGGTTGGCCATGGTGTCTTCTCGTCCGGGCGGGCCGGTGTGCGTTGCGGGAAAGTCAGGGGGCGGGATCGACGGCGGCCGAGGGGGCGGGGCCGTCCTGCTCATCCAGCCACCGGTGCCAGCGCTCAGCGGCGGCCTGGCGGTGGTCGGCCGACTCATAATAGCGATACCCCAGCGTCTGGCCCGTCCGGCGATCCAGGGCCTGGATCGCGAACAGACGCACCGCCGGGTCCTCGTCCGACAGGGCACGGACCAGCTCGGCGAGGGTTCGCGCATCGTCCTGCCCGGCGGCATCGACCAGCGCGGGCACGCGGCCGGCGGTATCGGTCGCACGCAGGTCCGCCTTCGCCGGGGCCTGCTGGCTGGGCAGGCAGCCGGGCAGCAGCAGGGCCACGCCGATCGGCAAGATCATTATCGCAACGGGTTTGGCAGATCGCATCGGCGTACTCGGCGGCGGTTTCTCCGGGCTTTTCGCCCACGCCTATCTTCGATTCGATGGGCCGGCCGGCTTAGAAATTCGGCTTCTGCGGCTTGTCTTTGACCGGCCGACGCTGGTTCGGCGGCATGTGGTTGACGTGCTCGGCCCAGTCCATCCACACCGCGCTGTAGGACTTGACCAGGTCCGGCCGATCGGCAGCCAGATCGTGCAGCTCCGTGCGGTCCTCGGCGAGGTTGTACAACTCCCACGGACTGCCACGGAACGACACGAGCTTCCAGTCGCCGATGCGGACCGCGCGGTTGCTCGAGAACCGGAAGAAGAGCGCGTCGCGCTTGCCGGGGTCCTCACCACGGATCAGCGGCAGCAGCGACCGGCCGTGCAGCACCGAGCGCGGCGGCGGGGCGGGGCCGTCCTGCGCATCCAACCCGATCAGCTCCAGCACGGTCGGCATGATGTCGATCAGGTGAACCGGGTCGTGCGTGATTGAGCCGGGCTCGGCCTTGAGCCCGCCGGGCCAGTGCGCGATCGCCGGCGAGGTGATCCCGCCCTCGTGCTGGTTCTGCTTGTACAGCCGGAAGGGCGCGTTGCACACGTGCGCCCAGCCGGGCGAGTAGCACCAGTAAGACCGCGCGTCCCACGGCCGGTGTTCCCTGCCGCGCGTCCGGTCGAAAGGGCAGGCGCCGTTGTCCGAGACGAACAGCACGAGCGTGTTGTCGAGCATTTCCTGTTTGCGCAGGTGATCAATGACCCGGCCGATCTCGATGTCCAGGCGGTGCACCATCGCGGCGTACGCGGCCATCCGCTCGGCTTCCCACTGCTTGTTTTCATTGCTGAGCTTGTCCCAAGCCTTGACATGGTTTGGGCGCGGCGCGGGCGCGACGCCGTCGCCGCCGAACAGCTTGAGCTGTTCCTGCCGTGCGAGGCGCGCTTCGCGGATTTCGTCCCAGCCGACCTTGTACGTGTCTTCATAGACGCGGAAGTCTTCTTCCAAGCAGTGCAGCGGGTAGTGCGGCGCGTTGTACGCGAGGTAGAGCAGCATCGGCTTGCCCGCTGCCTTGGCTTCGTCGATGAACCGGATGCCGTAGTCGGAGAACGCCGTGGTGGTGTAGAAGTCTTCGTCGAAGGCGGACCATGGCTCGCCGTTGAGACGGAAGGTGTTGTCGCCGGTGAAGAAGTTGGTCGCGCCCGAGAGGTGGCCGAAGTAACGGTCGAAGCCGCGGTCGGTCGGCTGCTGCTTGAGGTGCCACTTGCCCGCCATCGCGGTGAAGTAGCCGGCGCTGCCGAGCGTCTCGGCGATCGTCCGCCCGTGCGCCATCGATTCCTGCCCGGCCTGGTTGCTGTACAGCCCGGTCAGCAGGCAGATACGCGACGAGTGGCACTTCGCGGTGTTGTAGAACTGCGTGAACCGCAGGCCGTTGTCCGCCAGCCGGTCGAGGTTGGGCGTCCGGATCTCGCCGCCGAAGCAGCCCAGGTCCGAAAAGCCCATGTCATCGACCATGATGACCAGGATGTGCGGCCGGGCGGGTTCGGCGTGATCAACACCGGCCGGCTGCGCGTGAGCCTGCGCTCGAGCAAACAAGCCGAGGCACACCAGCATCAAGACCACGCCAATATTCCGCTTCAGGTGCATCGCAGGTTTCCTTACGGGTCGGTCTTGGCCCAGGGCATCGGGAACTGCCGCGTGCCGGCCTCTCTTGCTTTGTGACGTTCAAACGTGGTGTTCTGAGTGTGCCCTTCGTCCCAGCGTGGCTTCTGAAGCCCGGCGGACCAGGCCTGATACATAGCGGTGAGTTTTTTGAGTTGCTCGGGGTGGGCCGCGCTGAGGTCCCGGTCTTCGCCCAGGTCTTCGGCCAGGTTGTAGAGCATCGCTTTGGGCATGCCGACGTCGTGGACGAGCTTCCAGTCGCCGTGGCGGATGGCGTACCCTTCACCGCCGCTGACGCGCCAGTACAGCGTTTCGTGCGGCGGCGCGTCGTCTTTGCCGGTGAGGTGGGGCAGGATGTCCCGCCCGTCCACGCCCTCGGGCACCGGGATGCCCGCGGCGGTCATCGTGGTCGGCAGAATATCCAGCGAAGAGATCGGGTGCTTGTAAACCGTGTCCTCGGGCAGCGTGCCCGGCCAGGCCACGATGAACGGCACGCGGATGCCGCCCTCGTGAACCCCGTATTTCGCGCCGCGCAGACCGAGATTGAAGCGCTTTTCCACCAAAGGATCCGGGCCGTT
>JANQKT010000178.1 GCA_028280965.1 Phycisphaeraceae bacterium
ACCACCGCCCTGGCCGGCTGCGGGGACGGCGGCTCGGCCCAGGCGCCCGGCGATGCACGCGACGCGACGCTAGTGGCCGCGGCCTTCGACGGCCACGCCGACGCGCTCAGGGCCGAGCCGCCCGCGCCGGACAACCCGCGGGCCGCGGCGCACGTCGAGGCCCTGCCCGGGTTCCAGGTCGAGCTGCTCTACCGGACCGACAAGCCCAAGCAGGGCTCGTGGGTCGCGCTGACGGCCGGGCCGGGCGGCACGCTCTACGCGACCGACCAGTACAACGTCAACGGGCAGGCGCTGTATCAGATCAGGCCGCCGGCGATCGGCGACGCGGAGCGTGAAGCCGAGGTCATCGCCCAGCCTGTGCAGCTCAACGGCGCGCAGGGGCTGTGCTACGCCTTTGGTGCGCTCTATGTCATGGAGACGGGCAGGGGCAACGGCCTGATGCGCGTGACCGACAGCGACGGCGACGGGCTGCTGGACAAGAAGCAGCAGGTCCTCGACATCCACGGCGGCGGCGAGCACGGCACGCACGCGATCGTCCCCACGCCCGACGGCGAGGCGCTGTACATCATCGCGGGCAACATGAGCCCGCTGCCCAAGCCCGAGCACAGCCGGCCGGTCTACGGGCTCTGGGACGAGGACCAGCTGCTCAAGCGCGAGCCGGATGCGCGCGGGCACGCCGCCAACGTCATGGCGCCCGGCGGGTGGGTCTGCCGCGTGGACCCGGACGGCAAGAACCTCACGCTCATCAGCCACGGCTACCGCAACGCGTACGACCTGGCGGTGGACCTCAACGGCGAGCTGTTCACCTTCGACTCGGACATGGAGTGGGACCTGGGCCTGCCCTGGTACCGCCCGACACGCGTCAACCACGTCGTCAGCGGCTCGGAGTTCGGCTGGCGCCACGGCAGCGGCAAGTGGCCGGACTATTTCGAGGACTCGCTGGGCGCGGTGGTGGACATCGGCCCGAGCTCGCCGGTCGGTGTCACGTTCGGCTACGGCGCGCGGTTCCCGACCCGATACCAGGAGGCGCTGTACATCCTCGACTGGACCTTCGGCACGATCTACGCGGTGCACCTCGAGCCCGAGGGCGCTTCGTACACCGCGGCGTTCGAGCCGTTCGTCTACGGCAAGCCGCTGCCGCTGACCGACGCGGTCGTCGGCGAGGACGGCGCGCTCTACTTCACCACCGGCGGGCGCAAGGGCGACTCGGCGCTGTACCGCGTCGTGTACTACGGCGTCAACGACAAGGCCCCGCCCGTCGCCGAGCCGCTGACCGAGCTGGCCCTGCTCCGGCGGCAGCTCGAAGAACTCCACACGCCCGGCGCCCCCGCGGGCGCGCCCGGTCTCATCTGGCGGAACCTGGGCCACAGCGACCGGCACATCCGCTTCGCCGCCCGCGTCGCGCTCGAGCACCAGCCGATCGAACGCTACCTGGACAGGGCCAAGGCGGAATCGCACGCCTGGCCGCGCATCCAGGCGGGGCTCGCGCTCGCCCGGCACCGGCACGCCGAAGCGCTGCCGATCCTTGTGGCGACGCAGCCCGAGCCGATGGATACCACGATGTGCCTGGCGTGGATGCGCGCGCTCGGCGTCGCGCTGGCGCGCGACGCCGAGGTGGACGACGCTTCTCGCGCACAGGTGCTCCAGACGCTCGAGGCGATCAGTAATCACGAGCCGCGTCTCAAGCTCGACCCGCGTGTCAGCGTCGAGACCGTCCGCCTGCGCGTCTTCCTCGAAGACCCGGCCGTGATCGACTTTGCGCTGGACGTGATGAACAACGCCGAGCCGGCCGAGCCGCCGGCCTGGCTGGATCTGGCGGCGAAGAACGACCGCTACGGCCGGGCCATTATCCAGATGCGCGACAACCCCCCGCCGGTCGATCAGTTCAACATCGCCTTCATGCTGCGCAATATCAAAGACGGCTGGACCCCGCAGACCCGGCAGGCCTACTTCGCCTGGCTGAACCGCGCGGCGCGCGGCGGCGGCGGCAACTCGTACAAGGGCTATGTCAACAGGGTCAAGCAGCAGGCGATGCAGACGCTGACCGATGAGGAGAAGGTCTACCTCGCCGCGCTGCTCGAGCCGCAGGACACGTCCAACCTCCCGCCGATCGTCGAGCCCAAGGGGCCCGGCCGGCCGTGGAAGACCGCCGTCGCCGAGAAGCTCGTCACCCAGCGCCTCAAGCCCGGCACGCGCAGCTACGACCGCGGTGTCGGCCTCTACCAGGCCACGCTGTGTTCGCAGTGCCACCGCGTCGATACGCTCGGCGGGGACATCGGCCCGGACCTCACCTCCGTCGTCAACAAGTTCAGCGTCAAGGACCTGCTGCTGCACACCATCGAGCCGAGCCACGAGATCTCCGAGCAGTACGCGCTGTCGACGGTCACGAAGCACGACGGCACGAAGGTCATCGGCCGGGTGCTTGAGAAGACGGATAGGCACATCAAGGTCCAGCCCGATGTCCGCAAGGAGCAGACGGTGACGGTCCCGCTGGACCGGGTGGCCAAGGTCGAGGAGGCCGAGGCCTCGGCGATGCCCGCGGGCCTGGTCAACGCGCTGAGCGCCGAGGAACTCGCCGACCTCGTCGCGTTCATCATGAGCAAGGGCAACCCGAACGACCAGCTGTTTAAGAAGT
>JANQKT010000185.1 GCA_028280965.1 Phycisphaeraceae bacterium
AAACCCCGACCCCCTATACATGGCCAAGGCCGACACAAAAAAACAGGAAAAGGCGTTCAACGCGCTCTTGAAGAAGGCCCGCTCCGGTTTCAGCGGCGAGGTTGAGATGCTCGAGCCGATCTCGGAGTTGGTCTTCAGCTTCCTCACCTGGAACGCGACGCTGCGCCAGGCCGACACGGCGTTTGGCAAGATCATGGCCCAGGTCGTGGACCTCAACGAGCTGCGCGTCAGCCACGCGCGCGAGGTCGTCGAGATGATCGGCGTGCGCTACCCCGACGCCGAGCGCCGCGTCATCCGCCTGCTCCAGGCGATGAACGAGGTCTTCGAACGCGAGCACGACTACAAGATGAACTCGGCCAAGACCAAGGGCAAGCGCGAACAGCGCGAGTACCTGGACACGCTGCCGGGCATGCCGCCGTTTGTCGCCGCGCGTGTGGCGCTGCTGGCGTTCGGCGCCCACGCGATGCCCGTCGACGACCGGCTGCTGGCGCTGCTGGTCAAGGCCGGCGTGTTCGAGCCCGAGACGACACCCGACGAGGCCGAGGCCTGGCTGACCCGGCAGGTCAAGGCCGGCGACGCGGAAGAAGCGTACGGCGCACTCCAGGAGTGGGCGGACACCCAACGCATCACGCTGACCAGGCCGGCCGCTGCGGCCCCGGCGAAGAAGGCGACCAAGAAGAGGGCCGCAGCGAAGAAGGCAACGAAAAAGAATGCCACGAGCAAGAAGCGCGTGGCGAAGAAGAAGTAGAACGATGTTGTTGCAATAGCCGCGACGCCACGCGTCGCAGGCAAACCGTGACGCGTTCATCCTGCTCTGCCTGCGACGCGTCGCGGCTATTGAAATAAGAGTTCCAAGATGTCTCTAAGTGATACTGACCAACCCCTGCTGAAGATCGGCCTGCCCAAGGGCTCGCTCGAGCAGCCGACGATCGATCTGTTCGACCGCGCGGGCTACAACATCAACGTCCGCAGCCGGTCTTACACGCCGGATATCGACGACCCGCAGCTCGCGTGCGTCATGTTCCGCGCCCAGGAGATGGCCCGCTACGTCGAGGACGGCGTGGTGGACATCGGCATCACCGGCCACGACTGGGTCGTCGAGAACGGCTCGGATGTGCACGAGGTCTGCGAGCTGGCGTACTCGCGCGCGACCGGACGTCCGGTCCGCTGGGTCCTTGCGGTGCCCGAAGAAGGCGGCATCACCGACCCCAAACAGCTCGAAGGCAAGATCATCTCCACCGAGCTGATCAACACGACCCAGCGGTTCTTCAGGGACCAGGGGATCAATGTCCGCAAGGTCGAGTTCTCCTGGGGCGCGACCGAGGTCAAGGCCCGGCTGGTGGATGCGATCGTGGACGTGACCGAGACCGGCTCTTCGCTGCGGGCCAACAACCTGAAGGTCATCGCGACGCTGCTGACCTCGACGACGCGCCTGATCGCGAACAAGGCCGCGTGGGAAAACCCCGAGAAGCGGCAGAAGATCGAGGACCTGGCGCTCTTGCTGTCGGGCGCGATCGCCGCGCGGAGCAAGGTCGGCCTGAAGATGAACGTCCCGCGTTCGGTGCTCGACGATGTCCTGTCGCTGCTCCAGGCCGAGCACTCGCCGACGATCAACGACCTGGCGGACAAGGATTGGGCGGCGGTCGAGGTGATCACGGATGAGAAGATCGAGCGCGGGCTGATCCCGCGGCTCAAGCGCGCTGGGGCGAAAGACCTGGTCAGCTACCCGCTGAACAAGGTGATCCCGTAGGCACGTCTTCGAGCAGGTGGGGCGGGCATCTTGCCTGCCGTTCGGGCGCAGCCCGAAAGACTTGATTCATCCGTAAAAGCATCGAGACCGCCGTTGCCAAACTCAACGATACGTGATGCGTGGCTTGGTCAACGATTCGGCGCGGTTCTGGTTGTCATGTGTGGCTCGCTGGTCATGCTCGCGACCCTGCCCGGCCGAACTTTCGGGCTCGGTCTGATCACGACGCGGCTGCTGACGGACTTCGAGGGCATAACCGAGACACGCTACGCGGTGATCAACCTCATCGCCGCCTTGATCGGCGCGGCGTTCTGCCTGCCCGCCGGCTGGCTCCTGGACCGGTTTGGCGCCCGCCGGGTCTTGGCGGTCGTGCTCTTGGGGCTGGCCGGGTCGGTCTTCGCGATGTCCCGATCAACGAGTCTGGCCCAGCTCACGGTCTCGCTGACGCTGACCCGGGGGCTCGGGCAGAGCATGCTGTCGGTCCTGAGCCTGGCGATGCTGGGCAAGTGGTTCGGCCGAGGTGCCGGCCTGTCCATGGGCGCGTACGCCGTGCTGATGACGATGCTGCTGGCGACGGCGTTTGGGCTCTTAGGCCATCGCCTGACCACGACCAACGACTGGCGGCTGGCCTGGTCGGAGGCCGCTTTGGTGCTGTTGGCGCTGACGCCCGTGATCTGCCTCACCGCGTTGCGCCCGCCACGCCGAGCAGAACTGGCGGCAGACCGACCCGGTTTCCCTGAGGTGGGCGCACCGCACGATGCCACGCTTGGCCAGGCGCTGCGGGCCCCTTGCTTCTGGTTGTTCGCACTGGCGATGTCGCTCTTCGCGTTGGCCAGCTCCGGGGTCTTACTATTCTTGCAACCGATCCTGGCTGAGCGTGGGATCACCGAAAGCGTCTACCAAATCACGCAGATCGTCAGCCTGTTCGCGGGCCTGCTTGCAAACCTGGTCGGCGGCTTGCTATCGGCACGCTGGCCCATGAACCGGCTGCTGGCCGTCGCGATGCTCGTATTCGCCGGCTCGCTGGTCGGCCTGACGTTTCTTGATCGGCCGTGGCACGCCTACCTCCAGGCCGTCAGCTTTGGCCTGGCGGGCGGCTTGGTCACGGTCCTGTTCTTCACCGTCTGGGTCCGGGCGTTTGGTCGGCGGCAGCTCGGCCGGATCCAGGGCGCGGCGCAGCTTTTGGCCGTCATCGGATCGTCCGCGGGGCCGTTGGTCGTCGCGCAGGGTCGTGAGATCGCCGGCACGCACATGCCTGTTTTGCTGGGCGTGGCGGGGTTTGCGCTGGTCTTGGGGCTGCTCGCGCTGTGGACCGTGGTTCCTGCGCCGACGCGGGGTGCTGCCGGGCCGCGCGATTCATGATCCGATGTCGGCTCGGGCGGGTACAGTAAGGGGGTCGCCTTTGTTGGAGCCGTCATGCGAAGCCGTCTGTTTCTTGTTGCCGCCGCCGGTGTATCGTTGGGCGTGTCTGATGTGTCGATCAGCTTTGGGTTTCAGCCGTCTGCTTCGGAAACTGCCCCGGCCGCCGAAGCGGCCGGTGGCGAAGCTGGGATTGATCGTGATACGGTCGCGCCGCCGAGGGTGTTGCGTGGGTTGTGGGCTGACACACAACCGGCCGATCCGGCGTTGACCGAGCGTCGCGGGTTGAGCTGGGCTCAGGTTGCCGAGTCGGTCGAGCCGGCAGCGCTGCCCAAGTCGGACCAAGCCCCGCCGGTCGCGCTCGGGGACGAGTCGATCGACGAGTTGATCGCCGAAGCGGACGCCGCGACCCGGCGTGGCGAGCTGTTCAGCGCGATCGAGTCCCTGCGGCAGGCCGAGCTCAAGCAGCCGGACAACCGCGCGGTCGCCCGTCGGCTGGGCATCGCCTACATGCGAAGCGGTAACCGCGTGCGCGGCGCGGGCTACCTCGAGCATGTCCTGTCGTTTAACAACAACGACGCGGGTGCGCTCGTGCTCCTCGCCGATCACGCGTCCCAACGCGATGCGTTGAGTACAACCCTCGGGCTGTGCGATGCGCTAGCGTCCGCGGATCCCGCAGTGGGCACAGGCTTGCTGGCCGACCTGTACCGCGCCCGCGCACTGAAGCGATCAGGCTTTACCCGCGCATCGGCCGAGCGCCTGGCCCACGTGATCGAAGGCCTGGCCGGGCTCAACGATGACGCGATCAAAGCCGATGAAGGCCGGGACCCGGAGGTTCTGCGTGAGCTGCGTGTCCTACAAACGCTCGAGCCCGAGCTGCATGTCGAGCTAGGGGACCGGCTGCTTGCGTCTGGCGATGAAACTGCTGCGGCCCGCGCGTATGCACAGATCGACGCGGTGCGTCTGGCCGACCCCGGTGCGCTCGTCGCCCGGCGGGCCTACCTCGCGCTCCGTGCGGGCGACCCGGCCCGGGCGACCCAGCAGGTCGTGACATTGTTGGCGGCCCCGTCCGCGGAATTGCAACACGCCGAGCTGGTCGGCTACCTGCGTGCGCAGGGCGTCGCGCCGACTCAGCTGAACGAGGCGGTAGACGCCGCGATCGCGCAGCACGGCCCGTCGCTGCCGCTGCTCGCCGGCCTCGCGCAGGTCGCCGAGGCGGACCGGGCGATCGGCGCGCTGGCGGGCTGGCTGTCGGCCCGGCCGGCCGAGCCGGCGCTGCTGCGTCAGGCGGCGGGCCTGGTCGCGTTTGATGATGACCGGCCCGAGGACGCCGAGCCGCTGGCCGCGCTCCTGCAACTCACCGCGGGCCTGATGGCGGACCAGCCCGACCAGGCCCCGCGTTTCGCCGAGGTGCTGGTCGGCGAGATCGACGCGTATATCTGCCTGCTGCGTGCCTTGAAGACGCCGGGCCTCGCAGACGACGCGGACAACCCCTATCGGGCGCTGCTGGTCGCGATCGCCTATGAGCGCACCGGCCGGGTCGAGGACGCGATCGCCGCGTACCAGCGCGCGGTCTCTGCCGACGCCGCGCTCGCTGCGCACGCGCGCCTGCCGCTGGCTCGTCTGCTGACCGGGGCGCAGCGCCCGGCCGAGGCGCTCGCGGTCTTGCGCGGCGGCGGGGCGGGGGCGGGCTGGGAACACTTCGCCACGACCGTCCAGGCGATGTCCGCGATGGGCGATCACCGCGAGGCCCTGCAGCTCACAGACGCCTGGCTCGCCGACCGAGGCGACGCGGCCCGCACGCGCCTGCTGCGCGCCGAGCTCGTCGCGGCCAGCGGCGACCCGCGGGAGGCTTGTGAGTCGCTGATCCGCCTGATCCGCCAGAACCCGCTGGATGAACGGCCGTACAAGCTCGGCCTGCGTCTGATCGACGAGAACCTCGATGGGTTTCGCAACATCGGCGACGCGCTGAACATGCGCAAGGCCATCCTCTCCATGCTCGACAAGAACCTGCCAGACTCCGTGACGGCGCGGGTCGAGCGCGCGTTTGACCGGTATGACAACCCCGAGCAGGCCGAGTCCGCCGAGCAGCTCCTTCTGGGCGCACTGGAATCGGAGCCGGATAATACGCTCGCCTGGTCGATGCTGATCGCGGTCTACGAGCTGTCGGGCGAGGAGGACAAGGCCGAAGCGGCGACCGACCGTTTGCTGCGTGTCTCGCCGCCGGGTGTGGACCAAGCCCTGACGCGCGCCGCCCGTGCGATCGGCCTGGGCGAGATGGACGCCGCCGCCGAGGTGCTGACGCGCACGCTCGAGCTCGACGCCGAGGGCGTGCTGCCCGGCCGGGCGCTGACCGGCGACGACGCGGCATCGCTGGTTCAGCTACTCGGTTCGGCCGACCCGGACCGCGACACCGAGTCGCTGTCGCTTTCGATGGTCAAGCGTTTCCCGGATAACGCGCGGTTGAACAACGCGCTGGGATACCAGTGGACCGTCCAGAACAAGAACCTGCTCCAGGCCAAGGCGATGATCCAGCGCGCCCTGGACGCCACCGGCGAGGACCACTCGGTCCTCGACTCGATGGCCTGGGTCCAGTACAAGCTCGGCCAATTCGCTCAGGCCGAGGCGTATCAGCGCCGGGCGATCGAGGCCCTGCGTGCCGAGCAGCTCCGCGTGAACGAGCAGCTCAAGTCCTCCAAGGCCGTGCTCTACGACCATATGGGTGACATCATGTACAAACAGGCCGAGACGGCCTCCGCGATCCGGCACTGGCAGATCGCCCGTGCCCAGCGGCTGGACCCCGAGGACCTGATGTTCGACCCGGAACTGCGGACCCTCTCGGCGCGGGTGGACGCGAAGATCAACGCCGTCCGCGAGGGCGAGGACCCGCCGGTCGAGCCCGTGCCCGGCCCCGAGGCCCACGGCCCGGACGGCCACCCGGCGGAGCTGGCCGACAACCCCGGCGAGCAGCCCTGAATCGCGCTTCGCATCGCTTGACAGCCACCGGGCCAACGCTACACTACCAGGTTCGCCCCCGGCCCGGGTTCCGTTCGCCGCCGGGGGCCTGATATACCCCTGAGAACACCTCAGAGCCGGTATTTGCCCGGCCGGCGATGATGCCCGGCCGACTGCGAAACGGGCCGGCCAGCCCCGAGACACGCTATGAACCGACAGACCACCCTTGCCAAGAACAACGAGGTCGCCCAGGAATGGGTCCATGTTGACGCGACCGACCAGGTGCTCGGCCGGCTGTCCACGCAGATCGCCATGATCCTGATGGGCAAGACCAAACCGACCTACACCCCGCACCACGATGTGGGTGATTTCGTCGTCGTGACCAACGCCGAGCAGATCAAGCTCACCGGCAAGAAGCTGGATCAGAAGACGCACGAGCACTTCACCGGCCACCCGTCGGGCCGGAAGGTCAAGACCTTCCGTGAAGTGATGGAGAAGCACCCCGAGCGGCTGATCGAAGAGTCGGTCCGCCGGATGCTGCCGAAGAACCGGATCGGCGCGAAGATGCTGACGAAGCTGAAGGTGTACGCCGGCCCGGACCACCCGCACGCGGCGCAGAACCCCAAGGCGCTGGAGTTGCAGAGCGCTTGATTTCCTTTTTGATCCCCGCCACCAACACCTGAGACCAGGTTTAAAGCATGACCGACGAAACGATCGCCGAGACCCCGACCGCCGTTGAGACCCTGAACGTCAGCGGCTTGACCGCGACCGAGGCAGCGCCCGAGGTGCAGACGCGCCCGCTCGCCGAGCCTGCCAAGCCCGACGCCGGCGGCTTCATATGGGGCACCGGCCGACGCAAGGCCGCCGTCGCCCGCGTCCGCATCAAGCCCGGCGACGGCAAGTTCCTCATCAAGGGCAAGGAGGTCAACGACTTCTTCTCTGAGCCCCAGCACCGCGCCCAGTGCCTCGCGCCGCTCAAGGCCACCGGCATGGAGGGCAAGCTCGACGTCCACGTCAACACGACCGGCGGCGGCATCACCGGCCAGGCCGGTGCCGTCCTGCTCGGCCTCGCCCGCGCCATCAAGGGCTACGATCCGACCCTCGAGCAGGCCCTGCGTGACGAAGGCTTGCTGACCCGCGACGCCCGCAAGGTCGAGCGTAAGAAGTACGGCCAGCGCGGCGCCCGCCGACGCTTCCAGTTCTCGAAGCGCTAAGCGACACATATACCCAAGTCTTTCAAGAGACCCGCGGGCTTGTGCTCGCGGGTTTTTTATTGCATTGGAGATGCTTGTGATGACCAACGGCTCAACGGTCCAGGTCCGTCCTTTCCACGCCGGCGACGAGCAGCAACTCGTCGACCTATGGCTCGCCTGCGGCCTGGTGCGCCCGGTCAACGACCCTTACCGCGATATCGCGCTCAAGCTCGCGCAGTCACCGGACCTGCTGCTGGTCGCCGAGCGGGGGCATGATCTTGTCGGCAGTGTGATGGTCGGGTACGAGGGCCACCGTGGCTGGATCAACTACCTTGCGGTCCGGCCCGATATGCAGCGCGGCGGGCTCGGCCGGGCGCTGATGCAGCACGCCGAATCGCGACTGCGTGACCTTGGCTGCCCGAAGATCAACCTCCAGGTTCGGGAGAGCAACACAGGTGTGATCGCGTTCTATGAAAAAGCTGGCTTTACCCGAGACGCGGTTGTCTCGATGGGCAAACGCTTGTCCTGAACGTCGGTGCTATGATCGCGCCATGCCGATTTGTCCTTGGGCTGCGAACGAACCCGAGACGACCTACCACGACACCGAGTGGGGCGTGCCCGTGCACGACGGCCGCGTGCTGTTCGAGTTCATCACGCTCGAGGGCGCGCAGGCCGGGCTGAGCTGGTCCACGATCCTGAACAAGCGCGAGGGCTACCGCAAAGCGTTCTGCGGTTGGGACATCGACAAGATCGCCCGGCTGAACGCCCGCTCGGTCGAGCGGCTGGTCAGCGACCCGTCCATCGTCCGCCACCGCGGGAAAATAGAGTCCACGATCGGCAACGCGAAGGCGGCGCTGAAGGTGATCGAGACGCACGGCAGCCTCGACGCCTATCTCTGGCGGTTTGTTGATGGCGAGCCGGTCATCAACCGTTTCAAGGCCATGAAAGATGTGCCCGCGAAGACGGCGGTGTCGGATGCGATGAGCAAGCAACTGAAGAAGGACGGCTTCAGGTTCGTCGGCTCGACGATCTGCTACGCCTTCATGCAGGCGGTTGGGATGGTGAACGACCACCTGATCAGTTGTCCGAGATGGGAGGCATGCCAGTGTGTTGAGTCATAGCTCCTGGCTTCCGCCTAGCGTTATGAAGATAGTCCACGTCGTACTTCACTCATCTCCCCGCGCGGCGTGACGTGCCCGTTCCTGAGCATGTACGTCACCAGCGTGATCAGGACCGAGAAGGTGAAGCCGAAGGCCAGGACCGTTGCCGCGCCCTTCAGGCCGACGAGCGCGAAGAACCCGCCACGCGTCGGGTCCGGGCCGACGGCGAAGAGCACGTCCACCGGCTGAAGCTCGGCGAGCGCCGCCTGCTCGATCGCCTCGCGCCGGGCTTCTTCGTGCTGCTCGCCGGCGCCGCTGAGCATCTCTTTCTGCTCGGCCCTGGTCAGTTCTTTGGGGATGTCGATGTCACCGGGCTCGAGGCGGACCGCGTCCTTGTACCGCAGGACGATCCGGTAGTCGCCGGGTTGGTTTGCTTCGAAGACCCAGGCGCTGTGGCCCTGCCGGCCGGCGAAGTCGTAGGGGTAGACCAGGTCCTTGGTCACCTCGCGCTTGTCCGTCGTCTCCCCGACGCCGGGCAGGCGGACCTCGGCCCGGTTTCCTGTTTCAACGTGCGTGACGACGCAGGTCATCGACGGCGTGTCGAAGGTCGTCCAGACCTGCCGACGACGGGTGTCGAAGGTGCGCCCCTCGAGCGTGCCGCGGTTTTCGTAGAAGAGGTTCTGTTTGCCCGGCATGTCGATCGTGACGATGAAGCCCGCCTCGCCCGTCGGCGCGACGAATCGCGGCATCTGCTCGATCTGTTTCTTGAGATGGGCCGCCTTGCTCATCACCGCCCCGGCGAAGACCGCGACCGAGCCGACCATCAGCACCAGCGCCAGCAGGTACCACCGGCGGGAGGGGGCGCGGCGTTGTTCGGGGGGGGCGGGTTGTTCGGCGGTCGCGTCCATGGCGGCTCAATCATAGCCCTGAACTCAGCCGCCGCCGCCCGGCTCGAAGAAGAAGCTCTTGTCGATGTCGTCCTCGGTCTGCCACTGCCCATCAGGGCCGGCAGATTTGAGCCTAAAGAACGAGCCGTCCGCGGGTCTGTACTCGTATTGGAACGGGTTGTACCACGGGTCATTGGTGCCTTGGATGAGTAGGCTGCCCGCTGCGGTGTCGGGCGGGACCAGGCCCGTTGGGGACGCGGTCTGAATCCGCTTGACGGCTTGGTTGAAGCTGTAGTCAATCTGCGCCTGGTCGGGGCCGGTGTCGCCGAACGGATTGTTAGGCGCCACGGTCGCACTGCTGCCGAAGCTGAAGCCTGCGGTGTACGGGCTGAAGATGTCGTCGTTCGTGCCGAACTGCATGTCCGGGCCGGCGCTGACGATCTCGTAGTCGCTGGTCGAACCTGTGACGGGGCGGTATTCCAGGAGCATGCCCCAGTCGTCGTAGTAGCCGTTGTTCGCGATGATGCCGGTGCCCGTGGCTTGATCGGGCAGGGTGTTATTGTTGTTGGTGTAGTGGCGATCGATCTCCCAACTGGCGCTATCCATGGTCATCTGTGTCTGCCACTGGCTGCTGAAAAAGTTGAACATCGACCCGCCGGTGCTGATCACCCCGGCGATCGCGAGCACGATGAACAGCGCGATCAGCGAGCCGAGCAGGCCAATAATCGTGCCGGCGATCGCGAAGCCGCGCGGCTCCTTGCCCAGGCCGATCAGCGACAGCAGCAGCCCGATCGGGCACAGGAACCCGGCGCACAGCAGCAGCCCCGACAGCGACACGACGAAGCCGGTGATCCCAATACCGTTGCTCGGCGGGGGCTGGTACGCGCTCGGCGGGTGTTGCGGGGTTGGGTAGGAGGTCATACTGTTGAGCCGTTGAGATAGTGTGCTTCACTCACACGTCCAGGTTCTTGACTTCCAGCGCGTGGTCCTCGATGTACTTGCGGCGGGGCTCGACGTCGTCGCCCATGAGCACGGAGAAGAGCTTCTCCGCCTCGCTCGCCGCGTCCCAGGTCACACGCAGCAGCACGCGGTTGTCCGGGTTCATCGTCGTCTCCCACAGCTGCTCGGCGTCCATCTCGCCCAGCCCCTTGAACCGCTTGATCTCCATCCCACGCTTGCCCGACTCGTGGATCGCGCCAACCAGTTCCTCAAGGTTGACTACCGGCGTTGCCCCCTCGGCGGTGACGGCGGAGGCCGCGGCGGGTTCACTGTTGCTCGAACCATCGCCGTCGCCGACGGCGGCTTTGGGCGCTGCGCTTTTTTTGCCCTCGACCAGCAATTCAAACCGCGTTGGTTCGGGCAGGCCGGTGACGGACTTGACCCGCTGGAGCCTGTAGTCCTCAACAGACAGACCGAGCGCTTCGAGCCGGGCGAACTGCTTTTCAAAATCCTTGATCTCGTGCAGCTCGTGCCGCGTCGAGGGGCGGGTCTTGCTTGAGCCGCCGGTCTTGCCGTCGATCACTTCGTCGAGCTCGGGGTCGGCCGAGCCGAGCTTGTGCTGGTCGCGGAAGGCCTGCTCGGCATCCTCGGACCAGAAGAAGTGGTCGCCGGCGATGGCGTTGTCCGCGGCGTTGTCACGGCCCTCGAAATCGACGCGCGGGACCTGCACGCGGATGCGCGGCAGCCGGTTCGCGCCGGACGGGTCCTGGTCACGCAAGGACAACAACTTATCCAAGGCGATACCCCGTCGGCCGAG
>JANQKT010000197.1 GCA_028280965.1 Phycisphaeraceae bacterium
ATCAGCACGGCGCTCGGCGTGCTCGCGCTCGCCTGGCCCGGGGCCGTGTTCTTCCGCGGGGCCTGGGCCGCCATCCGCATGCGCAGCCCGCACCTGGACGTGCCGATCGCGCTCGCGCTCGGCGTCGGCGGGGTTGCAGGGACCGTCAACGTCATCCTCGGCCGGGGCGAGATCTACTTCGATTCGCTCACCGTGCTCGTCTTCCTGCTGCTGGTCGGCCGGTTCATCCAGTACCGCCAGCAGCGTCGGGCGGACGAGTCGGTCGGGTTGTTGCTGTCTTTGACGCCGGCCAACTGTCGAAGGGTTACACGCGACGCTTCAAGCGAAACGATTGGAGAGGTTCCTGTCGAAGCGTTGCATATCGGCGATCTCTTGGAAGTACGTCCGGGCGAGCTGATCCCGGCCGACGGCGTTGTCGAGCATGGCCGAGCATCGGTTATCGCGGCACTGCTAACCGGCGAGTCCCGGCCCGCGCCGGTTGGCGTGGGCGACACCGTCTGCGCGGGCGCACGCTTACAGGGCGCGACACTGCGCATGCGCGTCTCGGCGGTGGGCGAGGACTCACGCGTCGGCAAGCTTATGGCCCTGGTTCACCGCGGCATGCAGGACAAGCCCAACATCGTCGCGCTGACCGACCGCGTCGCGGGCTGGTTCGTGTGCGCGGTGTCGTTGATCGCTTTGGTTGTTTTTTCGGCCTGGAGCGTGGTCGATCTCGGCAGGGCGGTGGACCACACGGTCGCCTTGCTGATCATCGCCTGCCCGTGCGCGCTGGGCCTGGCGACACCGTTGTCGCTCGCGGTCGCGATCGGGCGCGCCGCGAAGCGCGACATCCTGATCAAGAGCGGCGCGGTGCTGGACCGGCTGGCGAAGCCCGGCCGGCTCTTGATCGATAAGACCGGGACCGTCACACGCGGCGAGATGTGTGTCCAGGCCTGGCACGGCGACACGGCGCTGCAGCCGCTCATCGCCGAGATCGAGCGCCAGCCGACCCACCCGGTCGCGCATGCGCTGGTCAACGCCTTCGGCGAGCAGGAACTCGATGCGCAGCAGCGTGCCGCGATCGGAACCGTCTGGGTGCATCACAATGGTATCACCGCGCCGACCGCCCTTGGCCGGCTGGATGTGGGCTCGAATCAGTACATGGCGGGTTTAGGCATCGCTCTGTCACAACAAGATGTGTCACGCGCCGAGCATTGGTCAGCCCTGGCGTATACGCCCATTTTCGTCGCGCTGAACGATCAGATCGTTGCGATGGCCGCGGTCGGCGACGCGCTGCACGACGACGCGAAGGCCTCGATCGACCAGCTCAAGCGATGGGGCTGGGAGGTCCGTATGCTGACCGGCGACGAGCATGCTGTCGCGCACCAGGTCGGCCAAGCGGCGGGCATCGGTGAGCAGGACATCGACGCGGGCGTGTTCCCGGAGCAGAAGCTCGAAGCCACGCGCCAGCGCAAAGATGATCGCCCGGTTGTGATGGTCGGCGATGGTGTGAATGACGCTGCAGCACTAGCCGCCGCCGATGTCGGTGTGGCGGTGAGCAGCGGGGCGGAAGCCGCGATGGCCGCCGCCGATGCCTACCTCGCCCGGCCGGGGCTGTCGGGCCTGGTCGAGTTGGTCGCGAGCGCCCGCCACAGCCGCCGCGTGATCCGCCGGAATCTTGTCGTGTCGCTGGCCTACAACGCGATCGGGATCGCGTTGGCGGCGATGGGGTACATCAACCCACTGGTCGCCGCGGTCCTCATGCCCGCCAGCAGCCTGCTCGTGCTCGCGCTGGCGATGCACGGCCAGCGTCCGTGGGCGCAACGACGCATCGCGACAACGGAGGCAATGGGATGAGCGTGCTGTACATCGTGCTTCCGATCGCGCTCGTGCTCGCCGCCGGCGGCGTCGCGGCCTTCCTCTGGGCGGTCCGCCAGGGCCAGTACGACGACCTGGACACGCCGCCGTACCGCGCGATGTTTGATGATGAGGACGAGCGACCCGACGCGCGCTAAAACGCCCCGGCACGGAGCCGTGGCGCTTGGGTGTTCGAAACGGTTCGCGGCCTGAGCCGTTTACTTCAGCAACGACGGGTCCGTCACGCGGCCCATGAACAGGATCGTGCCGGTCCGGTTGTCGCGGATCAGGAAAAGGAAAGGGCGGTCGGCACGGAAGTCGGCGACTTTGTCGATCCCGACGTGTGCCCAGACGCCGGTCGTCGCCGCGGCTTCGGTGCCTTTCTCGTTTACATCGACATAAGCCTTTTGTAAAACTTTTTCGATGTACAGCCGGTCGTGGTCACTCAGCGACGGGCTGATGCCGGTCAAGTCTGCTTTACCATCGATAAAGGCGTCGGTCATCCCCAGGTTCTCCAGCAGCGTCTTGAGGTCGCTGTCCGTTTCCATCTTGAACTTGGGCAGGGCGATGTTGACTTTGATGTCGCCTTCGAGTTGATCGGCCCAGGCGTTGATTGCATTGGTGGAGAGCAGGGTCTCGACGCCGGCGAGGTTGCCCGGGTCCTGCGGGGCGATGACCATCATGCTTACCTCACCTCCGCGGTAGGGGATGGACAGCAGGTGGAACCCGCCGTCGCCGGGGTTAATGAACTTGTTGAATCGCGTGAAGGATTCAAAGTCGCTGCCGTCGGCGTTGAAAGCGCCGTACCAGACGGATTCAGACTTGTAGGCGTGCATGGTCGAGGCCTCGACCTTGCCGCCGGCGGCTAATTGAAAATCTACATCCTTGGTCAGTTGGGTGTTGAACGGCTCGGCCCACTGGCCCTGGAAGTGGATCGCGTTGAGCAGGATCATCCGGGTCCGGTCGGTGATCGAGCCCTCGCCCACGATCTCGGTGATCTTCCCATGGGTCTGCTCGGCGACCCACTTGTTGATCCGGGCGCGTTCTGCGCGGGCGTTGTTGCGGAAGTCGGCCGGGAAGACACCGCCGGTCTTGTAGTACTGGTTGATCCGCTTGGTGTAGTCGGGGTTGAAGTCGTAGGTCCGCTCGCCCCAGATGGCGCTGGCGACGTTCAGGGTCACGCCGTTGATCTGCTTGCGCAGGCGGTTGACCTGGTTCACAAGGTTCAGTTCTTGCACGACCAGGTCGCGGTTGCCGGCGCGGACCTGCTCCTGCACCTCCTCAAGCTCCGCCTCCAGCTTGCCGAGCTTCTCACGGAGTTTGGCTTCTTCCTCGCCGCGATCGCCCACGAGCGTCTTGCTGATATCGGCCAGCCCGGTGTGGAGCAGCGACGCCCGCCAGGGGATCTGCTGGGCGTCGGGGCCGACGCGCTTGCCGGCGTCGGGCAGGCGCAGCACGTCGCCGATCTGCTCGGCGGTGTCGCCGCGTGCGCCGTCGAGCACCATCGTCAGCGTCGTGCTGACCGAGTAGGGCGAGAAGAACAGGTTGCCGCCTTCGTTGGCCCTGGCCAGCTCGCGGTACAGGTCGATCGCAAAATCGCTGTTGGCTTGGACGGTCACGGCGACGGGCGCTTGCTCGGCTTGCATCGCCAGCACCTCGTTCGGCCCGCCTGTGAGCGTGCCCATCGCGTTGGTCAGGGTGATCGTGCCGGCGAGGGCCAGGGATCGGGTGAAGTATCGTTTCATCTCGGCATTACCTTTCGGGTCTGTAGTCAAAGCGGGGTGGGTTCCAACAAAAAAGTCCGGGGACGTCGCGCGCACTTGTCCCGCGGGGGTCACAACAACGATTTCGGGATCGACTGATGCCGAAGGGGCAGATGCCTGCACGCGGATCTCGCCACGCGTCAGGTCGATCTGATTGGATGCGGTCCAGGTGTACTGCGCGCCGCCGACGGGGACGACGGTCCAGCGCGGGTCCGGCTGGACCGCGATGTCGGTGTCGTTGTCAACGATACGCGGCAGCAAGAGAACCAGCGCTAAACACGCCGCCGCGACGAGCGGTGCGAGGACGCGCCAGACCGGGAATGACGCCGCGTCGTCCTGATCATCACCGCACTCGTTGGCCGGTTCGTTGATCCGCTCGAGCGTCCGCCGACGAGCCTCTTCGCTAAGGGCGCGCGGCGCGGTGCGGTTCAGCAGTTCCGTGATGTCGTAGTCGTCCTGGTCGTTCATAGCATCTCCGCCGTCTTGAGCGTCTGCCGCAGCTGCCGGATTGCTTCGCGGTAGCGGGACTGCGCCGTGCGCGGGTTGATCGCCAGCACCGTGCCGATCGACACGAAGGTCAGCCCGCCCCAGTGCTTCATGGCGATCAGCTCGCGTTGCTCGGTCGTCAGGTGGGCCATGGCGTGCTCGATGGTCTCGCGGGTGTCGTCGTGTTCCGGTTCCTTGCTGACAAGCAGCGCGTGCCGCTTGTAGGCGTCTTCATGGACCCGGCGGGTGCGCAGCCGCCGGAGCTTGTCCAGCGCCGCGGTCCGCACGCAGCGGTACAGGTAGGCCTTCGGGTCGTCGGCACCGCGCCCGCTCTTCCAGAACCGGACGAACCCATCCTGGAACGCGTCTTCAGCGTCGGCGTGGGTCGGCACCCACTGGCGTGCGTATAGCACCAGCCTCGCGCCGTACGCGTCCAGCCAGTCTTCCGCGCTGTCTAACGGCTTTTCCATCCGCCGCTCGTCCATCTGCCTATACAGACGCACGGGCGACCGCCCGTGATTAGATCTTTTGAAAGAAACGCGTGAGCCGGTTTCGAGGCCTTGGCATCTGCTGGGCTATCGCGCCCGGGTCGCCGAGCGGTACTTCAACGGCGTCACCCCGACCTGCTTGCGGAACCAGGTCGAGAGGTAGCCGGCGGTCTCGAACCCGCAAGACTCGGCGACCTGGGCGGTTGAGTGGTCGGTGTGGGCCAGCAGCTGCTTGGCGCGCGCCAGGCGTAGCCGATTGATCTCGGCCAAAGGGGTCCGGCCGAACGCTTCTTTGAATTTGCGCTCGAGCGTCCGCCGGGTCATCGGCACCGCGTCGGCGATCTCGTCGATGGACAGCGGGCGGTAGGCGTTGTGCCGCATGAAGCTGACGGCCTGCAAGAGGTTGCGGTCCTCGATGGCGAACGTCTCGGTCGAGCCGCGGGTGATGATCTCGATCGGGTCGATCTTCTCGGCGGCCTGTTTGGGGCGCTGTCCGTGCATCAGGTCGTCGAGCACCTCGGCGGCGCGGTAGCCGATCTGCCCGGACGCGACGACCAGGCCCGACATCGGCGGGACGGTGCACTCGTTGATCAGCGTGTCCTCGTCCGACGACAGCACCGCGACGTCGTCGGGCACGGCCAGGTCTGCGTTGCGGCACGCGTCCAGCACGTGCGCCGCCGCCGTCGTCGCCCAGCCGATCACCGCCAGCGGCCGGGGCTGATCCGCCAGCCAGTCGGTGAGCCTGCGGTCCTGCACCGCCCAGCCTTGGTTGGTCACGCTCTGAACGCGGTAGTTGAACGTGGCGACTTCGCTGGTGACCCCCGCCTCGATCAGCGCTTGGCGGACCGCTTCAAGGTGCTGGCGGACGTAGGCGTGCTGGAACGAGCCGACGTAGGCGTAGTGCTCGAACCCGCGCTCGAGGAAGTGGTCGGCCATGATCGTCGCGGCCGACTGGTTGTTGCTGGTCACGCGCGGGAAATTGCATCGGTCCAGGTCGATCGCCGAGACGTTGACGACCGGGATGCGCAGCTTCCGCATCGCGTCGCACATGCGTTGGGTGCTGATGCGCGCGATGACCCCGTCGCCGGGCCAGTTCGGCGGCAGGCTCAGGTGCTCGGTCCGGCCGCGCTGCTCGACCCGCAGGTGCCAGGGCCCGTGCTTGAGCGCGTAGTCTGCCACGCCCTCGATCATCCGCCGGCCCCAGCCGCTGGAGGTATCCACGAGCACCGCCACGTTCGGCGCGTTGTCGGTTTTGCCCTGCATGCCGCGAGTATAGCCGCCGCAACAGACGCTGTCGCAATTGTAAAAATAAAGATCGCAATCCTGACTATGCGCTAGAAGGCGCGTCGGATAGAGTTCTGCGTATGGAGGAATCGCGTCATTTCGTGAGCGGCACCTGTCTCGACTCATCGTGCCGCTTCAGAGCATCGGGTCGCTCAACACCAGGACGTCTGTTCCACGGTCACTCACAGTCATCTTATTTTAGGAGAGCAGGACATGTCGAAGCGTTACTTGGGATTGGCAGCGGTTGTGGGGCTGGGCCTTGTGTCGCCGGCCCGCGCGGACCTCACCGTCGGCAGCAACGGGGACCCGGACGAGGCGAACCAGACGCGCGTGGCCGGTGCCGCGTGGGTGCGAAGCGATGACCCGACACGGCTCGCGGGGCCCGAGACTTTGTTTGCCGGCGGCATCGCCAGCGGCGACGAGCTCTTCGCCTACCTGTCATACGACCTGACCGATGTCACCGGATCGGCGACCGGCGCGACGCTGTCGCTTTGGAGCCAGGGCGCCACGACATTCAATGCCAACGGCGGCGTGAACGACCTGGGCTCGACGCCGCTGACGGTGGTTTCATTGACCGACACGATTACCGGATTCGGCGACGCCGGCTTCATGGGTGAAGGCTCCGGCACCGCGGTTGTCGATGGCACGGGTAACCCTGCGGATTACTTCGAAGTCCCAGGCATCCTAGATCAGGTGATTGGTACGGCAAACTTCGACATCGACACGATTGCCGCTGGCACGCAGATGGACATCGCCTTTAATGCGGCCGGCCTGGCCTACATCGATGCGAACCTCGGCGGCACACTGTCCTTCGCCATCCTCGCGCCCGACGCATCTGCGGAAGCCGCGAACTCCGGCGCCCGCAACTTCTTCGCGATCGGCGGCGTCGTTGAGAATGGCTCCACCGGCGAAGACGACATCGCCCCGAGCCTGACCATCTTGGGCGTCGATGCGCCCGCGGGTAACGATCCCGCCGACCTGGACCTCGACGGCGACGTGGATGACGCGGACTTCGCGTTGTTCTTCGCCGCGTTCTCCGGCCCCGGCGTGCCGACCGGCAACCCGGCCGCGGACCTGGACGGCGACACCGACACGGACGACGCGGACTTCGGCCTGGCGTTCGCCGCGTTCACCGGCCCCGGC
>JANQKT010000218.1 GCA_028280965.1 Phycisphaeraceae bacterium
TGCGCCCGGACGCCCTGTTCTTTCTCGTCCTCCATGACGACCGCCGCCTTGATCCTGACGTTGCGTTCGACCAGCTCGACCAACGCATCGCTCTCGAGATTGAGCACACGATCGACGTTGTCTTCGATCCACGCGAACAGGTCCGGATCGCGGATCACGCCGTGCTTGACGCACTCGGCCAGCCCGCAGCGCAGGTCGCGGTCGGGCAGGGTTTTCAGCACATCGGGGTCGATGAGCACGAGCGCCGGCTGGTGGAACGCGCCGACGAGGTTCTTGCCCTGCGGGACGTTGACGCCGACCTTCCCACCGACCGATGCATCGACCATCGACAGCAGCGTGGTCGGGACCTGCACGAACGGTACGCCGCGGAGGTAGCTGGCCGCGACGTAGCCGGCGGTGTCGCCGACGATCCCCCCGCCGACCGCGATGACCGGGCTCTTGCGCTCGAGCTTCGCGTCCAGCAGCACGCCGAGCAGCTCGCGCACGGTGCCGAGGGACTTGTGCTTCTCGCTGACGGGCATGACGCCGACGGTGGCGTCGTAGCCCGCGCGTTTGATCGACCGGATGGCGACCCGGCCGTGCGACGGCTCGATGTTTTCATCGACGATGACCGCGGCCTTGGCGTGCGGCGCGGCGGCGGAGACGCGCTCGCCGAGCGTATCGAGTGAGCCGGGCTCGATGACGATCGCGTAGTGATGGTCCCGGCCGGGGATATTGAGAGAAACAGTCGGCATGCGGGGATTTTAGCGGATCTGCGCGACCGTTTTTGAACCACCAAGGCGCTAAGAGCGCCAAGGAAGGCATCAAGACCGTTTCATCAAACGCAGAGCCAGGCCAACAGCCGACCACAGTATCAGGCCAATCGAGAAGACAAACAGCAAGAGCATTGGCCAGGCCGCAACCCCTTCATAGAGTCCAAACACCTTCCCCAAAACAGCACGCCAGTAGGCAAGGCCCTGAAGCTGCGGATCAATCATGCTTGCGAACGCATAAAAGTAGAACAAAACCAAGACGCTGACGATCAAGCAGAATGCGCCAACAACAAGTCCTAACAAGTTCTTGATGATTACCACATGGGACATGCGTCACCCCGTATGGATCAAAGCTTGACTGTCTTCCTTGGCGCTCTTGGCGCCCTGCCGGTTCAATCCGACCCGTGCCGATCGTGCAGCACATCCAGCGCCGCGACCGGGTCTTCCGGCAGGTCTTCATCGCCCTCGTCGCCCCCGCCTTCTTCCTCGTATGCCTCGCGTTCCCGACGGATCTCGTCCAGGCGCTCACGCGTCCGTGTGCCCCCGCCGCTGCGGTTCAGCAGGTAACGCACGACAAAGAACGCGCCCATGATCGTGACGATCCCGACCAACACGATCGTTGTTGGCGAGGTCGCACCCGAGGCGGCGTCTTCGATCTCCTCCGCCGCCCCGCCGACGAAGACCGCGTAGGTGAACGGCTTGCCATTGGCGTCGGTGGTGGACCACTGCTTGAAGAAGCGCGCCGCGATGCGCACCTTCGTGCCCTCGCCGGGGTCGGCCATCTTGGCGCTCGGGTCGGTGAACAGCACGAGCACCGTCGCCTTGGGGTTGCCCCTCTCGGTCACGACGATCCAGCGGGTGACCTGCTCGCCCCAGGCCGGGTCGAGCGTGTTGTGCAGCCTGTCGCGGCTGTCGTTGTCCTTCGTCGGCCAACGCTCGTGCTTCATGACCCAGCCCTCGATCAAGTACACGTTGCCGCGGGCCTCGGCGGGCTTGTCTTTCAGGAACTCATAATCCGGCGGGGGCGCGACCGCGGCGCCGCGATCGCCCGCGAAGTCGTCGCCCTGCCAACCGGCGGCGTTGCGCAGCAGCACGTACAGCCCGCCCTGGTCGTCGAGCACCGCGTCGTGGTCGGTCGTTTCATCGGCCAGCCGCTGGCGGTCGGCGTCGGACAGCTCGGGCGCGGCGGTGGCCGCAAAGGCGAGTACTGACACGGCCAGGGCTGTGAAAACTCTGAACATCACCGTATTTTAACCACGTGGCACGGAGGGCACGATGCAAGGCCGCCGACACAACACCGCCCGTCGCATGCGGTATGATCCTGGATTCCCCGTTTCGCCTGCCGCCCGCGCCCAAGGCCCCGCCATGACCACCGCCCCCGGAACCACCGACGCCACCGTACAAGCCCTCGCGGACATCCCCGCCTCGGTCCACGGCCAGGTCGTGCCCATCGTGGACTTCGGCAGCCAGTACGTCCAGCTCATCGCCCGGCGGGTCCGTGAGGCCGGCGTCTTCTCCATGCTCGTCGGGCCCAACGTCACCGTCGAGCAGCTCGCGGCGCTGAGGCCCAAGGGCATCATCCTCTCCGGCGGTCCCAACTCGGTCTACGACGAGGGCGCGCCGACCTGCGACCCGCGCCTCTTCGACCTCGGCGTGCCCGTGCTCGGCATCTGCTACGGCATGCAGATCGGCTGCCAGCTGCTCGGCGCCGAGGTCAAGAACGCCGAGGCCCGCGAGTACGGCGGGGTCCGTCTGCACATCTCCGACACGACCGACCTCATGCGCGGCGTCCCCGAGCACACGACCGCCTGGATGAGCCACGGCGACCAGGTCAACGCCCTGCCCGATGACTTCGTCCCCCTCGCCACGACGCCGACCTGCCCCTATGCCGCGGTCCGTCACAAGACCAAGCCCTTCTTCGGCGTGCAGTTCCACCCCGAGGTGACGCACACGCCGCACGGCAGCGATGTCCTGAGCAACTTCCTCTTCCACACCTGCAAGTGCGACGGCTCGTGGCGCATGGCCGACTTCCTCGAGCACGAGTCGGCGGCGATCAAAGAACGCGTCGGCGACGCCCAGGTCATCTGCGGCCTGTCCGGGGGGGTCGATTCCTCCGTCGTCGCCGCGATGCTGCACCGCGCGATCGGCAAGCAGCTCACCTGCATCTTCGTCGACAACGGCCTCCTGCGCAAGGGCGAACGCCAGCTCGTCGAGAACACCTTCCGCGACCATTTCGACATCGACCTGCGCGTGGTGGACGCCGAGCGGCACTTCCTCGACGACCTCAAGGGGATTGAAGACCCGCAGGAAAAGCGCACGCGCATCGGCCACCGGTTCATCGATGTGTTCAAGGAAGCGTCGAAGGACATCGACGGCGTCAGGTTCCTCGCACAGGGCACGCTGTACCCGGACGTCATCGAATCCGGCCACGGCTACGCGGGCACCGCCGCGAACATCAAGCTGCACCACAACGTCGGCGGGTTGCCGGCCGAGCTCGGCTTCGAGCTCATCGAGCCGATGCGCAACCTCTTCAAGGACGAGGTCCGCCAGCTCGGCCTGGTCCTCGGCCTGCCCGAGCAGATGGTCTGGCGGCACCCGTTCCCCGGCCCGGGCCTGGCGGTCCGCGTGCTCGGCGAGGTCAACAAACCCCAACTCGACCTGCTGCGCGACTGCGACGAGATTTTGCTTGAAGAGATCGTGGCGAACAGCCTGTACCGCAAGACCGCGCAGGTCTTCGCGGTGCTGCTGCCGGTCAAGGCGGTGGGCGTGATGGGCGACGGCCGAACCCACGAGCAGGTCGTCGCGGTGCGCGCGGTGGAGAGCCAGGACTTCATGACCGCCGACTGGGCGCGGATCCCCTACGACGTGCTCGCGACGATCAGCAACCGGATCATCAACGAGGTCCGCGGGGTCAACCGGGTGTGCTACGACATCTCGTCCAAGCCGCCGGCGACGATCGAGTGGGAATGATGCGCGGCAATAGCCCGGCGTCAGCCCCGTTGTGCATTGGATGATTCCCGCGAAGCCCCGGCGACTACTTATCGATCCGTTGGTCTGGTGTGCCTGCCTGCTTCTGGCGAGTGCGGCTTATCCTGACGATCGCCCCAATATCGTTTTCATGCTCTCGGACGACCAGGCCTGGTCCGGCACATCCGTGCCGATGCACCCCGAGTACGACTTCTCATTCAATCAAGACCTGCACACCCCGAACCTGCTGCGCATGGCCGAGCGCGGCGTGCGGTTCTCCGCGGCTTATGCCCCGGCCCCGGTCTGCTCACCGACGCGTGCGAGCCTGATGACCGGTCGCAGCCCCGCCGCGCTGGGGTGGACCAAGGCCGGGCCCTCGCTCAACGCGCGCAAGAATCCCAGAATGCTCCCACCACAAAGCAAGCGGTCACTCGACAGCGGGCTGGTCACATTCGCCGAGCTGCTCCAGCAGGCAGGCTACCGCACCGCCCACCTGGGCAAGTGGCACCTACAGGCCGGCGGGCCCGAAGCGCACGGATTCGATGTGAGCGACGGGAATGTCGGCAACGAGGCAGCGGACCGGTACAAGGCCCCGAACCCGGTCGATCTGTTCGGCATGGCCGAGCGGGCCGAGGCGTTCATGGCCCAGTCCAAGCACGATGGCAAGCCGTTCTTCATCCAGCTCTCTTGGCTCGCGCTTCACGGCTCACAGAACGCGCTGCCCGAAACTATCGCGAAATACAAGACAGAAAACCGACGCCGGGACCGCCAGCCCTACCGCGCGGCGCTGACTGAGAACATGGACACCGCGGTCGGCCGGGTGATCGACGCGGTCCACAGGCTCGGCCTGGCCGAGAACACCTACATCATCTTCATGTCTGACAACGGCGGCCCGAGCCGGGGTGGGCTCAGCGGCGGCAAGGGCAACCTCTTCGAAGGCGGTATCCGCGTCCCCCTCATCGTCGTGGGCCCGGGGATCGCTGCCGAGTCGTGGTCCCACACCCCCGTCGTCGGCTACGACTTCTACCCGACCTTCCTCGACTGGGCGGGCGTGGACATCCCGGACAACGTTGCCGGGAAACTCGAAGGCGGCAGCCTTGCACAACTCGTAGCCGGTAAGGCAGACGCCGTCAACCGATCACGCGAGGGCCTGGTCTTCCACTTCCCCCACTACCAGACCGAGGTCACCCCGCACTCGGCGATCCTGCTGGGCGGCTACAAACTCCTGAAATCCCACGAGACCGGCAAGGTCAGGCTCTTCCACTTGGACCGCGACCCGCGTGAGCAGAACAACCTGGCCGACACCCGGCCCGAACGCGCTGCATCGCTTGAAGCAAAGCTGGACGCCCACTTGAAAGCGGTCCATGCCGCGCTGCCCAAGCCCAACGCGTCTTATGACCCCGACAAGCCGACCCAGATCAATCAGCAGCCGCGCGAAGACCGAACCGGACGCGACCGGCAATGACCAGAAACAAATCCAAGACGCCGATCACCGACGCCTTCTGACCAAGCCCAGCCCCACAAACAGCAGCGCCGCTGATGCCGGCTCGGGGATCGTGATCGTGCCCTGGACGACATCGAACGCCGAGAAGAACGTCTCGTCCGGCGTAAGCTGCGTGCTCACGCCGGTCACCAGATCGATCTCAAACACCCCGTCCCCGTTCGCGACCAGGTAGGCGCCGTTGCTGCCGACCGCGGTGCCGCTGGCGGTGAGACCGGTCGGCACGGGCGTCGAGGTGCCGGTGTCCGGATCGAAGACAAATAGCCCGCTGGGGAAGTCCCAGATCGCCAGGTCGCCGTTGGGCAGCGCTTCAACCAGGCCCGGGACCGAGAAGGCGCCATCGGTCGGGACCAGCGTGAAGTCGCCGGTGACCGGGTTGATCTTGTAGAGGTCTTCGAAGAACTCGGTGACGAAGATGTCGCCGTTACCGGCGACGGCCACCCCGCCGGGGCCGAAGAACGTGATGTCGTTGGCGAAGACATCGACCTGCCCGGTCACCACGTTGATGCGGTAGACCCCGGACGCGTTGTTGGCGATGACGCTGCCGTCGGCCTCGAGCGCGATAGAAGAAAACACCCCGCCCGGCAACTCGGCGACCTCGGTGATCAGACCGGTCGCCGGGTCCAGCCGCCGAAGCAGGCTGAAATCGGTGAACAGCAGCGTGCCCGACGGTTCGAGCAGCAACTGCCCGGGGATGCCCGGCACGCCAAACGGGTTAGCGGCGCTCAGGCCCAACGGCGTCGCGCTAGGCCCGGACGGATCGACGAGCTGGAAGCTCTCGAAGAGCTCGGTGATGACGATCGCATCACTGATCGTCGTCTGCGCCGCGGCCGCGCTGAACGAACACGCCGAGACGCCGAGCAACCCGATCCACTGCCGTGCTGTAACCATGGCTCTCATTTCTCCATCTTTCATTAGTCAGAAGCCGAAAACCCCGGCCGGTGGAATCTCAAATGCCTCCGGAACCCTAAAAGTATTACCGCAGAAATGTATCACGCTTTGTAGTATTGTCTATTACCTGAAGATGTAGCTAATCAAAGTGGTTATTGTCCAGACAACATGCTGACCGTCGCCCACATCTCGGACCTGCATCTGCAATCCGGCGTGCCCGCGCGGCAGGCGCAGGTCGAGCCGATCCTTGAAGAGATCAACCGCCGCAAGCCCGACCTCGTTGTCATCAGCGGGGACGTGACGGATGACGGGTGGGATTCGATTGAAGAGTTGAAGTGGGCGAGAGAATGGCTGGAAGAGCGGATCAATGGCGACTGGTTTGCGGTGCCGGGAAATCATGATGTTGGGAATTTCGTGGATCAACAGCTTGGACCCGTAACTTCCGAACGTGTCAAAAAATGGGGCCAAGTTTTTGGATACTCGCCGAATCGAGTTTTTCCTCCAAGTGATCCGGGAAAAGGCATTGAATGGATTATTGCTGGCATCAACAGCATGGTCATTGGATCAGGTAGCGACATAGAGAAAAGAGAGCTTTCACGCCTCTACGAGTATTTCGATCAATGCGGCAATCGCTGCATTGAGGTCGCTCTATTTTTGCACTCCCCATTATTCATTGAAGAACCGTTCGAAGAGTCTTCAACTAACACTGGCTATTGGCTTGGGCCAGCTTCGGGGCGCAAAAAAGTGCTCAAGTCTATTGACCGCGATTGCATTAGTCTGATCGGATCAGGTCATGTGCATCAAACACAATTCGCTCTGATCGATGGTATAGATGTAAATAGCATCAAAATCATTTGGGCCCCGCCGGCGTCGGGGACGTGGGTGCATGCGCCGGGGCTGCCGAACCCGCCGATGCCGGAGAAGACCGGGTTCTTCCTGCACACGCTGCACAATGACGGGCGGGTGGAATCCGAGCTGGTTCAATGCGCGCCGATGCTGAAGCTTTATGAGCACGATCCGAATCAGTGATCGGTCCTCGGCATCCTCGATACAGCCCGCGGCTATGATATTCCCATGCGACACGCCTCCTGCCTGCTGGTCCTGTGCCTGCTGCTCGCCGCCTGCGGCACAACGCCGAAGCGGACCAATCCGTCGCTCTACGTCGAGGCGAAGTACTCGCTCAACGAGCCGGAGGCGCTGCCCAGGGCGCTGCGGATCCCGCTGGTCGAGAAGAAGGGCTACCTCTTCGTCCCGGGCGCGGTGAACGGTCGGCGGTCGGGGCAGATGCTGCTGGACACGGGCAGCTCGCTGAACATCCTCGACAAGGGCGTGGTCAATCGCTTCGAGCTCGAGCAGGTCGGCGAAGGAAAAACACGCGGGATCGCCGGGACGCAGACCGTCACGCGGCACGCGCTCGACTCGCTCGCGGTCGGCGGGCTGGACCTGGGTGTCGAGCAGGTCTCGGGCCTGAGCCTCTACGCCATGACCCGCGGGCTGCAGACCAGCGTCTCCGGCATCGTCGGGTCGGTATCGTTCATGCCCCACCCGTTCGCGATCGATTACGGCAAGCGCGAGCTGATCGTCTACAACCGCAAGACGTTTGTCCCGCCCAAGGACGCGGAGCGGACGCGGCTGGAGTTCTACGGCCGCCTGCCCGCGGTGCGCGCCAAGCTCGCCAACGGCAAGGAGGTCTTGCTGATCATCGACACGGGGATGGGCAACGCCTGCGCCCTGCCGATGGGGCTGGCGAGCGAGCGCGGCATCCTCGCGACAGGCGCGTCGGGCGCGGGCGCCTCGCGTGGCGTCGGCGGGGAGATCCAGACGCGCATCGCCTGGCTCGAGACGCTGGACGTCTTCGGCTACTCGATCGCGGGCGTCGAGGTGACGTTCGAGCCGAAGGTCACCGAGTCTCGGCGGCAGGACCTGCCGGTCGGGCGCATCGGCAGCGACCTGCTCAGCGGGTTCCGGCTGACGTTCGACGCGCGGTACGGCGCGGTGTGGGCGGAGTTCGCGGCGCCGGTGGAGGAGTAACTAGTTTCAGATGGGTTGATATCCCACGGCATGCCTAAGAGCAGGCACGCCGTGGGCTTGGAGTGGTTGATACGTCTTCTTACTCCGCCTCGGTGACGATCTGCTCGTGGGCGGTTTCGAGCAGCTCCACCATCTTGTTGCGCAGGTCATCAGCCTCGAGCGCAACGCCCCGGCCGGAGAAGTCGGCGAGGACCTTGCGGACCACGTCCTCATCGCCTGCCTCCTCGAAGTCGGACATCACGACCTCTTTGGCATATTCCGCGGCGGCATCACCATCCAGCCCGAACTGCTCGGCGGCCCAGAGACCCAGCAGCTTGTTGCGGCGGTTGTGCACCTTGAAACGCAGCTCCGCGTCGTGGTGCAGCTTCGCGTCCATCCCTTTCCGGCGGTCATCAATCCCCGACATGGCTCGGCTCCCTCGTCTAAAAACGTGTGCTTGATCCGCCCCCATTGTACGCCGGCTGCGCTGAATAGACACGCGCCCCGCCGTCCTGATTTTGCAGACCGCGCCCCGCCCGGCGTATCATTCCGGCTGTGATCCGCCTACGACTTTATCCGATCGGGATGCCGGGCCGCTGCGTGCTGCTGTGCACCGCAGTGCTCCTGCTCGCATCGCCCTTGTCCGCCCAGCCGACGCACGAGCTGGACGACGATGGGAACTTTGTTCCGCAGGCCGAGCCTGACCCGGGCACGCCGGAGGGGCAGCTGCAGCTCATCCGCCGGCAGCTCGTCGCGGGCGATGAGGACGGCGCGGAAGAAGCAGCGGGCCGGTGGATCGAGGACAACGCGCTGCACCCGCTGGCCGTCGAGGCACACCTGATCCGCGGCGACGCGATCGCGGCCCAGGGCGACTACTACCGCGCGCTGCCGGACTACGAGCTGATCGCGACGCTCTACCCCGGCACCGAGCAGTACCGCATCGCCATCGAGCGCGAGTACGACATCGCCAAGCTGTTCGTCGGCGGGCTGTACCGCAAGAGCAACTGGTTCGGCATCCGCATCGTCCCGGCTTACGACACGGGCATCGAGCTGCTCATCCGCGTGCAGGAGCGGCTGCCCGGCAGCGCGGTCGGCGAGCGGGCGAGCATCGCCATCGGCGACTACTACTTCGACGCCGGCGACATGGAGATGGCCTCCGAGGCCTACGACCTGTTCCTCCTGAACTACCCCGACTCGCAACAACGCGAGTGGGCGATGCTCCGTCAGATCCAGGCGTCGCTGGCACGTTACAAGGGGCCGCAGTTCGACCCCTCGGGCCTGACCGACGCGGCCCAGCGCCTCCGCGAGTACGCCAGCAGCTACCCGGCGGCGGCGGAGAAGATCGGGGCCGAGGCGCTCATGGTCCGCATCAACGAGTCGCTGGCCGAGAAGAAGCTCGTGACCGCGCAGTGGTACGAGCAGCGCGGCCTGGAACGCGGCGCGATCACGCTGTACCGCAAGGTCGTCCGCGACTACCCGCAGTCCGCCGCGGCGCTCGAGGCGCTGGCCGAACTGGAAGACCGCGGCGTCCCGCTGGTCGACCCGCGCGACCCGACCTGGCGCCCGGCCGAGACCGGCGGAGGCGATCCATCGTCGGACGATGTTGAACCCGGTATCGAGCGCGGAGGCGGGGAAGATGAATAAGCAGCTTTGCCTCACCCTTTGCCTCACCCTTTGCCTCGCCGCCCTGCTGCTCGCCGGCTGCGGCTATACGACGGCCGAGCTGTACCCCGCGCAGTACCAGACCGTGTCCGTGCCCAACTTCGGCAACCGGTCCAACGACCGGTCGGTCGAGTTCGAGCTGCGCGAGGCGCTGATCAAGGAGATCGAGCACCGCACGCCGTACAAAGTCGTGTCGGGCGCGGGCCTGGCGGACACACAGCTGACCGGGACGGTTACCGGGGTCCGACGCCAGCTGGTCAGCCGCGACGCGACGGCCGGGCTGCCGCAGGAGATCGAGGTCACCGTGACGGTGGACTTCGAGTGGCGCGACCTGCGGACGGGCAAGACGGTGCGCGGCTACCGCGGCATGCAGTCGGCCGGGCAGTTCGTGCCCAGCCGAACGGTCGGCGAGTTTGACGACGACGGCCGGCGTCTGGCGGTCCAGCGGCTGGCCCAGGACATCGTCTCGCGGATGCGGGACGAGGGGTGGTAGCCGACCAGACGGCCCGAGAAGCCGGCGGGGCCTGATCGCAGCGATGCGGATCGCCGATACTCCCTAAATCCGCACCCGCCGGGCCGACCCGTCGTATTTTCGCGGCTAGAATACGCTTGCCGAGTGATCAGGCGACTATTCGTAATGATTTGAGGGACCCGCATGCCCGAGCCGCGTGACGACCAACGCCCGCCCGAGTCTGATAAGCCCGACGGGCCGGACAAGGGCCAGCCCGCCAAGCCCGCCAACGCGCTGAGCCGCTGGCCGCTGGGCTGGGTCATCGCGATCCTGCTGCTGCTCGCGGTCATGCTCATCATGCAGGGCGGCAGCGACAACGCCGACAAGGTCACCTGGCTGCAGTTCAAGGAGTTCGCCGAGGCCGGCCACTTCGAAGACGACCGCTACGAGAGCAAAGACAACCGCTTCACCGCCACGCTCAAGGACGATGTCGCGCACCCCAACCACGAGGGCAAGGACGGCGGCAAGATCTTTGTCGAGGTCGAAGAAGCCAACAAGGCGATGTGGTACCACGAGCTCGCCCAGCTCGGCCTGGACACCGAGTCGAAGATCGACCGGACCGGCATCTTCGTCCACATGCTCATCAACTGGCTGCCGTTCATCGTCCTGGCGCTGATCATCTACTTCTTTGTCTTCCGCGCCATGCGCGGCGCGGGCGGCGGGCCCGGCGGGATGCTCGGCAACTTCGGCCGGTCCAAGCACAAGGTCCTCACCAAGGAGCACTCGTCGATCACCCTCGGCGACGTCGCGGGCATCGACGAGGCCAAGGACGAGGTCGGTGAGATCATCGAGTTCCTCAAGAACCCCAAGAAGTTCCAACGCCTCGGCGGACGCGTGCCCCGCGGCGTCCTGCTCGTCGGCCCGCCCGGCTGCGGCAAGACGCTCCTGGCCAAGGCCGTCGCCGGCGAAGCGGATGTGCCCTTCTTCTCGATCTCCGGGTCGGACTTCGTCGAGATGTTCGTCGGCGTCGGCGCGTCGCGCGTCCGCGACCTGTTCAAGCAGGCCAAGGACACTGCGCCGTGCATCATCTTCCTCGACGAGATCGACGCCGTCGGCCGCCGCCGAGGCTCGGGCTTCAGTTCCGGCGGTCACGACGAACGCGAGCAGACCCTCAACGCGATCCTCGTCGAGATGGACGGCTTCGACTCGTCCGACCAGGTCATCGTGCTGGCCTCGACCAACCGCGCGGACGTGCTCGACCCGGCGCTGACGCGCCCCGGGCGCTTCGACCGCCAGGTCCAGGTCCACCTGCCGGACATCATGGGCCGGGTCGAGATCCTCAAGGTGCACAGCCGGAAGATCAAGATGTCGCCGGACGTGGACCTCGAGCAGCTCGCCCGCGGCACGCCGATGTTCTCGGGCGCCGAGCTCGAAGCGATCATCAACGAGGCCGCGATCGGCGCGACGCTGCAGGACAAAGACTGGGTCGAGATGGAAGACCTGGAAGAGGCGCGCGACAAGGTCAAGTTCGGCCGGGCACGCAAGGGGCGCAAGTTCGAGGAGGACGAGCGCGTCGCGACGGCGTACCACGAGGCCGGCCACGCGATCCTGCAGCACATGCTCGAGGACGCCGAGCCGCTGCACAAGGTAACGATCATCGCGCGCGGCGGTTACCTGGGCGCCTCGTTCAGCCTGCCGAAGAAGGACCGCTACGGCATGGGCCGCAAGCAGGCCGAGGCGGAGATGCGTGTCGCGTGCGGCGGGCGCATCGCCGAGGAGAAGAAGACCAAGGACGCGACCAGCGGCGCGATGCAGGACATCCGCCAGGCCTCGGCGTACGCGCGGCACATGATCCTCGAATGGGGCATGAGCGAGAAGCTCGGCTTTATCGACCTGATGACGCCGGAGTACAACGAGTCGCCGATGCCCGAACGGCCGTACTCCGAAGAGACCGCGCGTGTCATCGATCAGGAGGTCAAGCGCCTGGTCACCGAGGCGTACGAAGACGCGACGCGGATCATCGACGAGAACTGGGGCAAGCTGGTTGACCTCGCCGAGGCGCTCTTGAAACACGAGACCCTGACCGCCGACGAGGTGGACAAGGTCCTGCGTGGCGAGTCGCTGGGCAAGACGACGGTGAGCGATCTGCTCGCCGCCGAGCGCGAGAAGGCCGCGGCAAGCGAAGCCGAAGAACCGGCCGCCGCCCCGGGCAACACCGACGACGGCGAGGCCGACACCGGCCCGGGCATGATGCCGAGCCCGGCATAGAACATTTTTACTGAGCACCACCAGAGGGACAAGCATTCCAGCCTGTCCCTTTTATTACGTGGCACTATCATAGGGGGTCCCACATCTCACCACGGGGTTTCCGATGGGCCAACCCGGCTCGAAGATCCGCAGCGACCTGCTCTGCGCCTCGTGCGGCTGCAACCTGCTCGGCCAACCCAAAACCGGAGAGTGCCCGGAGTGCGGCATGCTGGTCGCCGAGTCGCTGCCGCCGGTGATGCTCAAGGAGTCGGACCCGGACTGGATCCGCGCGCTGCGTAACGGGACCAGCTGGATGCTCGCCGGGATCGCTTGCTATTTCATACTCATGCTGTTCATCGGCATCATGACCGCGCGGTTGATCGAAGCGCAGCCGAACAACCTGGCGCCCGGCAAGACGCTGGTGCTGCCCGGCTGGTACCTGGTGACCAACCTCGCGCTGATGGCGGTCGTGAGCATCATCCTGTGCATCGCCATCTGGCAGATCACAACCCCCGAGCCCGAGGCGCTGCGCCCGCAGACAACCCGCGACATCGCGCGCTGGGCGCTGCTGGCCTCGTACGCCCTCATGATGATCGCGATCGTCGTCCAGCTCCCGCAATCCGAAGACAGCACTGCGCTCGCGACCTGCCTGCACGCGCTGGCCGGGCTGCTGAGCCTGATCGGCACGGTATCGCTGCTGGCCTACCTGCGTGACCTCGCTATGCGCCTGCCCGACACAAGACTCGCCGGGCACACCAAAGCGGTGCAACTCGGCACGATCGGCGCAGTCGTGGTTGGTTTTGTCGCGTTCATGGGCCTGCTCGGCAGCATCGCCAGCCCAAACAACCCGCAGAGCAGGCCCCCGCCGCTCGCCCTGATCGCGTTGATGCTCGCCGGGCTCGCGATGCTGGTGCTTGTCATCTGGTGGGTCGTGCTGATCCTCCGGTTCCGCGGGTGGTTCGCGACGGCCCACCGGATGGCGGTCTACCACGCGCACAACCAAACCGCCGTCCGGTACTGATCCCCGCCTGTATCATGCGTGCTCCGCATCAGCACGGGGTACCGCATGGATCAAGACGAGGAAGAGTTCGACGGCGAGCTGTTCGATGATCTTGAAGTCAACGACGCCGAGCCCTACGAGGACGAGGGTTCGGCGTTAGACGCCCTCGCCGATGCCGCGGGCGATGTTGCGCACCCGCCGCCAACCGGTGTTCACGTCAGCCACCCGCCACGCGATGGCGACGGGCGGATCGACACGGACCTGGCGTGCATCCGCTGCGAGTACAACCTGCGCGGTCAGCTGCCCGAGGGCTCGTGCCCGGAGTGTGGCGCGCCGGTCGCCGAGGCGATACGATCCGACCGGCTGAGCCAGGCCAACCCGGCGTGGGTGCGCAAGCTCAGACGCAGCATGTCCTGG
>JANQKT010000027.1 GCA_028280965.1 Phycisphaeraceae bacterium
GGATTTGTCGTTGACGACCTTGCCCTGACGCCAGTGCTCGATGTCCCGGAAGGCGTAGCCGGCGGGGTCGCCGCGGTGCAGGGCGAGCAGCCGGTCGACATCGGCGCGGTTCCGGCCCGGGCGGTCCAGCCCTTCGCGGTCGTGCTCGCCCCACTGGATGTCGATCGGCAGGTTGCGCAGGTTTTCAAGCGGCGCATCCTCACGGATCGCCTTGGTCGCCGAGCAGGCCGCGAACCGGTCGGCGAGGTGCGGGCCGAGCTGGTACACACCGTTGCCGCCGGAGCAGTACCCGCCGAGGTAGACGCGGTTGGCATCGACATCGTCGCGCAGGAGCAGCGCCCGCACGAGCGTGTCGATGAGTTTGAACACACGCTCGTTGTGCCACTGGTCCCAGTCATCGACCGGCGAGTGCGGGCAGACGTACAGCCCGCGGACGCCGGGGTAGCGCGTGAACTGGATCTCCCACTGCTCATGGTTCTCGATGTCGGTGAACGCGCCCCCGCCGTGCATGGAGATGAACACGGGGTAGCCGTTGTCGGGTTTCGGCACGCCTTCATCCCAGATCAGCTCGATACGGACCGGCATCGTGTCGTCGCCGGCGGTGATGGCGTTGTTGTCAAGCATCGCGCGCAGGGCCCGCGCCGTGTCGGATGCGCGGTACTGCCGCCAGAGCGCATCTATGTCCGGGCGCTCGGCGGGGTGGTTGGCTAGAGGTGCTTGCCCGTCCGGCGAAGAGGACACACACCCGGTCAGGCCGATCAGGATCGAGAAACATACAAGCTGTCGAGCGAGCGATTTCAACATGGTTTTTGCGATGTCCCCCCGGGGCTGGCCCGTTATTTCGGCAGGCTGTGCAGCGGTAAGGATACCGCGAGCCGCCTGAGCGTTACGGTTCCTCGTCCGGTTCTGGTTGTATGAATGATAGCTCCGGGCGGGAGCCGGGGGCGACAAGAGCACCGCAAATCGTTTTCTGTGTTTTGTGCCCTACGCCGACCGTCGCCAGGCGTTGGCGTTGCCTTGCAGGTGCGCGGCACACCGCGCGATCAGCTGTGCGGGCTCGAACGGCTTGGGCAGGTGCTCATCGCAGCCGGCTTCGCGGCAGCGCTCGCCGTCGGATGCACCCGCGCTCGCGGTGAGCGCGAGGATCGGCAGCGTGCCGCCGGCCTCGCGCAGCCACCGTGTCGCGGCATAGCCGTCCATCACAGGCATCTGCATGTCCATGAGCACCAGGTCGTACCCCGCGAGGTCGGGCATCGGGCCGAGCAGGTCGCATGCCGCCCGGCCGTCCTCAACGACCTCGACCTCGGCGCCCGCGCGCTGCAGGTGGTGGCGGATCAGCCGCTGGTTGTCGGGGCTGTCCTCGGCGACGAGCACCCACGCGCCCGCCAGCGGCACCTCGGTCGCTTCGACCGCCGGCGGTTGCGCCGTGTGGCCTATTGTCTCATCCGCCTCGCACGCTTCGGCGCGGAGGGCCGCGGTGAACGTGCTGCCCTGGCCGAAGACCGACTCGACCGCGATCTGCCCGCCCATCTGCTTGACGAGCTTGTGGCAGATGCGCAGCCCCAGCCCGGTCCCGCCGAACTCCCGGGTCGTGGACATGTCGGCTTGGCTGAACGGCTCGAACCGACGGATGCGTTCGAGCTGCTCTTCGGTCATCCCGATCCCGGTGTCACGCACCACGAGTGTTAACGACTGTTGGCCGGCGTCATAACCGAGCTCGACATCGACCCGGCCGGCGGCGGAGAACTTGACCGCGTTCGACGTCAGGTTGACCACGATCTGCTTGACACGGACCGGATCGATCAGCAGCCGCGCGGGGACCGCGTCGAACATCGAGTTGAGTCGCACGTCCCGGGACTCCGCCGCCGGACGCGCGATCTCGACGGCCTCATCGATGATGCGGCGCACGTCGGTCGGGACGCGCTCGATCGTGAGCCGGCCCGACTCGATGCGCGAGAGGTCGAGGATGTCGTTGACCAGCGCCAGCAGGTGCCGGCCGTTGCGGCGGATCGTCTCGGCGATCTCGTCCTGGCTGCCGAACGCCTCGTGCGTTTGTTCCGTCGCCAGCAGGTCGGCGTAGCCGATGATCGAGGTCAGCGGCGTGCGGATCTCGTGGCTCATGTTGGCCAGGAAGCTCGACTTGGCCCGGCTTGCCCGGCATGCCTCACGGGCAGTCAAGGCGAGTTGGCAGTTAAGCCGGTCCAGTTTCAACTGCGCCGCCGCCTGCCGCGCCAGCGCTTCCAGATCGTTGAGTTGGTCGTCGTCGAGCGTGCGCGGGCGCGTGTCGATCACGCACAGCGTGCCCAGTATTTCTTCGTCAGAGACCTGCAGCGGGACACCGGCGTAGAACCGGATCTTCGGCTCGCCGGTGACCAGCGGGTTGTCCGCCGTGCGGGGGTCGGCCGTCGCGTCGGGGATGACCAGCGGCCGGCCCTGCAGGATCGCGTAGCCGCAGAACGCCTGATCGCGCGGCGTCTGCTCGGTGTGCAGGCCGTGGCGGCTCTTGAACCACTGCCGGTCCGAATCGACCAGCGAGACCAGCGCGATCGGCGTGTCGCACAGCCGCGCCGCCAACGCCGTCAGATCATCGAACCGCCGCTCGGGTGGCGTGTCCAGCACGTTGCACGACATCAGGGCGGCGAGCCGCTGTTCTTCGTTGGCTGGCAGTGGCGCTGCGGGCATGCGTCCTCCGAATCGGTTGCCCCAGAAGGTTCATCGGCTAGAAAACGCCGCGACAAAAGTTCGCAAACACCATTATTTGTAATGGGTTACGCTATTTCGGCCTTGATACCCAACCCAACCCCGCACACCTTCCCGGAGGCCCGACACGGCCGACAAGCCCGACCGCGACCTGGAGAGGGCCTACCCGATCGATCAGTCCATCGACAAGCCCCGCGGGCCGGCGGACGCGCTGGAGAAAGGCGAGCCGTTCGAGATCCAGATCGCCGGCGAACGCGTCTACGTCCCCGCCCGCGCCGCGTATAACATCGAGCACGAACGCGAAGAAGGCGATCACGAGATCGATTTTCAGATCAAGTGGAGCGACGAGTAACGATAAAGCCCCGCGGCGTGTCGGGCTTGCGTTGTGCGCACCCCTACGACGACTCACTGTAACGATCGTGACGGTTATACCAGCCCGCGCCCGGCGGTGGGCCCGGCCCGCGTTAACCCTCCCGGTGATCATGCCGATCTCACTCAAGCCCGACAATCGGGCTTGGGATGCCTGCGTGATCTTCCGACACGACGAAGACCTGGCCCCGTCGCGAGGCGGGTTCGACACCACCCGGCTGTGGGTCTCGGACCAGCAGTGGCTGGCGATCCTCGAGCGCGTCCAGCGTGGCCAGCCGATCGATTTCGAGGAAGAGACCGACTGCCGACGCCTGCACGCCCGCGAAACCTATGAATGCAAGTGCCTGCTGCGGCTCAGCGGCCTGGCGGGCACGTTCATCGTCCGCACCCGCGACCTCTCCGCCGGGGGCCTGCGCTTCGTCCACGGCCAGCCGCTGAAGCCATCGACCCGGTGCACGATCGCGATGCAGGCCGACCACGGCCCGGGCCGGATCCTGTCTGCGGTCGTCGCCTGGTGCAAAGAGATCGAGTTCTTCGACCCCGACCTCGAGGCCTACGAGATCGGCGTGCAGTTCGACACGCCGATCGATACCCGCGCACTGACCGGCGCGGCGTAACGGCCGTTATCTTCCGTCCAAGCAGGTTTAGCGGGCGACGCGGAGCGTCCCGCTGTGATTATGCGTGATCCGGGTGCACGACCAGCACCTTGCCGATTGGTTTGCCCGATTCCGCATAGGCGTGCGCATCGGCGATCTGATCGAAAGTGAAGCGCTTCTGATCGATCAAGGGTTTGAGATCACCGGTATTAACCAGCTTCTTTGCTAGCTCAAGGATCTCACCGTGCCGATCACGTTCGATCTTGTGCAGCAGCGGTATCAGCATAAATACCAGGTGTAGCGACACACCACGGACGTGCAGTTCGCCCCCGTCAATCATCTCGCGCCCCTGGATGCATGCGATGTGGCCGTTGAGTTTGGTTGCCTGCACGCTGGATGCGATGTTGGAACCGCCGACCGTGTCGAAGACCGCGTCAAAACCATTGCCACCGGTCAGGGCGGCAACGTACCGCTCGACCGATTCGTGCTTGTAGTGGACCGTATGGTCTGCGCCGAGTTCTTGTGCGATGGTTTCTTTCATGCCCGAACCGACCGTGGCGGTGACCGTTGCACCCGCGGTTTTTGCAAGTTGCACGACGATATGCCCGACCCCGCCCGTGCCGCCGTGGACCAGCAGGTGCTGGCCGGCGAGGTCGCCGAGTTTCTCCAGCCCCTCGCACGCGGTGATCGTCACCAGCGGCAGGGCGGCGCGGTCCTCTAATGCGATCGATGTGGGCGCATGCGCGACCAGCTCGGCGTCGGCGATCGCGACATCCGCGAGCGCCCCCTGCACCGCGCCGCACCCGCCCACGCAGCCGTAGACCGCGTCGCCGATCTCGAACCGCTCGACGCCTTCACCGACCGCGTCGATCGTGCCCGACACATCCCCGTGCAGGATCGCCGGCTTGGGCGGGCACAGCGCCTCGGCGGCGCCGCTACGGATCTTGCAGTCCACCGGGTTCACGCTCGTCGCCGCGACCCTGATGCGGACCTCGCCGGGGCCGGGCTCGGGGGTGGGCAGCTCGACCTGTTTGAAGGCTTCCGGCCCGCCGTGCTCCTCGATGACCCATGCGCGCATGGCGATTGCTCCTGATCCTGTACCGGTCCTGCGCATCGTAACGGTTGTAACGGTTATTGCGCGGCTAGCGGACGAAGCGCGCTTGCCGGTCCCCCGGTCTCGGTCGTCGGCGGAAGCTGGGCGCGCGGGCCGTGGGGGTTATGCCCGGTTCGGTCCGGGTCGATAGGACGATGGCCGGCTTTGGTGGCCGGGCAGCTCCTTTCCCCTCAACGAGAACGCCGATGGACCTGGACAAGATCCTCAAAGCGGCCATGGACGCCGATTCCTCGGACATCCACCTGATCGCCGGCCACCCGCCGATGATGCGCGTGCACACGCACATGACGCCGATGGACTTCCCGACCATCACACCCGACGGCGCGATGCGCATGCTCAAGCAGATGGCCAGCGAAGACCAGATGAAGCTGTTCGAGAAGATCAAGGACGCGGACTTCTCCTACGAGGTGCCCGGGCTCGGCCGCTACCGTGTCAACGCGCACCTCCAGCGGGCGTCGGTCGGCATCGCGCTGCGTGCGATCAAGACGGACATCCCGCCGCTGGGCGCGCTCAACCTGCCCGAAGTCATCTCTCGGCTGACCTACCTGCCGCGTGGCCTGGTGCTCGTCACCGGCGATACCGGTTCGGGTAAATCGACCACGCTCGCGGCGATGATCGACGCGATGAACCAGCGCTACCGCAAGCACATCATCACGATGGAGGACCCGGTCGAATACACGCTGGAGTCGGATAAGTCGGTCATCGAGCAGCGCGAGCTGGGCCAGGACACGCCGTCGTTCGCGTCGGGCCTGAGGCACGTGCTGCGTCAGGACCCGGACATCATCCTGGTTGGTGAGATGCGTGACCTCGAGACGACCGCCGCCGCCATCACCGCCGCGGAGACCGGCCACCTGGTCCTCTCCACGCTGCACACGGTCAACGCGTCGCACACCGTCGAGCGTATCATCGACATGTACCCGGCGGACCAGCAGAACCAGATCCGCTCGATGCTGGCCAACACGCTGCAGGCCGTGATCTCACAGACGCTGTTCAAACGCATCGACCAGAAGGGCATGGTCCCGGCGGTCGAGGTGATGCTGTGCACCCCCGCGGTGCGCAACCTGATCCGCGAGAACCGCGCGTTCGAGATCCCGAACGTGATCGAGACGAACCGCCAGCTCGGCATGAACTCGCTGGACAACGCGATCGCCGAGCTCTACTTCAACGGGATGATCAGCAAGGAAGACGCGATCGCCCAGGCGGCGTACCCCGAGAAGCTGGAACGCGCCCTGGCGGCGTGATGTTGTATTCGCGCCGGGCCGCGAGGCCCGGGTTTGAGTCGTTCTGATCTGAAAAGACCCCGAGGCGCACCCATGCCCACGTATCGCTATCAGACACGCAACAACAGCGGGCAGGTCACGGTCGGCACGATCGCGGCGGACAACGCGCTGGGCGCCGCGCAGCTGCTGCGCAACCAGGGCGGCACCGTCCTGTCGCTCACGCCGGTCAACGGCGGGCGTTCGGCCAAGTCCCTGGCCGAGACGCTCAAGGCGCTTAACTACACCTCGGGCCCGTCGCAGAAGGACGTGCTGAACTTCACGACCCAGCTCGCGGTCATGGTCCGCGCCGGCATCTCGCTGCGCCAGGCGCTGGACGGCATCGCCGACCAGACCGAGAACCCCAAGTTCCAGAAGATCCTGCAGGGCATCAAGCAGGACGTCGAGGCCGGCAAGCCGTTCTCCGAGGCGCTGGCCAAGCACCCCAAGCTGTTCGGCCCGCTGTACATCAACATGGTCCGCGCGTCGGAGATGTCCGGTAGCTTTAGCCAGATGCTCGAGCGGATCGCGGCGTACACCGCCCAGCAGATCGAGACGCGCTCGATGGTCATCGGCGCGATGATCTACCCGGGCGTGATCGCGTCGATGGCGATCGGCGTGACGATCTTCCTGCTGACGTTCGTGCTGCCCAAGTTCGCCGACGTGTTCGCCGGCAAAGAGGCCGCGATGCCCTGGCCGACCGTGTTCCTCATGGGCCTGTCGGCGTTCATGGTGCAGTGGTGGTGGGCCGTCGTCGGCGGGCTGGTCGGCATCATGGTCTTCGTGTTCTTCCTGATCAAGACCGAGCCGGGCGGCTGGTGGTTCGACCAGCTCAAACTCCGCGTGCCGGTGTTCAGCCGTATGTTCCGGGCGCTGTACATCAGCCGGTCGCTGCACACGATGGGCGAGCTGGTCAACGCCGGTGTCCCGATGCTCGACACGCTGGCGATCACCGGCGAGATCTCGGGCAACCGCATGTACAAGCGGATGTGGCGCGCGGTCTACAGCTCGGTGAAGCAGGGCAAGAAGATCATCCAGCCGCTGAGCAAGACGACGCTGCTGCCCAAGGCGGTCGTCCAGATGATCGGCGCGGGCGAAGAATCGGGCAAGCTCGGCGAGGTGCTGGACGAGGTGTCCGGCTTCTACGCCAAGCAGCTGCGCGAGGCGATCAAGACCGTCACCAGCATGATCGAGCCGATCATGATCGTGATCATGGGCTCGATCGTCGGCTTCATCGCGATGGCGATCATCCTGCCGATCTTCAAGCTGTCGACGCTGGTGAAATAGTGTCTGCGTTTAGGGCCAGAGTCCAGGCTCCGGTTTGATCCGGTTGTATCGGGTGTGACGCCGAAGGTCGTGATTAGATTGAGATTGGGCTTGTTCCGCGGGATTAGTGAATCGTAGGGTTGAATGAGCATGAGTATGCCAAGCCCCAAGCCACAGGCCTCAAACCCCAAGCATCGGCGCAGCCGCCGACGCGCCGGCGGCTTCACGCTCATCGAGGCGTCGCTGACGACGGTGATCATCGGCACGGGCGTCTTGGCGATCCTCGCGGCCCAGCAGGCGTACCACCAGAAGAACAACTGGTCCACGCGGACCAGCACGGCGATGCTGCTCGCCAACGAGCTGCGCGAGCGCACGCTCTCGCTGCCGCTGCACGACCCGATCACCGGCGACGCGAGCTACGGGCCTGAGCTGGACGAGACGGTCGCGCTGGCCTACGACGATTTAGACGACTTTGCGGGGACGGTGACAGGCGGGGTCGGCGCGGGCTCGACCTTCAGCCCGCCGATCAACGCGCTGGGCCTGCCGCTGAGCGACCTGGACCGCTGGAAGCAGACGATCACCGTTGAGAACGTCCTGCCGGACTACATCGACGCGACGTTTACCCAGCCGCTGGGCACAACGGACGTCGTGCGCGTGACGGTCACGGTGTTCTACACCGACCCGAAGACGAACAACGACGAGCCGATCACGACGCTGTCGTGGATCGTGACGGACACGCCGTAGTGAATGGTCAATGACCAATGTCCAATGACCAAGCAGTGAGGCGCGGGAGAGAAGGTATGCGACGCAGTACATCGCACATCGCACATCGCACATCGCCCATGAGGCGCCGCCGCTTGCGGCGTGAGCGCGGCGCCGCGGCGGTCTTGTCGATGATGTTCCTGGTGATCTTCGGGTCGCTGGCGGCGGCGATGGCG
>JANQKT010000080.1 GCA_028280965.1 Phycisphaeraceae bacterium
CACGGAGGCGCGGCAACCACTGCCGGCGGCCAAGGGTTATCGGGCGTGGATCAAGGCTCCTGAAGCATCGCCGACCAGCGAAGTCTGAATAACCGACGCGCCTTAACGGTTGTGCCGATGAGGGCGAGTACGCACCGCGACACCATTGAGGCCCTCAACATGACCTCCGACCACCAACCCACGATGCCCGGCGGCCTTGGTGATGTTGACGCGTTTCTCGCCGGCTCGGTCTTCGCCGTCGTCGGGGCCTCGGCGGACCGGGCGAAGTACGGCAACAAGGTCTTGCGGGTTTACATGCAAAACGGCCGAGCGGTCTACCCCGTGAACCCGCGTGGCGGGGAGATCGAGGGGCTCCAAGCCTTCCCTGATTTAGCCTCCTTGCCCGAGTTGCCGCACGGCGTGTCGATCATCACCCCGCCGAGCGTGACCGAGGCCGTGGTCCGCGAGGCGGTGGCGTTGGGGATCCAGCACCTGTGGATGCAGCCCGGTGCCGAGAGCGACGCGGCTATCGCCTACGCCCGTGAAAACGGTGTAAATATTGTTGCTAAAGGGGCTTGCGCGTTGGTGGTGATGGGGTATCACGAGCACTAGCCGGAAAAACCCGCATAATCCCCCCTTCTGGGATTTGACCAACTTGTTTTCCTATTGTTTTGGGGTTAGAGTTTTTGTACCCGACAGCGGTGTGTTACCGCCGGGGACTTGTTCCTGACATAAGGAGACACACTATGTCACGTTGGTTGCTTGCACTGCTGTTTGCGTTTGGTTCCGTCACCTTCCTGACCGGCTGCCCGGCCGCTGAAGAAGAAGAGAAGACGGAAGATGTGAAGGACGAAGCCGAAGACAAGGGCGGCGAAGAAGAAGGCGGCGACGACAAGGGCGGCGAAGAAGAAGGCGAAGCCACCGAGTAAATTGCTCTCGGCGATGCCTCACTGCAGCCTTGCTGCCTGAATTTCGATCTGACCGAGCCGCGTGTTTCTGCGGCCTTTGATGTCAGTTCACAAACGCAAGCCGCGTCCCCGGGCGCGGCTTGTTCAACTCAAACCTGGAGACACGACATGACCCGTTGGTTACTCGCACTGCTGTTTGCTTTTGGTTCCGTGACCTTCCTCTCGGCTTGCGAAGAGAAGTCAGACGCGGAGAAGGCCGGCGACGCCGTTAAGGAAGGCGCCGACGAGGCCGCTGACAAGGCCAAAGAAGGCGCTGATGATGCCGCCGACAAGCTCAAGGACGCGACCGAGTAAGCTCACCTTGCTCTCAAAGACCGATCTGACAGGCCGCTCTTTTTCCCGGCCGACCACGTCAGCATCAATAAACGCAAGCCGCGCCCGATCGGGCGCGGCTTGTTCATTGGGGTATCCGATCTATTCACAACCGTAGCCGCCGGGCAACGCCCGGAGGACAACTTATCTAAGTTGCATCCGAACACAATGCACAAAAGTCATTGACACTAAACATGACTCGCCCCCCGCGTGTTACGCGGCGGCTACAGGAGTATGTATCGATCACGGCAGCACCAGGCAGTACGCCACCACGCCCAGGAGCGTAAAGAAGTAGCTGGTCGTCACCACACCAAACGCGAGCCAGCCGGGCGGGCCGCCGGCGGTTGAGCGGTCGTTGTCGTGGATCTTCAGGGCTTGACTTTCCATCGCGGGTCTCCTGCCGACGAGCGGCGGTACGTGGGGGCTAAATGAGGACAGAGGCGGGGCGCGGTAGCGCCGAACAGGTTGGGGCGTCAGGTCTGGGGTGCCCGTTACACTGGACACCCAACCATCGCCACCCACAGGAGACAACCCATGATCCGCCCCCGTTATTTCACGCTTGCGCTGGCCGCGGTCCTCGGCGGGGCCGTGCTCAGCTTCGCCGACGCCCGCGAGCGCTATCTGCAGTGGGAGGTCCACGATAAGGACCGGCCGCAGCCGCCGATCGTGGACCCCGGCTACGCGGGCACGCAGGACAAACCCGGCAAGGCGCCGTCCGACGCGGTCGTGCTCTTCGACGGCACGTCCACTGACGCGCTGCACAACGGCAAGGGCGAGCCGGTCGGCTGGGAGATCCGCGAAGACGGCGCGCTGGTCCGCGGCAGGGGCGATGCGTTTACGAAGCAGTCCTTCGGCGACATCCAACTGCACGTCGAGTGGCGCATCCCCGAGAGCCAAGCCGGGCGGTCCAGCCAGCAGCGCGGCAACTCGGGCATCTTCTTCATGAACAAGTACGAGATCCAGGTGCTGGACAACAAGGACAACAAGACGTACCCGGACGGCATGGCCGGGTCGGTCTACGGCCAGTTCCCGCCGATGGTCAACGCGGGGCGGGGGATCGGCAAGTGGCAGAGCTACGACATCATCTTCCGCCGGCCGCACTTCAACGAGGAAGGCTCGCTGAAGCAGCCCGCGACGGTGACGGTGCTGCACAACGGCGTGGTGGTGCAGGACAACCAGGTGCTCATGGGCCCGACGCGGCACAAGGCCCGCACGCAGTACGGCAAGCACGCCGACAAGCTGCCGATCCGTTTTCAGAACCACGGCGAGGAGGTGCACTACCGCAACATCTGGGCGCGCGAGCTGCCGCCGCGGGATGAGTAGACCGCCGTTTTTTGGCTCGGCGACAACCCCGATACGTATACAAACCCCCGGCACGACGCCGGGGGTTTTCTTTCCACCCTCCCGCTCGAGAAAAGGGTGCGTTGTCTTGTCGAGTGTGCTGGGCACCGCATCCACATGCGGTGCTAGCGGATCGTCCCGGTGGACCAGAGCTTGGAGTACTTTTCGCAGTGGATCAGGACCGTCTTGTAGTCCGACGGGTCGGTCCCGGCGGGGAGCTTGTACCGCTGGCTGCCCTTGTTGGACTTGAGCTTGGCGATGCGCACGGCGTTGTCGGTCGCGTTCCTGCCGGTGAGCTTGCCGGCCGAGCTCTTGGAGAGGAACAGCTTGAGGTCCGGCGCACTGCGGGTCTTGAACTTGCTGTCCAGGACGATGTAGTGGCTGTCGCCGTTCTTGACGATCTTCCAGGTGCCGGAAGAGGCGTACTCCTTCTTCGACCAGGTGCCGGAATGGACGGTCACGTCGCCCTTGTCCGCGTGGGCCGACGACGCGGGCAGGAGCATGAGGGTGAACAGGGCGAGGGTCAGGACGGTCGTGGGGAGTTTGTTTTTCATGCGGGGACAACCGCGGGGCGGGGCGGGAAGATTTCAGGCGCGCCAAGAAAAACCCGGGAATAATCCCGGGCCGGAGGATCAGGAGAGACGGGGGCATAAAGACGGGGACAGCCCCTCTCTTTAGAGGGGCTGTCCCCTTGTGTGTCCGCAAAAAGCGATTGGGATCAGAACGGGTCCGCAGCCTCCTGCACGACATCTGCGGGTACGGCGTGATCGTGCTGCACGTTCATCCCGAACATCATCATCGGCATCATGCTGCCCGCGTTGCCCGGCAGCTTCATCCCGCCGTTCATCGTCTTGCCCTCGGACTCGACCTTGATCGAGTCCATCATCTCAACGAACGGCTCGAACAGCGCCCGCATCTCGGCGTTGCGCGCCATCTCCTCGCGGATCTCGGCGCGGCCCTCGGCGAGTTCGGCGTTCATCCGCGCCACGGCAGCGGCGAGCGCGTCGGCGTCGTTGCCCTCGCCGGTCCAGGACACGTCGTAGTTGCCCTCGGTGTTGCGGATCGCGGTCGCCCGGCCGGACTCGATCGGGCCGAAAAATTCGGCGGCCTCATCGCGCAAAACCACCGGCACCTGCATCGCGACCCAGGCCTCGGCCTTGTCGCGGTCGATCTGCTTGAGATGCTTCGTGACCGTCTCGTTGAACGCCAGCTGGGCGTCACCCTTCTGGATCAGGTCGGCGGTCTCGTCGATGGGGTACTGCTTCAGGCCCAGGTCGCTGTCACCGACCATGAAGATGAATTGGTTGTCCGAGGGCATGAGGATGGCGAAGGCGCTCCAGTCGTCTTCTATCGTGATGACCTCGATGTCGCCGATGCTGTAGAAGTTGAACTGGTCGCCGTCGCCCTCCTGCTCGGCGATGTCTTCGAAAACAACCTGCACCGCGATCCGGTCGTACTCCCCGCGGGCGACGATCATGGCGTAGCCATCGTCGCCGTTGCCGGTGAAGGTCGCGCCGACGCTGACCGCGTCGAGCCGGGCATTGCCGATCATGCCGAGAAGCCGGCCGACCATGCCGTTCATCTCGCGCAACATCTCCTGCTTCATCTCGGCCATCTCACCCCGGTCCATGCGAGGAAAGAGCACATCCCAATCGACCGGGCCCACACCGTTGTCCACACGAACCTGGCCGACGATCTGGCTGGTGTGCGGCAGCAGCGCGAGGTCGGCCTCCAGGTCCTTGGCCGAGGGTTTGGGGCGCGGCTCGGGGTCTTCGCCCTTGACCCAGGCGATCGACCGCTTGGCGTATTGGCCGACGAACGGCTCCTTGGAATCAACCAGCGGCGTGAGCACCTTGAGGACCGCTTGTTTGTCGGCGTCGGCCGCCTTGCTCAGCTCGCCGAGCGCGCGGACCGCCATGAGTTTGTCGGTCGGCGTCGCGTCCTCGTCGGCGAGGACGGCGGACATCGTCTCGACATCGACGACGCGCTGTTCCTGCATCTGCCAGTAGCTCTGCACATCGGTGAAGTCGAGCAGGTCGCCCCCGCCGCCGCTGCCGAGCGCGAACATGAGCATGAAGATCAGGGATTCGCCCATCATGATGTGAATTCCTTTCCCGGTTGATCGCGCTGAACGAACGCGAGGTGAATTGGTTTGCGTATCGCGTCTTACGGGAGGGCGAGGCTCCCGGCCATCCACCCTACCCGCGGATCTGTCTCACCGCCTCGGACACGTCCTTGCCGTCCACCGCCAGCCCCTGGGGCCTGAGGTGCTTCATCGCGACGCCGGTGGCCTGGCCGTCGTTGCCCGCGGCGCGGATGTCGTCATTCACCGGCCCGAGCGCGGCGACGATCTCGTCGACACTCAAGGTACGCGGCAGCAGCGCCTCAAGGATGGCAATCTCCTTGTTCAGTTTCTCAGCGGCGCCCGCGTCCGGGTTGACCGCGAGAGTCTCATGGTTGGACTTGATGAGCTTGCGGACGATCTTCTGCGCCTCGTCATCGCTCAGGGCCTTGCCCGAACGCGTCTCGGCGAGCTCGATATCGCCCTGTACCACGCGCAGCACGTCCTTGGCAAGCGTGTCTTTGGCCTTCATCGCCTCGAGGACCTGTTGCTTGATCTCTTGCAGCAGCGGCATAGGTGATTCCTTGCGTGGTCTGAACCGCCACTATACCCGCAGGCGCCCCGTGTGCGACCCCCGCCGTGTCGGGTTATCATGCCCGGCCCGCCGACTGGCGATCCAAACCAACCCCAAGACCCCAGCGAAAAGGAGCGGGTGATGAACCTGCAGGAAGCCGTCCAACTCGTCCAGGCCAAGTTCGCCGCCGAGAGCCAAGACCAGACCGAGGGCCCGGCGATCGACGCGTACCACGACGCGTTCGAGAAGTGCCCGGTGCTGATGGAGGTCGCGACGTACTGCTTCGCCGATCAGATCGTCCAGCAGAACTACGAGATGCGCAAGAAGATGATGGAGCAGGGCGCCGCCGGCGCCGAGGCCCCGCCGCAGGGCACGGCCTGAGCCCGACCAGGCGATAATCAAACAACGATACACACCCCGGATTCGTCCGGGGTGTTGTTGTTTGGCCCGGCAACGAGAAACTGTATGATAAAGCTTCTTTTCCGGAGTCCTCTCATGCCTTGTTCCTGTCGTCTTGCTGCCCATTGTCTCGCGTTTGCACTGTGCCTGATCGCTTCGGCGACCGCCGCCGGCGAGGCGTGGGAATCACCCGACCACCCCATCAGCATGCAGCCGCCCGAGGCTTGGATTGCGTTTGCGCCCGATGTGCTGGACCTCGCGAACAATCAGGTCCGGCACGTGACCGGCCACCGCTTCATCGCCGGCTACGGCCTGCGCGCGAACAGCGGGAACATGCTGATCTTTCCTTACCTGCTGGTCCAGTACAAGCCCTACAGCGACCTGCCCAAGCCGATGCGGCCGACGCACAAGCTCGACGACCAGGGCAAGCTGCTGCTCCTGGACCGCGTGGTGAATGCGCTGAAGTTCGAGCCGCCGCCGACCGCGTCGGTGGACCTGGACGCCTACCTCGCCGAGCAGGCCAGCGACTACATCCGCGTCACGCGGGTCGATGGCGACGGGCGGTTCGACCTCGCCGGCACGATCCCCTCGTTCGAGGGCTCGGACCCGATCCACTACCACACGCACGGCGTCATGGGGCGCGAGGGCGTCGCGCTGGTCAGCCTGTTCGCGTCCGAGCAGTTCGAGGAGCTGACGCCGCTGATCGATGGCCCGATGCGCACGCTCGCGTTTGATCAAGGCGCGGCCTACGCCGACCTGCCCGACGAGCCGCCGACGCCCGACCCGGCGGATGCCGATGTACCGCCAGCTAACCAGCAGGTTGAACCGGACCCCGCCTCATCACGAGCCGAGGGCGATGCTAACGATCGGACGCCAACGCAGGCCCAACCCGATCCGCAACCGAAGGAGCAGGCCGAAGCGGGTCAGGCTCCCACACCCGACACGCCCGACAGCTCGACGCTGCTCATCGTGCTCGGCGTGCTCGGCCTGGTTGCCATCGCGGTGTTTGCCATCGTCATCTTCATCTCCCACAAACAGGCCGAGGCCCGGCGGGAGCGCGCCCGGGAACGACGCGAAAGGCGGCAGCGCGCGGCGGGGAACCTGTAAGAACGTGTACGAGAAGGTGGGGTGGGCATCCTGCCCGTCGTTCGAGCGCGGCTCGAAATAGAACTGTTTCACGACTTCGTCGTGACGGCAGGCTGGAAGCCTACCCCACCGGCACTTCTCGTAAACGTTCTAAGACGTTGACTCCGCGGGAGGGCGAGGCTGCTTCGCTACTCCCTTAGCACGGTGTAGTACCGGTCGCCGCCGAACACGCGGAACCCGCCGGTCGCGGTGTCGCCGTCGTCGATGATGCGGTCGATGTCGGTCATGTAGGCCGCGTCGCGGGTCTGGCCGGTGCCGTCGAAGTGCACGCCCATGCCGGCGCCCAGGACGTCCGCGGTCTCGTTGTCCCAGACCCCGCCGATCGGCGTGCCGCCCTGCCACTGGTCGACATTGACGTAGGGCTCGAGCCCGCTGGGCACGCTGCCGGACCCGCCGTCGGGCGGCAGCTGGCCCTGGTCGATCTCGTAGCGCAGGATCGCGTCACGGAACACGCGCAGCTCCTGCACGAATGCGGTCTTGCGCGTGTCCTGGGTCGCGTTGGCGAACGTCGGGATCACGATCGCCGCGAGGACGCCGAGGATCACCACGACGATCAGGACCTCGACCAGCGTGAACCCGCGGCGGGCGGGCGGAGCAATAACTCGGCGGCGCATCGGCAAACCCTCACGCCTCCGAAGGTATACATCAAACCTTCGAATCCAACTGCACCGCGAGCCAAGCCGATCGGCCGGGTCAAGCGAATCCGGTGGCTATCGGATTCAGTCTGTATCGATTGGTCAGGCTGGGGCAAGACAGAACGACAAGAGGATCACCGCTGCCGTGCGCCTCATCGTCAGTCCATCAGCTCGATCCGCCGCTGCGCCTCGCGCTTGCCCAGGCCGCGGATGCTGGCCAGCGCCTCGCGCTGCGCGGTGCGTGGGGTGGACTCGCCCTTCTCCCACTTATAAATCGACAGCGGCGAACAGCCCACCAGCCTGGCGTAATCCGCAGCGCTCAGCTCAAGCTTCTCGCGGTGCTTGGCCAGCCACTTGGGGCTGAAGCGCGCGGTCGAGCCGGCCTCGGTCGTGCCGTCGGCCTGCTGGATAATCACCTTCGGCTCGGCGGGCTCCTTCAGCCGCTTCTTCTCCTGCGACTCCAAATAGTTCAGCCGGCGGTTCAGCTCGGTGTTGACCCGCTTGAGCTCGGCGATCTCGCGCCGCTGCTCGGCGACCTGCTTCTGCGTCTTGCCGACCTGCGCACGGATCTCTTTACGCGCGAGGCGGCGGATTTCTTCATTGAGAACAGTTGTCAGATTGGGCATGATTAACTTTCTTAAATCAAGAGGTCAGGATTGAATCACAACCCCCGTGGCGATACGTCACTGTATCACATCATTCCCGCGTATGCGGCCAGGCGGATTCGCTATCTTGAAAAACAAAAACCGAGACAATCCAGACATCCGTTGATTTGTCGCTAACCGCTATTGCCCTTATTGTTCGACACAACGCATGAGCGATTCGCCCCAACCCGATCCCTTCCCGCCCTGGCGGAACCGCCTGCACGAGGTCATCTTCGAGGCGGACGACCCGGCCGGCAGGCGGTTCGATATCGCGCTGATCATCGCGATCCTCGCGAGCGTGCTGGTGGTGGTCCTCGACTCGGTCGAGGCGATGCGCGTGTCGTACCACGGGCTGTTCATCGGGCTCGAGTGGTTCTTCACGATCCTGTTCACCGCCGAGTACGTGCTGCGGATCATCGCGGTGCGCAAGCCCCGGCGTTACATCTTCAGCTTCTACGGGATCGTGGACCTGCTGTCGATCCTGCCGACCTACATCGGGCTGTTCGTGCCCAACGCGCAGGAGCTGATGGTGATCCGCCTGCTGCGGCTGCTGCGCATCTTCCGCATCTTCAAGCTCGTGCGTTTCCTGGGCGAGGCCGATGCGCTCAGGCACGCGTTCATCGCCTCGCGGCACAAGATCGCGGTGTTCCTCACCGCGGTGCTCATCATCGTCACGATCATGGCGGCGGCGATGCACGTCGTCGAGTCCAACGCGGGCAACCCCGATTTTTCTTCCCTGCCGCAGTCGATCTACTGGGCGGTCGTCACGATGACGACCGTCGGCTACGGCGACGTCACGCCGAGCACGCCGCTGGGCAAGTTCCTCTCGGCGATGATGATGCTCATCGGCTACAGCATGATCATCGTCCCGGCGGGGATCCTCTCGGCCGAGCTCGCCGCGGAGGCGACGAAACACGCCAAGCGCGCGACGACGCAGTTCTGCCCGAGCTGCTCGCGCGACGGGCACGAGTTTGATGCGGTGTACTGCAAGTTCTGTGGGGATGAGTTGAACCCGCAGGACCATCATGACGACGCTGAAGGCTCAACGTAGCCTCGGGCGATCGCACTGAATGAACAGCCTGCTACTCCCGATTGCCTGGCCGCCGGCTCGCCTTGATCTGCGAGCGCCGCTTCTTCGCGTCCAGCCGTCGCTGCACCGCGCGGGCGGATGGCCGGGTCGGCTTGCGGCGCTTGGGACGCTGCATCGCCTGAACCAGCACCGCGCGTAGCCGCTCCAGGCACGCCCGGCGGTTGGCGGCCTGGCTGCGGCTGCCGTCCGCGGAGACCTGCAAACCGTCCTGCGTCAGGTAACGGCTGGCGACAAGCTCCAGCCGGTGCACCGCGTACGGGGGCAGCGCCCGCCGCAGCGTCTCCATCGAGACCGTCAGCGTCGCGCGGGTGTTGACTTTGTTAACGTTCTGCCCGCCCGGGCCGCCGGACCGGCTGAAGGCGAACGACAGCTCGGCGTCCGGGATGGACACGCCCGGCGCGATCTGGACCGCGTTGTTCGAAGCCTCGGTCATGGGAAAACTCTAAACGATCCGCCCGACGAATCCAGCCGTCCAAGCGGGTTTCTATAGATTCGACGCAAAACCCTGTAATGAACCGTTGGTCTGCGGGACACAGACGCATAGAATCGTAGTGATTTCATATCCATGAACCTGACAGGGGCAACGCGATGCGTCTTCGTCCTTTGACCGCTGGGCTCGGTTTCACCGCGGCGCTGTTGTTTGTCTGCCCGCACGGCGCGGTGGCGCAGGACGAGCCGGAGCGCGAGCCCTCGCCCGGGCCGAACTGGGTGTTCAACGGCAAGGGGCAGAAGACCGACCAGCCCGCGCTGGTCACGCGCGGCCGCGACGACGAGCTGTTCCCGATCAACGTCAACAACCACTGGGGCCTGATGAACCAGGACGGCCAGGTCGTCGTGCTGCCGCGCTTCGACTGGACCGACTACAGCTTCGAGAACCTCACGCGCTTCGTCAACGGCGGGAAGACCGGGTTCCTCTTTACCGACCCGGCGGACGACACCGACGAGCGCGAGTTCACGATCCCCGCGCGCTTTGATTACGCCGACCGGTTCGCCAACGGCACCGCGGTGGTGATGATCGACGGGCGGTGGGGCATGATCGACAAGAGCGGCGACGTGGTCATCCCGCTGGAGTTCGACGGCGTGCTGCGTTTCCAAGACGGCTTCGCGGCGGTGCAGCACGGCGAGCGGTGCGGCTTTGTGAACCGGGCCGGCAAGCTGAAGATCGGCCTGGAATACAAGCGGGTCCGCTCGTTCCACAACGGCTACGCCGCGGTGCAGCTGCCCGACGACCGCTGGGGCTACATCGACAAGCGCGGCAAGCTCGTCTGGCTCGACGACACCGGGCGGGTCCGCCTGCTCGGCGATTTCCACGAGCAGTACGCCCGCGTGCAGCTGGAGCTGCGCAACGGCGTCGTGCGTTGGGGCTACCTCAGCAAGGCGTTCCGCTACCACATCGACCCGGTCTACGAAGACGCGCGCGATTTTTCGGATGGCATCGCCGCGGTGAAACAAAACGGCAAGTGGGGCTTTATCAACGCCGGCAACCGCTGGGAGATCGAGCCTCAGTTCGACGAGGTCGATGACTTCGACGACGTGGTACACAGCGACGACTTCGGCGACGAGCGGCGCGAGCGCGACCGGCGCGACGGCCGGGACCTGAGCACCGGCGGGCTGTACGCGGCGGTCAAGCTCGACGGGCTGTGGGGCTACGTGAACCGCCGGGCGAGCCGGGGCCTGGTGCCGCAGTTCAAGGAGGCCGACCCGTTCTTCCGCGGGCTGGCGCGGGTCAGCCGGGACGGCAGCTTCGCGTATGTGACCGAGACGGGCAAGGTGCGGTGGGACCCGCGCGTCGCGGTGGCGCTGGGGTTTGTCGATCACACCGGCCCGGAGCGTGGCCGGCTGGCCAACCTGACCAACAACGACCGGCAGATCGGCAACACGGTCGAGCCGGCCCCGCAGTGGCGCGAGCCGGTCGAGGTGCCCTACTTCGCCGAGCACGAGTACCCCGAGACGCTGCCGGTGCCGGAGCGGGAGTAAGCCCAACCTAAACACCGTTCAACGCAACGCCCCGATTCTCGGGCTTTGCCCGGCCGTGACCCGATACAACGCCTATCAGGCAGGCCTGCGGACTCCCCAGTCCGGGTCGTAAACCGTGCGGTGTACTGGAGATCGGGAAAATACCCCAAATTGTAAGTATTAATTGACAGGTCGGAATCCACGTCCTTCCTGGTGCGTATAGTTCTATAGAGACGCTTGGCCGCGACACACTCGGGAGACCGAACATGAGCCAGCATCGCCCCATTGACATCCCGGATTATTTCCCCGGCGACCTGCCCAAGTTCCGCATCGGCCAGGTGGTTGAGCACCAGCGGTACGGCTACCGCGGCGTGATCGTCGACTTCGACATGAGCTGCATGGCCGAGGACTCGTGGTACGAATCCAACCAGACCCAGCCGGGCAAGGACCAGCCCTGGTACCACGTGCTGGTGCACCGCTCCAACGGCAACACCTACGCCGCGGAAGAGAGCCTGGTGGCCGTGACCGATCAGGACGAGCCGGTCGAGCACCCGCTGCTGCCGGTCTTCTTCGACCCGGTGGACACCGGCGACTACATCCGCAACGACGAGCACTGGCCGGGG
>JANQKT010000125.1 GCA_028280965.1 Phycisphaeraceae bacterium
GCCGGGACGTGCACGATCCGCCCGGGTGCGCGCGGCGTGCCGTCCGCCGGCTTGACGATCCGGTACGCGTTGGCGTGCTCGGCAGGCGTCGCGCCCACCGGCTCGATCGCCAAGACCTTCGACCCCTGCGCGACCGCCATGGGCAGGTCGTCCGGCCCGACACCCTCGAGCGTGCCCAGCAGCACAAACGCGGAGGGGCGCTCGACCAGGACCTGCCGCAGGTCGTCGTAGATCGGCGTGCCGTAGGCGCTCGCCAGTTCATTGCCGGCCCGCGACTTGGGCGAGCCGAACGCGATCGGCCTGATGCTACCGCCCATCAGATCGAGCAGGGCACGCACGGTTTCCATCCGGGTGTCGTCCACCCAGACGGTGACTTCCGGGGCTGTCACGTCGCCGGTCATGGCATCAAGATACCAGCGGTACTGAGCCGGTGTGTGATTCAACAACCGGATCGCAATAGGCCTGTACATGAATTGACGATAGAATTAGGTGTGGCGCGGACGAGACGGCCGCGGGGTTGGAGCGATCCAGCCACGAGGAAAGTCCGAGCACGACAGGACACGGTGGTGGGTAACGCCCACCGGCTCCGCTGGCGACGGCGGGGTCAGGGACAGTGCCACAGAAACAAACCGCCGCCGGAAGGGGCGCCAGTGCGTGAAGTATTTGTCACGCTCGAGCGCCCCTTCCGGGGGTAAGGGTGAAAAGGTGCGGTAAGAGCGCACCGGGTTGTTGGCGACAACAACTGCTAGGCAAACCCCACCGCGTGCAAGCCCAAGCAATCCTCCGGGAGTCCGCTCCCGTCGTCGGTCCGGCGATCGTGGGGATGGGTAGGGTGCTTGAGCCCGTCGGCAACGGCGGGCCTAGAGAAATGGCCGTCCCGCAAAGGCGAGAGCCCATGCGGAACAGAACTCGGCTTACGTGCCGCGCCACACCAAACACCCCCGGCCCGGGTCGGGGGTGTTTGTTCGCATCTGGATCGTACCTGTTAAAGACCGCCCGCGAGGAGGTGTTCGACCGTTAGCTAGATAGATAGTCAGCAAGTTCAGCCAATCTCCGCGAGAGTCAGCACCGCCCTCAAGGGCAGTCGCTAAGCGAACAACATTAACAAAAATCCCGCCACTGGCACCAACGCAAGTATCGCCACCGCGTTGACCACGATCGGCCGGAGCACGAGGCGATGGGTGGCCGGGGGCTCGCCGAGTCTATGATACCGGCTGTTCTTCGTCGACTCCCAATGGATCGGCTTTTAGGATCTTTGCGTACAGCATCGTACCGACAGCCACCAAGCCAAAGGACAGCGCGGTTGCCGCGAGAGATACCAACGCCACCGCAGGTATCGCGATGAGTCCTGTGACAATGCTGCCATCGATCGCGTCAAATGGTTTTGGCAAGGGCGACGGGAACCAGGATGTGATGATCAGCGCCGTAAGCAGAACTTGAACTGACCAATACGCGATGGCCAGGGGAGTCATGGTCAAAGCGAATAGCAACGACACGACTTTCTGGTACGAGTTACGAATGTTGCTGGTAATACCGATTATGGCTGGAGAGCCAAGAAAGAACCACACCAGGCCAAAAACGACCGTATGTTTCGTACCCCAGGCGATGAGTGGCAGGCGACCGTGGGCAAAAGCGGTGTAAAGGCTATAGAGCCACCAAGCCAAGAGGGCTAGGGAGAGTGTGTCTCCCAGGAAAGATGGCCCGTTCTTAGCGGATTTCGTGCCCATCTAATGGCCTGAGTCGTGCCCCAACCGCCCAAGGGGATACCTCACAGCCCTAAAATAAACCCGGTCGTATCCGACGTCGGTCGTTCGGTGAGGGCACCGAGCGCCCGCGCCGCGGACAGCGCGGTTTCCCCGGCTGAGGTGTTGACCAGCTCGATCAGGGCGTCGATGGACTTGCGGTCGATCTTGCTGCCGTGGGCCTTGGCGGACTCGGCCAGGGCGTTAAGCATCGCGATCTGGACCTCGCCGACCCGGCCGAGCGCGGCGTCGGCCAGACCCTGCTGGGACTCGGCTGAGTCCATCAGTTCGAGCACGAGTGCGGCGCCGGTGGCGATGGTCGAGCGGTCGTCGTCGAGGGCCTCGATCAGGATCGGCTCGATGTCCGAGGCCTTATAGATCGATTCGTGGCCGGCGATGGTGTGCAGCAGGCCCAGCGCGGTCTCGGCGTAGGCGAGGGCCTCACCGCCGCCGATAGGCTCGCCGCCGTAGGCCGCGATGGTCTGGCCGGACAGGCGCTCGAGGCGATCCAGCTCCTCGTCGCCGTCGCCGGTCAGCGGGCCGGCGGTCTGGACGCCGGGGAAGTTGACGGTGATGGCCGAGGCGACGCCGTCATCGACGAGCGCGAGGATCGGCGCGACGCCGAGCGTGCCGTCGGCCTTGGCGGCGGCGTACATGGCCTCGAAGCCCGCGAAGTCGCCGGAGTAGACGATCAGGTCCACGCCGGGCATCGCGGCAGCGGCCTTGTTCGCGGCGCGGTCCAGGTCCACATCGCCGACGGACTTGAAGTCGATGTTCTCCATCGCTGCGTTCAGGCTGTCGGCCCCGCCGGGCGCGACGACCATGGCGTTGAGCGTGTCGGACTGTCGGACCGCCTGGCCGAGCACGGGCACGACGCTGACCGAGCCGGGGAAGGCCTCGTGGGGCGCCGCCGAGGCGAGCGTGATCGCCGCGGTGTAGCGGACGCGTCGGTCGGCGAAGTACAAG
>JANQKT010000154.1 GCA_028280965.1 Phycisphaeraceae bacterium
GCGACCATGAAATATCTATCCCAATCGAACAAGCCTGGTTTTCGGCAGCCCCTGGCCTGTGCGTTTTGGCGCCGGAGATCGTGCTTCTTTACAAGTCCAAAGCACACACACAGGTAGACGCCCAGCATGATTTCAGCATCGCCTGGCCTCTACCGAGCGAGCAAAAGAATGGCTAAGGCAAGGAATCAATCGAAGCGCCCCTGCACACCCTTGGCTGGGGAGGGCCGCATATGTGAGCTATAGACGTTTGCACCCCGGCGTAAGTGCCCTGCCGATGAAATGTTTACACGAGAGCGGCCGCCTGCTTTGCGCCGTGATCACGCCTGCGACGGCCAAGCTGAATCGTTTAAGGTATCTCGCGTGGCCGGCGCAGGCTTGACCACGGCACCGGGTAGGGAATCTCATCCGAAAGCGAGCATGCGATGACATATTCCGAAACCACGCCGCTGGCCACACTGTTTTTAGCTATCACACTTATGCTCGCTGGTTGCGGTGGATCGGACCAAACCGGTGATAACAAGAAATCTAATGCGGTATTCCCTGCCGGCTACACCCCCCTCGCGGGCGATGTCCTTTTCCAATCCTCCCCGCATACCCGCCTGGTGGACACGATCGAGGGCGTTTCTGAATCGCCGTTGTCGCACTGCGGGATCGTCGCGCAGGTCGGTGGCGGCTGGGTCGTCTATGAGGCATCGGAAACCGTGACAGCTACGCCCTTAAACGAGTTCATCGAGCGTGGCCGGGATCAGGGTTTTTTGGTTTATCGCTTCAAGCATGAGTTCACGAAGCACATCCCCGACATCCTGGATGAAACGCGGTCGTTCCTAGATCGGCCTTACGATTACCGCTACCGGATGGATGACGAGCACGTCTACTGTTCGGAGCTGATCTATAAAGCCTTCGAGAATGTGACTGGGCAACCGCTGGGCGAACTCGAAAAGCTTGGCGACCTGAACTGGCAGCCGTTTGAAGAAGACATCAGCCACTTCGAGGATGGCCCGGTCCCGCTGGAGCGCGAGATGATCACGCCGCAGGGGCTGTCCGAAGCCGAGCAGCTGGTGCGGGTGCTGTCGCACAACCTTGAGACGAAGTAATGAGTTGCTGGGAGTGGAACCGCGGCGTTGCCACTCGTTGCACTCGTGCCAATGCCGCGGGCTTGTGGAATGCCGCGGGCTTGTGGAAGGTGACAGAAGCTTGAAAAAGCCTAAGCCGCGCGCTTCTTGATGGCTTCAAACTTCAGGCCCGACTTGCCGCCCTGCTTGCAGCGGTACATGACCTTGTCCGCGGCGTCGAGCAGCGCGTCGGGCGTGGTGGCGCTGGTGACCGAGTCGAGGTAGACCCCGCCGATGCTCATCTTGAGCGTGGCCTGCTGGCCGGGGCCGACCGTGATGCGCCGGCCGTTGCACACCGCGTGGATGCGCTGGGCCATCGCGTGCGCGTCGCCCTGGGTCGGGCCGGCGACGAGCACGGCGTACTCGTCCCCGCCGAGCCGCGCGACCAGGTCGCCCGCCGCGACGTTGGAGCGGATCAATTCGGCGGCGGCCTTGAGCAGCGCGTCGCCCGCGGCGTGGCCGAACCGGTCGTTAACCTGTTTGAAGTCGTCGAGGTCGATCACCAGGCAGGCGGCGCCCAGGCGCGACTTGCCGGCCTGCGCGAGCAGCTGCCCGCCGAACGAGTCCAGGCCACGGCGGTTGAGCAGGCCGGTCAGCGGGTCGGTCAGCGCATCTTCTTTGCAATCGGCGAGCTGGCCGATGTGCTCGGCGAGCTGGCGGTCCAGCCGTGTGACCTGGGCGACGAGCGCGAAGGTGTCGGCGGCGACGGCCTCGGCGACGCGCTGAGCGAAATCCGGATCGAGATTCGCCGGCCCGCCCGCGGCTTTGCCCATCGCCTTGACCCGGGACTTCACCGTGTTCATGAATCCCTCGAGCGTCTGGTAACTGCCCGAGAGGAAGCGCGCATGCGCCGCGGCGAGGGTCTGCAGCCGCGGCTTGTCCGGCTGCTCTTCGATGTGTGGCAGCAGGCCGGCCACCCGCGCGGGCATCTCGGCGATCCAGGCCGTGTCGTTGTTCGCGAGCTTGTCGTGGTGCCAGCGGACCTGATCCGCGATCGCATCGGGGGCGTTCCATTTCTGAAGCAGCAGCCCGCCGAGCTCGGCGTGGTCAATGCCGAAGTGCTCCTGCTCCAGCTCGATCCAGGCCCGCTTGCCGTTGTTGCGCGCGAGCGTCTCGGAGAAGAACGCCGGGTCGAGCGCGAGCAGCACCGGCAGCGCGATGTCCTGCACCAGCCCGCTGCAGTACGCGCTATCGATCTGGTCGGGCTGAGTCACCTCGGCGGTCATCGCGGCGGCAACCGCCTTGGTCGTCGCGCTGGCCCACAGCGCGCCCAGCGCTTCCGGATCGACTTCGACATCCTTTGCGATCAGCTGCATCGCCAGCGTCAGCGCGACGGTTCGTGCCTGCCTGGCGCCGAGGTGGCGGACACAACGCTCGACCGAGTCCATCTTGTGGATCGCGGTGCTGCCCGCCGAGTTCGCGACGCCGACGACACGCGCGGTGAGGACCGGGCACTGGCCGAACACGCTGATCAGCGCCTCGGGGTCCGAGCCATCGGCCTGCATCAGCAGCGCCAGCGGCCTGGGGTTCAGCGGCAGCCGTTCGAGCGTATCGAGCGTTCGGGCCCGCCGAGCCGTGCGGGTTGGTTTGGACTGATTCAAAAGCGACGGTCCCCTGGGTCGCGCGGTCCGCTCCCGGACCCGCCTGATCACCGATCTCTGTCTTTGCATCGGGTTTTTGCGGGCACATATTGAGCGGAAATACGTTACCAATAACTCTCAAGTCGATATAATCAGACCGTGAAGTCTTTTGACAAGGTGCTGTTAATCGTTGCTTCCGCGGTGGCCGGCGCGGCCGCACTGATCGTCGGCTGTGGCGAGCAGGCACAGCGCGAACATCTGATGCCACCGGCCCAGCCCGAGCAGGCGCCAACAGACGGCCAGTCCACACCCTCCAAGGCGGCCATGCAGCCGGCGCACCTGATCCGCCCGCCGAGCGACCCGCGTGCGGCGCTTGAATTAGCGCTCGGCGCGGGCCTGCTCGCCGACGGGGCATCGGACAATGACAAGCTCCGCCGGGTGCTGCGTGTCGCGGGTGTCGCCGAGGCCTCGCAGGTGCTCGTGTTCTCAAAGACCTCGCTGCAGGCGGAGTTGATCACGCCGACCCACCCGCGCGCGATCTACTTCAACGACGATTGCTACATCGGCTACGTGCCCGGCGGGCTGATCGAGTACGGCGACGCCGACGCCGACCCAGCAGTGGGCAGCGGCTTCTTCGCGCTGGATCTCCAGCAGCGCGCCCGGGCCACGCTCGCTGTGGACACCGACTGCATGAGCTGCCACAGCGGCTCGCGGACCGACTACCGGCCGGGCTTCCTGGTCCGCTCGGTGTTCCCGGACCACGAGGGTTTCCCGATCACGTCCGCCGGCTCAACGGTCGTCGGGCACGACACGCCGATCGAGAAGCGCTGGGGCGGCTGGTACGTCACCGGCCTGTCGGGCAAGACGCACCACCGCGGCAACCAAACAGCGGATGAGCTTCCCAGCGGCGACACCGACCTAGACCCCGCCCGCGGCTCGAACATCACCGACCTCTCGCCCTACTTCAACACCGCGCGCTACCTGCAGCCGACCAGCGACATCGTCGCGCTGATGGTCCTCGAGCACCAGGTGCAGATGCACAACCTGCTCACGCAGGGCTCGAGCGTCGTGCACGAGCAGGCCGAGCGCAGCCGCTCGCTGGCGAAGCACCTCGGCGAACCGTTCGACCCGACGGCGCCCGGGACGCTGCAGCGCGTGATCGACTCGAACGCCGAAAAGATCGTCAGGCACCTGCTTTACGCAGACGAGGTCGCGCTAGCCGAGCCGGTCGCCGGGGGTGATGCTTACCAGCATGCCTTCCGCGCCAACCGGCGGGAAGACGCCCGGGGACGATCGCTCAAAGACTTCGACCTCCAGACCCGGATGTTCCGTTACCGCTGCAGCTACATGGTCTACTCGCGGGCGTTCGGCCTGATGCCCGACCTTCTGAAAGGCGCGGTGATCACGAGACTGCGTGCGGTGCTGACCGGCGAGCACGCCGACGCGGCTTACACACATCTCGGGAAAAGCGAACGCCGAGCGATCAGCGCCATCCTGTCCGAAACGACCGACTGGTATTGAACGCCCTACCGCCCCGGCAGCTTCTTGACGGCCTTCTTCGCCTTGCGTTTGAGCATCCAGCCGAAGAGTCTGGCAAAGAGTTTGAACTTCATCGGGGCCTCCCTTGTAGTAACGCCGGCTTGGGCTTAGTGGCTCACACTCTTGGACAGCAGGTTGATGACCAGCACGCCCGCGATGATCAGCGCCATGCCGAGCACCGCCCAGGCGTCGGGCGTTTGATGATAGACCACCGCGGCGGCAACCGTGATCAGCACGATCCCCACGCCCGCCCAGATCGCGTAGGTGATGCCGACATCCATCGTCCGCAGGGTCAACGACAGGCAGTAGAACGCGACGCCGTAGCCGACGACAACGGCCAAGCTCGGCAGCGGCTTTGAGAAACCATCGGACGCCTTGAGCGTCGTGGTCGCGATCACCTCGGCGATGATCGCGATGGCGAGGTAGAGGTAGTGCATCGTGTCAGGATACCCGCCCGACTCTTGGAGAATAGCGCTTGACTCTCCCCTTGGGGCAGGGCGTAGACTGGTCGGCCTGATGGGCACGGCGCGCTTTACGATCGGCGAATTCTCCCGGGCCAGCGGCCTGACGGTCAAAGCGCTGCGGCACTACCACAAGCGTGGGCTGCTGGTGCCCGCGTCGGTGGACCCGCACACCGGTTACCGGGGCTACAGCCGGGCGAATCTCGAAACCGCCGCGGTCATCCGCGCGATGCGTGAACTGGAGGTCCCGCTGGACGATATCGCCGTGATCCTCGCCGAATGCCGCGCGGATGAGGATGCCCTGGCTTACCTCGAACAGCACAAAACCCGCCTGGCCAACAAACTCAAGCACTACCAAGACCTGGTCGGCCGAATCGACAGGGTCATCCAACTCGAACGGGAGGCGCAGATGCAGAGCCGGACAGCCAAAGAAACGAGCGAGATCACCGAAAAAGACGTCGAGCCCCTGCTCATCGCCGGGCTGCGTATGACCGGCCGATACAGCGACTGCGGCACCGGGTTTGGGCAGATCGCCAAACGACTGGGGCGGCACCTGGCGGGCAAGCCGATGTGCCTGTACTACGACGGCGAGTACCGCGAAGACGATGCCAACTTCGAGCCCTGCTTCCCGATCCGTAAGCAGGTGCAGGCCGAAGGGCTGGACATCCGCACACTGCCGCGCTGCCGGTGCGTAGCACTGATCCACCGCGGGCCGTACGACACGCTCAAGCGTTCGTATGCAAGGGTCATGGCGTACGCCAAGGGGCAAGGCTATGAGATCGATCTGCCGACCCGTGAGGTCTATCTCAAGGGCCCGGGCATGATCTTCAAAGGCAACCCGAAGAAATACCTGACCGAAATCCAGCTGCCGATTAAGTCGGCGGCTGAACAAGCCTGAGATCATCCCGCGGTTTCGACGCCGAGCTCCTTGGTGACCTGCTCGCACCACTCTTTGATGCGGCCCTCGGTCAGCTCGGGCTGGCAGTCATCATCCAACGCCAGCCCGCAGAACTGGCCGTCGATCACGCCCTTGCTGGCCTCGAACTCGTGGGTGTCGGTCGGGGTGAAGCCGAGCTTGCCGACCGCGCCGCGTTCGAGCATCTTCAGGTAAACGATGCCGATAGCGTCCTGGTAGGTGTCGGGGTAGCCGGCCTGGTCGCCGGTGCCGAAGAAAAGGATCTTCTTACCGGTGAGGTCGACCGAGTCGAGCTGGTCGTAGATGTCCTGCCAGTCGTACTGCAGCTCGCCGACGTCCCAGGTGGGGATGCCGCAGAACAGCACGTCGTAGTCTTCGAGGTCGGACGGCTCGATCTGCGAGACGTCTTCGAAGGTCTCAAAGAAGTCTTCGCCGAGCTCGTCGCGGATTTGCTCGGCGACGGCCTCGGTCTTGCCGGTGCAGGTGCCGTAAAACAGGGCGATACGCATAGTGCGGTGCTCCGCGTGCGGTGTGTCGGGGGCCGGTGAAACGAGGGATGATAGTCAGGCTCGGGCTCGATCTCAACACAGTGGGGAGGTGCGGTCGTACCGATCGGGAAAAGCGGGGTGCGGGCACTGCGGCTTGTTGGAATCGGGCGACCTCAAATCGACGAATCGCGCAAATTCAAGCCAATTTCATTGTGACCCTTCATCCCGGGGGTACAATCTCAATGCGGGTGGAGGGTCTGATGGCGACCCGCCAGCCACATCGCCCGCTCGCATGAGATTGAACACGGACGCGGAGGAAGCATGGATCGAGCCTGTTGCACCCAATTGGCACTGGCCACCGCCCTGTCGGCGGCAGCGGCCGCGCCGGCCCATGCCGTGATCACCGCTTCCTGGGCTGATTCGGCCTCGTCCGCGCCCGATTTTGTCCAGAACGAGTTGGAGGTCTTTACCTCCCAGGATTGGGTTTCGGCGCAGCTGCTGGTCCAATTGAACGCCGGCGAAATCCACTACGTCACGCAGGGCGTCGTGCCCAGCCTGGACCCGACGCTGCTGGTCGGCGCCGCGGGCTCAACCAGTTTGTCCTTCCCGTCCGGGGGCGACCCGAGCGACCCGCTGAACTCGCAGATCCCCCTGCTTGAGTCGATTACCAATGTCGGCACCGCCGGGGACGACGGCCTGGGCGGGTCAGTGACCCCGGTGATCAGCCTCACGACCTTTGACCTGACTTATTTTGGTCCGCCCAGCGAGACGGATGATATCACCGCCGGCACGCCGCTGACGCTCGCTCAGATGACAACATCCGACGACGCATTCGGCACCTGGGCGATCCGGCTGGCCAACACGGACAACAACGATACCCTCTTCGCCAATGGCTTTGTCTTCCGTGGCGAGTTCTTTGATCAGGGCGAGCAGATCCCTGGCGACCTGGACAACGATGGCGACATCGATGATGCGGACTTCGGCCTTGCCTTCGCGAATTTCACCGGGCCCGGAGGCGTCGGCAAGACGCTCGCCGATGGCGACCTGGACGGCGACGGCGACGTTGATGACGCGGACTACGGCCTGCTGTTTGCCGCATTTACTGGCCCGTTCGCGGCGGCAACGGTTTCTGTCCCGGAACCGGGAACCGCGTTCCTGGTATTGGCCGCAACAACCGCATTTTTGGGCCGTAGAAGGCGGTTTGAACGACGCTCCGAGGTTTTTTTTCGGCCGATAACGGGTGTTAACTGCGTTGGCAGGCAAGGCTTACAGGCTACGCCGTTTGGCCTACCCCAAAAAAGTGATATTCTTCGAGATTAAACCCTTGACAGAGAGCAGAATTGGGAGATAATTCCCTTATCGTGTTAGAGCCCACCCGTATGCAATGATCTGTTACGGATGGCAAGGACCCCTCAAACCCTCCTCAGGAGAAATGTCAGATGAAGAAGTTCACCGCACTCGCACTCGTGGCTGGTCTCTCCGCCGCCGGCGCTCAGGCTCAGGATAACTACCAGCTGATCTACGACGCCGACACCGGCAACGTCAGCATCCAGACGAACACCAGCATCGCCGAAAACACCCCGGCCAACCACCCGGTCGTCGCCAATCAGGACGTCCCTGCTGCGGGTAACCTGATCAACTACGTGCTGGAAACGTCCAACCCGATCTTTGATGTGAACAGCCGCATCCCCGGTCCCGACGCTGCCATGACACCCGGCACGATCGCCGTTGAAGAAGTTGCTCCCGGCGTCTTCTTCGCCACCGGTACCGTGACCAACGAGACCGGCTTCCAGGCCGAGTCCAACTCCAACCGCGTCTCCAATGGTGCTCAGCTCCACAACCTCGGCAACATCCTGCCCGCGGGCCTGTCCGAGCAGCAGTGGAACGACCTGCTTGACGTGAACCGGACCTATGTCCGCAACCTCGGCACCGATCAGCAGCAGTTTGACCTGGTCTACATCCCCGAGCCCACCTCGCTGGCTCTGCTCGGCCTCGGCGGCCTGCTCGTCGCCCGTCGCCGTCGCTAGGACCGGCTGAAAAACGACTTCAACCAAGCTCTGGGTTTCTGGGGAAGTCGAAAACTTAGCACGATGTAGCGCCCGGCCAAACGGCCGGGCGCTATTTTTTTACCCGTGTCACGCACCGCCTACCGACACCGCCACTTGCGCGATGTCGCCACAGGCGGCTGATCCGCCGACGTCATCATCTTCACCGCGAGACCTGGCCGCCGGATCATTAACGGGGATGACCCACACGGACGGACTCCGTCGGTCGTAGATGCCCGAGCTTGCCCGCCTATGGAACTCCGGATAAGACTGCCCCGACTGTTAAGCTGC
>JANQKT010000183.1 GCA_028280965.1 Phycisphaeraceae bacterium
GCAGCTGGAACTGGTCTGGCGCGAAGATCGTGACCGCACCGACGAGCCCGATGATCGACAGGGAGATGCCGAGGATCGCGCCGAGGTGGCGGAGCTTGGCGCCCGCCGCGACGAGCATGACGAACAGCGTCGGCGCGAAGAGCAGCGCCGAGCCGAGGTCCGGTTCCTTCAGGATCAGCAGCACCGGCACGAACATGATCGCAAACGGCACGAGCAGCCCAGCGAGCGAGCGGTGGTTTGCACGGAAGCGCAGGTACCACGCGAGCGCGAGCACGAAGCCGACCTTGGCCATCTCCGAGGGCTGGAAGTTCATAAAACCGAGGTTGATCCACGCCCGCGAGCCGTTGCGGACCGGCACGATCGAGCTCGGCACCCCCGGGAGGATCAGGAAGGTGAGCAGGACGATCGACACGGCCATGAGCGGGTAGGCCATGTGCCCGATCCAGCGCGGGCTGGGGATGAGCGATGCGATCATGACGGCGATGGCGATCGGCAGCCAGCGGCTGCTCTGGACCTCGGCATGCCCGGGCGAGACGGTCTCGATCGCCGAGATACCCATCCAAGCCAGCCCCGCGGCCGCCGTGAGCGCATACCAGCCCGGGTGGGGGCGCAGCAGCAGCCGCAGGTGCTGCAGAACGAGTTGGAACGCGGGGTGGGGCATGGTTCGAGCTAGAAGCAAAAGGCCGACGGCTAAAGGCGGCTTACCGCGCCGACGGCCATTCCAGGTACTGATGCCGCTGCAGGGCATGGATGATCTGGTTCACGATCGGGCCGGATACCCGCCCACCCGAGCCGGCGTATTCGACGACGCAGGCGATCGCGTGCGTCGGCCGGGGCGCGCCGTCCGGCTGGACCAGCGCGACGACCCAGGCGTGGTCGCGCGGGTTGCGTTCGTGCTCGCCCTCGTCTTCGACGCCGTTAAGGTTGAAGTCGATCCATCGGTAGTTGCCCGGGTCGGCGGTGCCGGACTTGGCCATCACGGTCACGCCCTGCACATTAAAGATCGCTTCGCGGTTCAGGCCGTGCGCGGGCGCGTTGATGTGGTGGGTCGTGCCGTCATTGGTTTCCGCGCTGCGGCGCATGCCCTCGAAGACCATACGTTTCGCGGTGGCGCTCACGAAGAAGCCGTTGGGGTTCGAGTCCGTGTCATCATCAGTGACGCGCTCGGGCGAAACGACCAGGCGGGCCTTGCGTGTCAGGTCGCCGCTGGCCACGCGCGCGAACGCCAGCGCCGACTGCAACGGCGTCACCGCGACCGGGCCCTGGCCGATCGTCATGAAGCAGACCTCGTTGTGCTCCAGCTGCCGCCCCGCCCGGCCGAGCGACCCGCCGATCTCTTCGCCCAGCCCCGTACCCGGTTTCTCACCCAACCCCAGCGCTCGGTACCACTGCGGCAGCCGGTCCAGCCCGCGACGGGGGATCAGGAAATCCTTGGCCATCATCCCGAAGAACGGGTTGTTAGAGACCTCCAACGCGCGGACACCATCGATCTCACCGCGCTCGATGCCGTGACTCTTCCACAACCAGTCGCGGAACACGTTGGGCTTGTCTTCCCAAAGATAACCCTTGCAGTACACCGTCTGCCCCTCGGCGAGCAGGCCCTCGCTCACCACCGCCGCGGGCACCAGCGGCTTCAGCGTCGAGCCGGGCTGGTACGGCACCGCGCGCGCGCGGTTGACCATCGGCTGGTTGACCGGGTCGTTCCACAAGAGGTCCGGGTCCTCCGCCAACAGGTCGCGCGGCGCTTCGGGCATGGACACCGCCGCGAGCACATCGCCGGACGCGATGTCGATGACCACCGCCGAGCCGTTGAGCGGCGTGCCGATCAGCTCCTGCGGATCGTCCGTCTTCAGGTGCCAGGGCAGCGTCTGCATCAGGCCGAACTCGGGCGACATGATCGCCTGGACGTGCGCCTGCAGCCGGATGTCCAACGCGAGCATCACGTCGCGCCCCGCCGTCGGCTCGATCTCATGCGTTGTCTCGCCGGTATTAAGGTTGATGGTGCGCAGTCCCCGCACGCCG
>JANQKT010000225.1 GCA_028280965.1 Phycisphaeraceae bacterium
TGAGCATCAGCACGCGATCGAATCGGTCGAGGATCGACAGGTCGTGATTCACAACGATCACGGTCTTGCCCAGCTGCCGGATGTCATCGATCAACGCGAAGATCGCCTGCTCCGACGCGGCATCGACCCCAGCGAACGGCTCGTCGAGCAGGAGCAGTTCCGCTTCCTGGCAGAGCGCCCGCGCGAGAAAGACGCGCCGCTGCTGCCCGCCTGAGAGCTGGCGGATGTGCCGGCGTTCGAAGCGCGTCATGCCGACCTGATCCAACGCATACCGGGCCCGTTCGCGGTCCTCCCGACTCGGCCAACCCAAAAAGCCCTCGAGCGCGCGGCCCATCAAGACCACATCGCGCACGGTCACGGGGAAGTCCCAGTCCACCGCCTCGGTCTGCGGGACGTACGCGACGTGCCGCCGCGCCTCAAGCGCCGAACGCCCGAAGACCTCGACACGCCCGTAGTCCGGCCGGATCAGCCCGAGCATGCACTTGAGCAGCGTGCTCTTGCCCGCGCCGTTGGGCCCGATGACGCCGACGATCTCGCCGGGCGTCACGCTAAACGACACCGACCGTAGCACCGGCCGCGCATCGTACGCAACGGTCACGCCCTCGGCGTGCACGGCCTGATACTCACCTACGGTTTGTTGGTCAGCGCGTATCAATCGTTAGCTTTCGCCCTTCAGTGCTTGGACGATCGTTTCGGTGTTGTGCCGCATCATGCCCAGGTACGTCCCCGCCGGTTTGTCCGGCGCATCGAGGGAATCGCTGTGCAGCTTCTGCTTGGAGACCACAATACCGGTCCGCTCCGCGATCTGGCGGACCTGATCATTAAGCACGCCCTCCGTCGAGCTCTCCACAAAGATGGAGCGCAGCCCGGTTGAGCGGATCAGCGCCTCGATCCGCTGGATATCGCCGGGCAGCATCTGCGCCTCGGTGCTGTTGCCGACCAGGCCGTGCACCTCAACGCCGTACGCCTCGCCGTAGTACTTGAACGCGTCGTGCGCGCTGACCAGGACCCGCTGCTTCTTGGGGATTGTCGCGATCTGCTCTCGCACCCAGGCATCCAGCTCATCGAGTTCTTTGAGGTACGCCGCCGTGCGTTCCTTGAAGAGATCCTCGTGCTCGGGTGCGATCTCGGTCAAAGCATCGCGGGCCTGCTCCGCGTACAGCTTGTACAGCGCTACATCCATCCAGCAGTGCGGGTCAGCTACGACCTCCAGGCCCTCCTTGACCTTCAGCGAGTCGATCCCGTCCTGCTCAGCGAGCGCCGCGACCTTGCCCCGGGCCTGCTCTTCAATGATGCTCTCAAGCGTGGCTTCAAGATAAAGGCCGTTATAGAGAACCAGGTCGGCCTCGCGGATCGTCGTCGCGTCCTTGGGCTTGACCTCGTAAAGGTGCGGGTCCTCGCCGCTGCGCATGATGCCGATGACATTGACTTCTTCACCGCCGATCACGCGGGCCAGGTCCTCGATCATCGTCGTCGTCGCAACGACCTTCGGCCGTTCGTCATCCGCGCCGGCGTCCGAGCCGCAGCCCGACAACGAAAACACCGCAGCAGCAAACGCCAGAACGGGTAGACAAGTCACGATCCATTTCATCAAAACAGTTTGGCGCTTCACAGCATGACCTCCGCCCGCCTTGCCGGGCATTAGATGATAATTAGAAAACCAGTTCGAGCCGCAGCGTCGCGACCCACGCGTCGTCCAGCCCCGCCCCGCCGGGGTTCGCGATGTACTGCAGGTCGGGCTTGAACGACAGGTACGGCGTCAGCTGCAACTTATAAAACAGCTCCACCGCCAGCTCGGCGTCGTCCGTGAACCCCGCGCCCGGCTCATCGCTCAAGCGGGCCCAGCTCAGCATCAGGCCGGCGATGTCGTTATCACGCCCCGGGACCGCGCCGACCCACTGCGTGCCTAGGCCGACGTGGTGCTCGATCGCGCTGACATCCGGGTCCGCCCAGCCGTACTGCGCGAACAGGCCGACGCCCTGCTCATCGCCCGTATCATCGTTTTCTTTGTAGAGGAGCTGGTCAAGGACGAGGTAAAAGCCGGTGGTCTGCGTATCGGTCCCGCCGGCGAACGTGGCGAACCCGCCGGTGTGGTGCCAGACGCCGGCGGCGAAGCGGCCCGGGAGCGCCGCATCGCCCTCGCCCCCGCCCCACGCGTAGCCCGCCTCGCCGATGAGGAAGAGGTCCGCGGGGTCGTCGAAAAGCGTCTTGGGCCCGAGTGTGCCGGTGGTAAAGCCCTCCTGCAGCGCGCCGTCAAAGATGCCGAGGCCGCCGAAGAACCCGCCGCCCTCGCCGATGAAGGCGAGCGCGCCGAAGGCCGGGTCGGGGTAGGTCGGCAGGACAAAGAGCGTCGGGCTGAAGCCGGGCGACGAGTGGATGAACTCGCCGCCATGCTCGACGAAAGCGAAATCGCTGTTGACATCGATCTTGCCGGCCTTGACCCGCAGCCCGCCATCCAGAAGCCGCTGCTGGTACCAGACTTCGTAGAGCGCCGTGAAGTCCAGCGCATCGAGGTTCGAGTAGGCCTGGATGTCGCCGGTCTCGACCGAGCCGTCCTGGCCTTCTTTGGTCTGGAAGTCGATGAAGAACACCCCGCGCCCGACGCCGGCAAGCGTCTGCAGGTCCAGCTCGACCGCGAAGTCGAACAGGTGGCGGAACGTGCCCGCCGGGTTGACCCCGCCGCTGATGTTCTTGGAGAGGTCCGCGATCAGTGTTGCCTCGATGATAATGCCGCGGTCTTCAAGCGCCGATCGCACGCCCGCAGGGGCCCCGAGCAGGTGTTCGCGCTCGGGCAGCCCGCCGTCCCGGAAGCCCGCGTGCTCGTGCCCGTCCAGGGGGGCCGGGCGCGTGGCAGCCTGGCCCACATCCATGACAACGCCCGTGAATAGTGCCGGCGGCGGGGCCGCTTCCGGGGGGGTAGTGTCCGGCCCTACCCCCTCAGCGCGTGCACCCCCCCAGGGCAGCAGCGCCACAAGAGCGAGGAGGGGCGGACGGCATATCTTATTTTGATTGTTCAAAATCTTCATTGTGATGTATCATAGTGACTCGCGCCGACCTGTCAAGCCCATGACCGACCCGCACACCACCACCGCCGAGAACTACCTCAAGGAGCTGTACCGGCTCCAGCAGCGGCCGGACGCCGGCCCCGGCCCGGTCCCGCTGGGCCGGCTGGCCACGGCGCTGTCGATCACGCCGGGCACGGCGACGACGATGGTCAAGCGCTTCGCAGACGACGGGCTGATGCGCTACACCCCGAGGCGTGGCGCCCGGCTGACCGCGAAGGGCGAGAAGGTCGCGCTCACGATGCTCCGCCGGCACCGGATCATCGAGACGTTCCTGGTCCAGCACCTGGGCCTGGACTGGTCGGAGGTGCACGAAGAGGCCGAGGTGTTGGAGCACGCGGTGAGCGACAAGGTGCTGGACAAACTCGACGCCCTGCTCGGCCACCCCACCGCCGACCCGCACGGCAGCCCGATCCCGCCGGCCAACGGCAAGATGCAGCGCGTCGCGATGCGGCCCCTATCGCGATGCAAGCCCGGCCAGCGCGTGACCGTCGGCCGGCTGCTGGACACGGACGCCAAGTTCCTCAAGCTCGCCGAGGACCGCGGCCTACTGCCGGACACGAAGC
>JANQKT010000244.1 GCA_028280965.1 Phycisphaeraceae bacterium
TGGCTGCGCGTCGATCGCCCGGGCGTAGTCATCGAGGCGGTCAAGGCCGCCGAGGACGGGCGCGGCATCATTGTCCGGCTGTACGAGGCCTACGGCACGCGCGGCGCGGTGTCGCTCAGTGTGCCCGCCGACATCACGCGTGCGCAGCGGACCGACCTGCTCGAGCGGCCGATTGAAGACATTGATGTCCGCGCGGGTCTGATCGAGCTAACGGTTCGGCCGTTCGGGATCGTCACGTTGTGCTTGTTTCCCGGATAAGCGAGGCCATAATAAGGACGCGGCCTGGCCGCGCGGAGCGGATGATGAGAAAGACATTGGTAATCCTGTTGCTGATGGTGGCTATTGCGGTTGATGTTTTCGCCGCGGCGCCCGAGGTGCGCGGCACTTGGCTGACGACGACCGGCGTGGACCACATCAAGACCGGCAACAACACCGCCGACGTCATGGCCGACCTGCGCGCGATCGGGCTCAACACCGTCTACGTCGAGGCCTGGAAGAACGGCTACACCAACTTCCCCTCGCGGGCGCTCGCCGATTTGACCGGCGGGCCGGACCGGTCGCTGTTCCTCGGCGGCTCGCGCGACCTGCTCGCCGAGACGACCGTCGCGGCGCACCGCCACAACATGGCCCACATCGCCTGGTTCGAGTACGGCTTCTCTTCGCAGTTCATCGGCGCCGGCGGGACGCCCAGCAACCCGCTGTCGCAGCACATGCTCGCGCAGGGCTGGCTGCTGCAGGACGTCAATGGTAACTACGCCAACGCGTCCAACGGCTTCGCCTGGATGAACCCGGCGGTGCCCGAGGTCCGCCAGTTCCTGATCGACATCGTGCTCGAAGCGGTCGAGCAGTACGACCTCGACGGCGTGCAGTTCGACGACCGCCTCGCCTGGCCGACCCAGTTCGGCTGGGACCAGACGACTCGGAACCTTTACTTCAACGAGACCGGCCGGACGCTGACCAATAACCCGAACAGCACCCAGCTCGGGCACTTCAGCGACTGGCGTCAGCTCAAGGTCCAGCAGTTCGCCGACCAGCTCACCGCCGCGGTTAAGCTCGCCCGGCCGGACCTGCACGTGTCGGTCAGCCCGTCGATCACGCCGTTCAGCACGACCAACTTCAACGCCGACTGGCCGGACTGGGTTGATGCGGGCCTGTTCGACGAGTACGTCCCGCAGGCCTACCGCAGCTCGATCGGCGCGTTCAACGCGGTCATCAACGATCAGATCGCGCCGCTGTCGCCGGGCGAGCTGGACAAGCTGGTGGTCGGCCTGCGTTCGAACGGCAGCGGCCCGAGCACGCCGATCGGTGATCTGTTGCAGATGATCGACCGCACGCGCAGCGAGGGGCTGGCGGGGCACTCGATCTGGTACAGCGCCAACGTCCGTGATGTGTTTGCCGGCCAGCTGAGCGCGTACTACGACGTCGCGGGCGAAGGCCACGCCGACAACCCGATGTTCACCGCCGATCACCGGCCGGATCAGGACGACGGCGCAGATCTAGGCTCGGACGTGTTCCGTTTCACGCTCGCCGAGGGCGGGGCCTACACGCTGATCGCGCGCGACGGGCTGACCGATGACTGGTCGCTGCGCCGCTCGGCGGTGTACCCCGCGGGAGCGGTCGATGTGCTCGTGCCCGGCGCGTTCGAAGCGGCGCTGCTGGTCGATCACCGCCCGGGCCTCGCCATCGAGGGCGACCTGGACGGCGATGGCGTGGTCGGCATTGAAGACCTCGACATCCTCCTGCGCAACTGGGGCCCGGCCGTGCGCCTGGCCGACGCGTCGGTCGGCGAACTCACCGGCGACGCGGTCGTCGACGAAGACGACTTCGCGGTGCTGCTGAGCGTCTACGGCAACGCGGCCCCGCCGGCGGCGGCCGCGCAGGTGCCCGAGCCGTCGGGCGGGTTGGCGGTGCTGGCCGGCGTCGCGTTCCTGCGCCGACGCCGGTCGTAGGCGGTCTCAACCGCCAACAGCTACGGCGGTGTATGCTGGCGTTCAGGCGCTCGTCTGTCCGGTGGCTTTCGACCCAAGGGGACCGACATGCTTACGCGATACCGCTTCCGCTTCGTGCTGCTGCTGATGTTGGTTGCCACGCCGGCCACGCTCGCCGAGCAAGACGGCGACGGCTCGGTCGCGGTCACCGGCGAGCTCAAGCAGTGGCACAAGGTCACGCTGACGGTCGCCGGGCCTTACGCCCGCGAGACGGACACGGACCCGAACCCGTTTACGGATTACAACCTATCGGTCACCTTTACACACGAGTCCGGCAAGCCGAGCTACACGGCGCCCGGCTACTTCGCCGCCGACGGCGACGCCGGCGAGAACTCGGCGACCGAGGGCAACAAGTGGCGGGCGCATCTGTCGCCGGATAAGCCCGGGCGGTGGACGTATGCGGTTTCGTTTCGTCAGGGGAGGGGCGTCGCGCTCGAGCCTGTGCATCGACGCGCGGCTGATGCCAGCGTGCCGGTTGTGCCGTGCGACGGCAAGACCGGCTCCTTCGAGGTCGCCGAGACCGACAAGACCGGCCGGGACCTCCGCGCCCACGGCCGGCTCGAGTACGTCGGCAAGGGCTACCTCCGCTTCGCCGGCAGCGGGGAGTACTTCTTGAAAGCCGGCGCGGACGCGCCCGAGACGCTGCTGGCCTACGCCGACTTCGATAACACGCTCGCCCGCAAGAAGGATGCGCCGCTGAAGACCTACGCCCCGCACGTCCGCGACTGGCGTGAGGGCGACCCGGCCTGGCAGGGCGGCAAGGGCAAGGGCCTGATCGGCGCGATCAACTACCTGTCGTCCACCGGCTGCAACGCGTTTTCGTTTTTGACCTACAACGCCGGCGGCGACGGCGACAACGTCTGGCCGTTCATCGAACGCGACACGAAGCTGCACTACGACTGCTCCAAGCTCGACCAGTGGCAGGTCGTCTTCGATCACGCCCAGGCCCGGGGGATGTACCTGCACTTCAAGCTGCAGGAGACCGAGATCGACGACAACCGCAGGGGCAGAGATCACAACGCGGATGTTCCGACGGCGCTCGACGGCGGCGACCTCGGCCCCGAGCGCCGGCTCTACTGCCGGGAGATGATCGCCCGCTTCGGCTATCTGCTCGCGCTCAACTGGAACCTTGGCGAGGAGAACACCCAGTCGACCGAGCAGCAGCGCGCGATGGCGGACTACATCAAGGCCATCGACCCCTACGACCACCACATCGTCGTGCACACCTACCCGAACCAGCAGGACAGGGTCTACAACCCGCTGCTCGGCGGTGGCTCGGTGCTGACCGGCGCATCGCTGCAGAACAGCGACGTGCGCGACTGCCACGCCCAGACGCTGAAGTGGGTCAAGCGCTCGGCGGAGGCGGGCAGGCCGTGGGTCGTCGCGTTCGACGAGCCGGGCGAAGCGAGTTTTGGTACCCCGCCCGACCCCGACTACCCGGGGATGGAGCGGCATCAGCAGCTGCCGGCGACGGTCGATGACGTGCGCAAGCACGCGCTGTGGGGAACGCTCATGGCCGGCGGGGCCGGCGTCGAGTACTACTTCGGCTACAAGCTGCCGCAGAACGACCTGAACTGCGAGGACTGGCGCAGCCGGGCGAAGACGTGGGCCTACTCGGCGATCGCGCTGGCGTTCTTCCGCGACCACGAGGTCCCGTTCTGGGAGATGCAGCCGCGCGACGACCTGGTCAGCACAAGCGGCACGAACCAGGTGCACTGCCTCGCCAAGAAGGGGGAGATGTACCTGGTCTACACCCACCAAACGACGCGTTGTGCTTTAGACCTGTCTCATGAGCAGGGCAAGTTCAAGGTCTTTCTGTTCAACCCCAGGCTCGGCGGGGCATTGGTCCCGAGGGAAACGATCGAGGCCGGCGGCAAGGTCCCACTCAACGGCAACCCCAAGGCGTCGAAGGAATCGGACTGGGTGGTTCTGTATGTGAAGCAATAAAAGGAGCGACCTGAGATGAATCGATCGAAGACCGGATGGATGGCATGGGCCTTGGTGGTGGTTGCCTTGGCACTGCCCGCCCGCGCTGCCGACCGCCCCAACATCGTCCTGTTTATCTGTGACGACATGACCTGGACCGACGCTGGCTGTTACGGCAGCCCGGACGCGAAGACGCCGAATCTCGACAAGCTCGCGAGCGAGGGCATGCGCTTCACGCGCTGCTTCACCTCCACCGCGATGTGTGCGCCCACACGCCAGCAGCTCTACACCGGGCTCTGGCCGGTGCGCAGCGGCGCGTTCCCGAACCACAGCAGGGTGCACGCGGGCACGAAGTCGCTCGGCCATCACTTCAAGGACCTGGGCTACCGCGTCGCGATCTCCGGCAAGAAGCACTACGGGCCCGGCGAGTCTTTCCCTTTCGAGACGATCCCCGGCGCCGTCCACCACGACACCGGCCAGCGCGACAACAAAGACCTCAACCTGCCCGGCATCAGCAGGTTCATCACGCGCGACGCGGGGCAGCCGTACTTCCTGATCTGCGCGACCAACCAGCCGCACTCGCCCTGGAACCGCGGGGACGCTTCGGCGTACGACCCTGCCCGGCTGAAGCTCCCGCCGACGTTTGCGGACACGCCCCAGACCCGCCGGGCCTTCGCCGACTACCTCGCCGAGGTGGCGTACATGGACGCGCTGCTCGGCGAAGTGATGGCGGCGCTGGACGAGGCGGGCCAGGCCGACAACACGGTCCTGCTGTTCACCAGCGAGCAGGGCATCGGCATGCCGTTCGGCAAGTGGACCTGCTACGACGCGGGGCTGCGCACGGCGCTGGTGGTGCGCTGGCCGGGCGTGGTCGAGGCGGGCTCGACGGCCGACGCGATGGTGCAGTACGTGGACATCGTGCCGACGCTGCTCGATGCCGTCGGCGCCGACCCCGCACGGGTCGATACCGGCCGGCCCGGCGCGCCCGTCGTCGGCAACGGCTTCGACGGGCGCAGCTTCTTGCCTGTCTTACAAGGCGAATCCGACAGCTTCCGCGAATTCACCTTCGGCGTTCACACGACGCGCGGGATCATCCACGGCAGCGCGTGCTACCCGATCCGCAGCGTGCGCGGCGAGCGCTACAAGCTCATCCGCAACCTCAACACCGACGAGCCGTTCAGCAATATCGCCCAGCGGGGCCCGCTCTGGGAGAGCTGGGTTGCCGCCGCAAAGGCGGGCGATGCGCACGCCGCGAACGCGGTCAAGCGCTACCGCGAACGCCCGGCCGTGGAGCTGTACGACCTCAAGAACGACCCGCACGAGATGAACAACCTCGCCGATGATCCGCGGCTCCACAATGTGCGGGCCCGCCTGCAGAAAGAGCTTGACGCGTGGATGGTGCAGCAGGGCGACGCGGGGGTCGAGACGGAACTCGCGGTCAAGAAGCACCGCACGGGGAAGTAGCTCAGGCCCGCCGGCGTCTTGCGGACAGGCCGATCAGCGTGCCCAGCAGCAGGGCGCCGCTCGTCGGCTCGGGGACGACGCCGTTGATGAACGTGCTGTAGCTGCTGAGCCGGACGCCGTCGATGTACTCGGGCGTGGGCGAGTAGAGCGCCTGGCCGGGGTTGGCGACGGCGCGGTGCAGCGCGGCGACTTTCCACTCGCCGCTGTCGAAGAGGAAGTAGCCGCCGCCCGAGTCGCCGGTGGCGAGCGTGGCCTCGCCGAGCGCGCCGTTGGCGTGGCTGTCGAAGTCGGCGATGAGCACATCATTGGCGCCGGCGGTGCCGGTGTTGTCGATCACGTTCGACCCCCAGCGGAGGCTGCGCGACCCGGCGCCCGCCCAGTTGTAGCCGCCCGCGACGGCGGAGCCGCGTCCCTCGCCGTACCCGCCGAACACCGCGGTCTGGCCGGCCTCGTCGGTGTCGGTGTAGATGCTGACGAAGTCGGTCAGGTTCGCCGGCGTGTCCGCGAGGGTGACGAGCTTGACCACACGCAGGTCGGCGGTGGGGTGGTTGGTGATCGCGTTGACCTTGTACTGCGTGCCGTCGATGCTCACCAGCGTGCCGATGCCCCCGCCCTGGTGCTGGGTCGTGACCGCGTAGTCAGGCGAGACCACAACCAGGGAGGCCTGGTTAGAGCCCAGCCACTGGCCGACGACCGCATCCGCCGGACGGGTCACCACTGCGCCGTCGCCCGCGGGGTGCAGCACCAGCGCGCTGACGGGTAATGCCGCTGAGCCGACGACAGCCACCGCCGCCGCGACAGACCGAGCCCAACCATTTGTCATCTCTTCTTTTCCTCTCTGCGCAGGGGCAGCCTGCTAGGCAAGGTGTACCGCCGAACAGAGGGGCAAACAAGGGCCTGGGCCGGGTCGGCATCAACTTGATGCAGTTTCGTTCTTTAGAACTAACGACGAGGTGTGAGGGTTTTGGGGCTTTGGATGCCGGGCTTGCCTGTCCGGATTGCTACGATACGCGGCCACCCTCACGAGGCCGCCCGATGACCGATCTTGCTGCGCAGACATTCCACGCCGACCCGCGGCTCCAACAGGCCCGGCGGCTGATCGCTGAAGTGCTCAACGATGCGCAGCAGGCGCTCGACGGCGTGCGCCCGGCGGACCCCGACAAGGCCGACGCGTATCAAGCGCAGCTCGACGCGTTCGCCAAACTGCGCGGCGGGGCGCTGCCGATCCCGTACCTCGGCTCGGGCCTGGGCAACGGCCCGCTGGTCGAACTGCTCGATGGCAGCGTCAAGTACGACATGATCTGCGGCATCGGCGTGCACGGGCTGGGGCACAGCGACAGCGGGCTCATCGACGCCGGGCTCGACGGTGCGTTCGGCGACGCGGTGATGCAGGGCAACCTCCAGCAGAACGCCGAGTCGGCGGCGCTGTGCGAGGACTTGGTCGAGCGCGCCTGCCGGTTCGGTGCGAAACTCGAGCATTGTTTCCTCACGACCTCCGGGTCGATGGCCAACGACAACGCGCTGAAGATCGTGTTCCAGAAGCACGCGCCCGCCGACCGCATCATGGCGTTCAGCCATTGTTTCACCGGGCGGACGCTCGCGCAGGCGTCGGTGACCGACAAGGCGGCGTACCGCGACGGGCTGCCCGAGTCGGTGAAGGTCGGCTACCTGCCGTTCTTCAAGCCCGACGACAAGGCCAAGTCGATCGACAGCACGCTCAAGCACCTGGACAACCACCTCGCGCGGTACGCCGGCCGCGTCGCGGGCGTGATGTTCGAGATGATCCAGGGCGAGGGCGGCTACCAGGCGGGCGACGCCGGGTTCTTCCGCGCGGTCATGTCGCGTTGTAAAGAGCACGGCCTGGCGGTGTGGGTGGATGAGATCCAGTCGTTCGGGCGGACCTCCAAACCGTTTGCGTTCCAGCACTACGGGCTGGACGACCTGGTCGATGTCGTGTCGGTCGGCAAGATGACGCAGGTCTGCGCGACGCTGTTTACCGGCGACTACAACCCGCGCCCCGGCCTGATCAGCCAGACGTTCACCGGCGCGTCGTCTCAGATCTTCGCGGCGCGCGAGGTGCTCAAACGCCTGGACGAGCGGGGCGTGTTTGGCGAGGACGGGCTGAACATGCAGGCCCGTCGGCGGTTTGCTGACCTGCTGCACGCGATCCACCAACGCCACCCCGACAAGCTCGGCGAGGCGCTCTTCGGCGAAGGGTCCATGATCGGTTTCGAGGTCTTCGGCGGCGACCCGAAACAGACCAAGACCGTCATGGACAAGCTCTACGAGCTCGGCGTGATCGCTTTTGTGTGCGGCGCCGACCCGCTGCGGCTGCGCTTCCTGCCGCCGGTCGCGGTGCTGCGTGATGGCGACGCCGAGGCGGTGTGCGGGCTGCTCGAGCGGGCGCTGGTCGTGGCCGCGGGGTGAATCATTTTGAAATGATGTATCAAAACATGAGGGGGACAGGCATTCCTGCCTGTCAGCAGGCCGAAGGCCTGACCCGAGTCAATTTTCGGCTTCGCCGAACGACAGGCAGGAATGCCTGCCCCCCCTGCGAAATCAAACCTCGTTGCTCCAGAAAAAACGAGGCCGATCAGATGACCGGCCCCGCTCATCGGGGTCATGGTTTGTCGCGGCTGCTGCGCCGCCGGACGCACGTACGGCATCAGTTTTTGAGCCGGAACCCTTCACGCACGTAGTCCGCGACGGTGTCGGGCGCGATCTGGGTGTCCCAGGTCCCGCGCGGGCGCTCGGCGAGGTAGTTCAGGAACGCCTCGTTGGACGGCTCGAGCCCGATCGTGCCGGCGTAGCTGGCCAGCCCGCGGGTCGGGTCGACAAAGCTCGGCTCCTTGCCGCCGTTCAGCTCCTTGGCCAGGTTGTTGCGGACCACGCTGTCGTTGCCGCCGTAGTACGAGATGCTGGCGCTGACCCGGCGGTCCTGCCAGTCGTAGACGGCGTTGTCGCGGATGATCACACGCTTGGCGCTGACATCGATGCCCGGTTTCTGGAGCGAGCCAACCCGGCGGGCGACGACGTTGCCGATCACCTCGTAGTAGTCGAGGTCCCAGCCGTTGATGCCGTAGCCGCGTCGCTCCGAGGGTGTGTCGATGTCCATGTCGTCGGACTCGAGGATGACGTTGTAGTTCGCCTTCGAGTTGGACATGGAGGTGAAGAACGCCATCGCGTTGCGGACGAACAGGTTGTGCTCGATGTCCCCGCCGGCCCGCAGCTGCAGGCCGTGGGCCGCGCCGCGCGTGATGTAGTTGTGGCGGATCGTGAGCGGGCCGTTGGCCCACTGGGCGTAGATGTTGTGGCTGGCCTTGTTGCGCTTCTCCACGCCGTCGGTCTGGGCCCAGCCGTTGTGGTCCAGCAGGTTCTGCTCGATCACCGAGTCACGCGAGCCCTCGATGTAGATCCCCACCGAGTGCGAGTCGCTGCTCGACGCGTACTGGATGATGTTTCGGCGGACGGTCGCGTGGATCCGGCCGGGCACGCCCTCGCCCTGTTTGCGCGACCAGTCGTCGACGAGCTTGATGTTCGTGTCGAAGTGGGTGATCTTGCAGTCCTCGATGACCAGGCCCTCGACGTACTTGCCGTCGCCGCCCGCCAGGCGGATGTTGATGCCGTCCACATCGCCGGGCCGGCCCTGATAGAGATTCGAGTCCTTGTCACGCGTCGCGGCGTAGAAGTGCAGGCCCTGGATGACCATGCCCTTGATCTGGTGGTTGATCGTCTTCAGGCCGTGCTCGCCGTGCGGCGGGATGATCACCGGCCGGGGGCCGTCGCCGTACGCGCCGATGACCAGCGGCCGGTCCGGTGCTTTGCCGCTGAGGTCCAGGTCCTTGAAGGACTGGTGCAGCCAGGTGTCGCCGGCCTTGAGCAGCAGCCAGTCGGGCTTGCCGCCGCGTATCAGCTCGACGCCGCGGGCCAGGGTCTTGACCGGTGTCTTCGGGCTTGCGCCGTCGTTGGCGTCGTTGCCTTCAGAACTGCTGACGTAGACGATCTTGGTGTCGCTGGCCTTGTTTACCGGCGTAAAACCCGGCGCCAGCGGGGGAGCGGTCGGGCCGCCGCCGCCGGCGCCGACGTTCGGCGGCAGCGGCTTAGGTTCGGGCTTGGTGGGGTTCGGTTCGGGCTCGGAGCCGGGAGCGGGCGCTCCGGGGTTGCCCACGACCGTGACGCGTTGGGTCATCACCTGCTTGGGGCGGTCGGGCATGATCAGGTGGGCTTCGATGTTGTATTCGAACTCCGGCAGCTGGCCCATCATGGCCGGGTCGATGCCGTAGTCTTTTGCGCTGGCCAGGCGCGTATGGCGCAGCGGCATCAGCTCGATGTTGTAGCGGTGCAGCAGCACGCGGTACTCGATCTTCGCGTCCGCGGGGAGGACGGCGTGCTCGACAAAACGGAAATCGTTCTCTTCCGAGTTGTGGTCCCAGACGATCGGGAAGTTGCTCGATGTCCAGAGCACCTGCGCCGTCCGCACGTCGGTGGGGTGGTTCAGGATGATGTGCAGGATGACCGGGTCGATGGCGTCGCCGACGCTGGACTGGTCCAGCGCGTGATGCCTGGCCACGCCCGAGCTGTCCTGCTCGAGCACCATGTAAACCGTGTCTGCCGGGGAGAGGGGGGCGCTGAGCAGCGCGGTGAGAACAAGCAGAGTCAAAAGGAATCGTCGCAAGATCGCACTCCTTTGCGTTGGCCGTGGGGAACGGCGCAGTGGGGGGACCCGAGCGGCGCAACTATGCCTAAGCACAGCGACAAGGCCCTTGGGCAGGTCTGATCGCCGTGATGTAACTCGGGGGTGCCTCGGATCATCCAAGGCAATGGCGGGGTTCGGCATGCACGTTTGCCGAGTCGACCCTAGCGGGTCAGCCATGAGGGCGTATCATAACTAAACGCGTCGTCTGGTAAACCATGCATATTAGAAAAACCGCGCTCACACGATGACGTAATCCATTGAACGGTTTCACCCGCCTGTCGTAAGTGATGAACAGCGCGGAAATAAACCCCCATTGACACGTAAAATGAGCGGCATTCAGTCTGATAAAAAATAACCCTCTTTTGGGAAGCCGACCGCCGACGTCGCCGCCCGGATCGAGCACGGTTGCGGTCGATTGGTAGGCAACGCGTTGCACCGCCGCTCTGGGGCCGTCCCATAATGGACCGCGGCACTGGGCCTGGACCGCGGTACCGGCCGGCGGCTGTGAAGTTGTGCCGCCTGTAGCGGCAAGCGGGGCAAGCATGGCAAGACGGGGTATTTTTTGGGTGCTCCGGCCAAAGCACCCCGCGGGATGGTTCGATAACTCGTCTGAAACCGTGCCCTGACGTACGAGCCGGTATCCGTCTGCTAGGAGAGACGAAGTATGATTGCTGAACTGAGTAACTCCATCGTTGTGAAGCGTCACCGCCCGCTCTGGCGGCTTTGCATGGTGCTTGTCGCCGCCCTGGCCGTGCTGTGCCACGCCAATACCGCCCAGGCCGGCATCACCATCATCCAATCCATCGGCGGGATCGAGACCGGCGACCGCGTGTCTGGCGAGGTCCACGTCACCGCCAAGGCGATCGGCGATACATCCACCATCCACTACAAACTCTCCGGGCCCGTCGACATCAAAGTCGTCCGCTTCGGCGAAAAATCCAGCTTTATGGTGGATGACGAGGGCAAGCCGGCGGCGTGGGACACCACCACCGTGCCCGACGGCCTCTACAAGCTCGTCGTCTACTCGGTCCGCAACGGAGAGGTCGATCGCCTGCGCTATGTCCAATTCCGGGTTGACAACTTGACAGAGCGACCGGCAGCGGATACCGTACAAAAACCAAACGAACGGGGCGGCCCAGACCAGCCCGCAACCGAAGAGCCCGCAACCGAAGAGCCGGCGACCGAAGAGCCGGCGACCGAAGAGCCGGCGACCGAAGAGCCGGCAACCGAAGAGCCGGCGACCGAAGAGCCGGCGACCGAAGAGCCGGTGACCGGAGAGCCCGCAACCGAAGAGCCGGCGACCGAAGAGCCGGTGGCCGAAGAGCCGGTAACCGAAGAGTCGGTGACCGAAGAGCCCGCAACCGAAGAGCCGGCGGCCGAAGAACCGGCGAGCGAAGAGCCGGTGGCCGAAGAGCCGGTAACCGAAGAGTCGGTAGCCGAAGAGTCGGTAACCGAAGAGCCCGCAACCGAAGAACCGGCGATCGAGTCGCCCGCGCCGACTGTTGATGAAGAACCAACTGTGTCTGACCCGACCCCGACACCCACGACCGAGCCCGAAGCGGACGCTGTCGATCTGCCCGAGCCGATCACCGAGCCGGCGCCCGCGCCGACCCCGGCCTTCGCCGTTAACTTCACCCACGCCCGCGAGAACACCTACCAGCAGGGTTCGGGCCGGTCGATCGCCCTCAGCATCGCCGCCGAACCGGGCGCGGGCCAGGACCTGCAGGTGCTCGCCTGGTCGGTCGCCGAGCAGCGGATGGTGACCGAGTTCGCCTTTGTGCTGACCGAGGGGACGTGGGAGATCCCCGCGAGCAGGCTGGACCTGCTGCCCGCCGGCACGAACAACCTGCAACTGCGTGTCCGCCAGGGCAACACGACCGTCTCGCGTGTGACACGCGATTTCGATGTCGCCGCGGCAGTCGTGCCGTTCGAGATTGGTTTTGACAACGCGCCGTCCGGTTACGAGCTCGGCTCCGGCCGGTCGATCAACCTTGGCGCCGCCGGCGACCTGGAAGACGGCGCCGATGTGCTCGCGATCGCCTGGTCGATCACCGAGAGCCGCCTGGTCGATGCGTTTGCGTTTGCCATGAACGGCTCGCCCTGGACGATCCCCGCAGGCCGGCTGGACCTGCTGCCCGAGGGCGAGGTCGAGCTGCAGCTGATCACCCGCGACAGCCGCCGGGTGAAGGTGACGCACAAGCTCACGGTATCGGCCCCGGCGCCCGCGGTCCCCGAGATCCGCGTGGCGAGCAGCACCAGCTTTGTTGTTGGCCAGTCGCAGCCGATGCAGGTCAGCCTCAGCGAACCGATCCCCGCGGACTGCGACCTGGTCGCGCTGGCCTGGTCGTCGGCCGAGCAGCGCATGGTTACCGAGTTCGAGCACCAGCTCAGCAACACCGCGCCGGTCATCGGCTCGGACAAGCTCAACACGCTGCCGGTCGGCACCAACGACCTGCGCCTGCAGGTCCGCCAGGACGGCCAGGTCCTCGAGCAGGTCACCGCGGCGCTGGTCGTCGAGCCCGCGCCGGTTGTTATTGAAGAACCCGTGGCCGAAGAACCCGTGGCCGAAGAGCCTGCCCCGGCCGAGCCGGCGGTGCGCTTCACCGACACGCCTTCGCAGTACACGCCCGGCTCTGGCGGCGCGATCGGCTTCGCCGTTGAGAACCTGCCCGATGGCGGCGACGTGCTGATCATCGCCTGGTCCGACGCACGGGGCGCGCTGGTCGATGGCTTCGGCCACTCGCTCAAGTCCGGTCCCTGGCAGATCACTGCCGACAAGCTGAACAGCCTGCCCGCCGGTACCGTCGAGCTTCAGCTCATCGTCCGCGGCGGCGACGTCCGGCCCAAGGCGACCCACCGTGTACAGATCGTCTCCACCCAGCCGGGCGACGGCGGTGACACCACCAACCCCAGCCCCGATTCGGAAACCGACCCGACCACCGACCCCGGCGAAGAGCCCAACGGTGACAACCTCAACGGCGACAACCCCGGCGGCGACAACACGGGCGACGGCGGCACCGACCCGGCCGATCCGAACGACGGCAACGATGACCCGCAGACCCCGTCGGCCGAGGAGCCGGACCTGGGCGACCTGACCGGTGCGCCCGTCGGCTTCACCGTGGTGAACAAGGCTTCGGACACGCGCGTCATCTACGTCAGCAGCTCCGAGGGCGACGACGCCAACGACGGCCGCAGCGAAGACAAGCCCGTCAAGTCCCTGGCCCGCGGCCAGTCGTTGATCCGCGACGGCAAGCCGGACTGGCTGCTGCTCAAGGCCGGCGACACCTGGGAGGGCCAGAGCTTCGAGGCCTTCGACAAGGGCGGCTCGCACTCTTCCGACCCGATGCTGATCGGCGCCTACGGCGACGGCCCGCGCCCGGTCATCATCCCCGCCTCGGGCGAGTACGGCTTCAGGACCACCAAGCACCACATCAAGGGGCTGGTGATCCAGGGCCTGCACATCTACGCCGCGACGCGTGACCCCGGCTCGCCGAAGTACGTGGACCGCAAGGCCGAGGCGGACGGTATCAACATCCGCATCAACAGCGCGGAGGGCAAGTTCGTCCGCGGCCTGGTCATCGAGGACTGCAAGATCAGCCACTTCGACGCGAACATCAAGATCGTGGACGACTGGGCCCGCAAGCAGGGCGAGGGCGTGCCCGGCCGGATCGAGTGCAAGATCCGCCGCAACATCATCCGCTACGCCTCGGGCGCCGACTCGCACTCGATCGGCATCTACATCGAGGGCACGCGCGACTCGGTGATCGAGCAGAACGTGATCGACCACAACGGCTGGGCGCAGACCGACGATGTGTCGCACCGCAACAAGCGGAGCCACAACATCTACGCCCAGACGTTCAACGGCCCGCTTGTTGTCCGCTACAACATCCTCTCGCGCGGTGCGGCCCACGGCCTGCAGCTGCGGGCCGGCGGGGACATCGAGCACAACCTGTTCGTCCGCAACGCCCTGGCGTTCTGGACCGCGGTCAACGACTCGAAGGCGAACTACAACGTCGTCCTCGAATCCGATGACATGAACTCGGACGTGCCCTCCGAACGCCGCGGCGTCGGCATCAACGGCTGGAGCATGGACCGCTTCGAGGTCATCGGCAACGTCGTCGCCCGCCGGGTCGGCATGCTCCAACGCCCGGGCCTGGAGGTCTCGGCGAACAAGGAGCTGATCGTCAAGGACAACAAGGTCTACGACTGGCAGGACAACCGTGTCGGCGTGAGCATCGACATGGCCGGGCCCAAGACGGTCAGCGGCAACCTGTCGCAGGAAGACTTCGGCGGCAAGGAGCCCCCGTTCGTTGACCCCAGCCGCAGCGTGGACAGCTACGCGAAGACGATCGGCCTGGACGAGTCGCTCGAGGCCTTCCTCGACGCCGCCTCGGCCCGCCCGCGCGGCGTGTGGATCGAGGAGCTCTCGACGGACGCGGTCAACCGCTACATCCGCAACGGCTTCGAGCTGCTGCCGCACGACTGATTGACAGCCCGCCATCCAGCGGGACAATAGAACAGCCGATAGAACAAGGGCCGGCCTCACCGTCGGCCCTTGTTTTGTAGCCGGACCGCCGGGCCGTGTAAAAGCCCGCCGGCCGAACCAAACAAGCGGAGGCACGCTTCGATGACATCGCTGACCAGCACCAGCATGGCGCGCGACCAGCCGCCGGCCGTCGGGCCGACGACCTGGGCCCTGGGGATCGCGACGTACAACCGCCGCGACGTGCTGCTGCAGTGTCTCAAGCTCGCCGCCAACCAGACCCGCCCGCCGATGGAGATCGTCGTCGTCGATGCGAGCAAGGACTGGGACACGACGCGCGATCAGGTCATGGACGAGCTCGCGCCGCAGCACCCCGCGATCAAGTGGGTCTACGAGCAGGCCCGCCGGCCTTCCGCCGCGGTGCAGCGCAACCAGGCATCCGAGCTGGCGAGCGCGGACGTCGTGTTCCTCTTCGACGACGACTCGTTCATGTACCCGACCGTGGCGGAAGAGATCTTGAAACTTTACGACGCGGACGTCAACCGCGAGGTCGCCGGCGTCGCCGCGGCACTGGCGAGCAAGCCGCCGAGCGAGGCCGCGGACCAGAAGGCGGTCGAAGAGATCGAGGCCGCGCGTGTCGCGCCGACGGTGAAGGAGTACTCGCCGATCACGAGGCTGGTCCGCAGGCTGCTCGACGCCGACAACCTGTTCGTGCCTTACGACGAGGGCTTCCCCGGCCACTTCGTCCCCGAGTCACTCCAACACCTGCGTGCCGGCAAACGCCACCTCATGGCCGGGATGACGATGACCGCCCGCAGGGACTGGGTCGTCGAAGAACGCTTCAGCGAGATCCTCGCCGACCGCGGCCCGGAGGACTCGGATGTGAGCTACCGCCTGTCCCGCCGGGGCGCGATCCTGACGGCGCTGGACGCGAAGGTGTTCCACGTCGGCTCGCCCAGCGGGCGTTTCTCCAGCTTCTCCCGCGAGGCGCTGTGCAACATCGGCCCGCTCGTTTTGCACCGGTTCTACTCGTCCGACCAGGCGCGCTCGAAGAAGCTGTCGCGCAGCCTGCTGCGTCGGCGGAGCATCATCGGCCTGCTCAAGGACATCAAGGCCAAAGAGTTCGACCTGCCGCGTTTCAAGGGCGGGCGCTTCGCGCTCAGGCAGATCAACCGGGTCTTCAGCATGAGCAAGGCAGAGCTCGAGGCCTGGTACCCGGGCTTCCAGAAGGATGTCATCGCCGGCGACAACCTGCGGGGCAAGAAAAAGTGAGCAAGCGCGTCGGCTACCTGATCCCCGAGTTCCCCGGTCAAACGCACATCTGGATGTGGCGTGAGATCGAGCACCTGCGCCGGTGGGGCGTGGACGTGACGATGTTCTCGACCCGGCGGCCGCCGGAGCGCGACAAGGCCCGGCACGACTGGGCCGACGACGCTGCGGCATCGTGCCGCTATCTCTGGCCGATCGGTGCTGGGCAGCTGCTCGCCGACCTGGCCTGGGCGGCCGCGCGGCCCGGGCGGCTGATGTCGTGCATACAGCTCGCGCGCTCGCTGAAGGTGACCAAGGGCAGCCCGGCCAGGCTCATCCCCGCGGCGATCCGGCTGGCCCGGCAGGCGATCGAACTGGGGCTCGACCACCTGCACGTGCACACCTGCGCCGGCGGGGCGGTCCTCGCGATGCACGCCAAGCGCCTGGCCGACCTGCCTTACTCACTCACGCTCAACGCCAACCTCGAGTGGTGGGGCGGGGAGATGGGCCGCAAGTTCGGGGAGTCGGCGTTCACCATCGCGATCACCCAGTGGCTCTACGACCAGGTCCGCGGCGAGATGCCGCACCTGCGCGAGGATCAATTGCTCCTCGGTCGGATCGGCGTGGACACGGACAAGTGGACGCCCGCCGACCCGCCCAGCAACGACACACCACAACTGATCATCGTCGGCCGGCTGCACGCGAGCAAGGGCCACGACGTCCTGCTCGATGCGCTGGCGAAGGTGCCGGGTGCCGAGCTGACGATCGTCGGCGACGGGCCGGAGCGCAGCGCGATCGAATCGCAGATCGAGCAACTCGGACTTGGCGACCGTGTGCGGCTGACCGGATCGGTCGCCGAGCACGAGATCATCGATCTGATGCGGGGTGCTGATTTGTTTGTCGCGCCCTCGCACGCCGAGCCCTTGGGCGTCGTGTACATGGAGGCGATGGCGATGGGCGTCGCGACGATCGGCACCGCGGCGGGGGGCGTTGGCGAGATCATCGACTCGGGCACGGACGGCCTGCTCGTCCCGCCGAAGGACCCAGACGCGCTCGCCAAGGCGATCCAATCCCTGATCGACGACCCGGACCGCCGTCGCCGGATCGCGCTGGCAGGCCGTGAATCGGTCGTGCGCAACTTTGATGCCCGCATCGGCGCGGCGACG
>JANQKT010000009.1 GCA_028280965.1 Phycisphaeraceae bacterium
CCAGCTCCGCCAGCTCCATGATGCCCGCGCGGGCCTCGGCGGTGAGGTCGCTGATATCCGCGGCGTGCCGCTTCGGGGCGACCAGCAGGTGGCCGTTGCTGTACGGGTAGCGGTTCATGAGCAGTGACCCGCGCTCATCGGTTATCAGAATCATCCGCTCCCGCCGGACGTCGGCGTCCAGCGATTCATCGCACGCCTCACAGAGGAAGCAACCGCCCGGGCCCGCCTCGGCCTCGGCATGGTCTTCGACCAGGCCTTGTAGGTAAGAGATCCGCCAGGGTGCCCAGAGGTTTTGGTGCCGCATGGGAGGGAGTGTAGCTTGTCCGATGTCGTGGGCGCCCCGCACAACCCTGTATTTATCGGCCTATGCTATGACCGCCTGCCCGCCGCGGTTACACAATCGCCCGCAATCACTGACCCTTTTCAGCACCGCGTCCTCGCCAGCCGATGAACCAGAGTCGGTGGGGATCGATCAGGGATGTCTATGAGCCCGGTTTGGATGGTCATGATCGCCGTGTTCGCGCCCGTCACGCTCGGGCTGGCGACGCTGTGGCTGCCGCGCGAGTGGATCGAGCGGCGGATGGCGGTCGCGGTCGCCGGGCCGGCACTGGCCTTCGTGCTGCTGCTGTCGATCGCGGTCGGGGCGAGCGACCACCTGGGCGCGGGCAAGGATGCGCACCACGGCGACACCGCTACGGCGTTCGGCTCTGAGCACCTCACGACCGGCACACTCAACTGGATGCCGTCGCTGAATATCAACTTCGCCTTCCTGACCGACGGGCTGGGCCTGTTCTTCGCCCTGCTGGTCAGCGGCGTGGGCGTGTGCATCTTCCTCTATGCACGCGGGTACTTCGGGCGCGAAGGGCCGACCTCCGCGGACGACCTGTACCGCTTCTACCCGACGATCGGCTTCTTCACGACCGCGATGCTCGGCGTCGTGCTCGCTGACTACACGATCCTGACGCTGCTGTTCTGGGAGATGACCTCGATCAGCTCGTTCCTGCTGATCGGCTGGGACCGCTACGACAAGAAGGCCGTCAAGCTCGCGATGCAGGCGTTCTTCACGACCGGCCTCGGCGGGATGGGGCTGTTCGGCGGGGTCCTGGTGTTCGGCAACGCGACGGGCAACATCGTCGAAGGCGGCATCTGGCGCTGGTCGCAGATGCTTGAGCACAGCGAAGCGCTGCAAACAGCGTTGCTCAACATCACGAACAACCCGCAGCTGATGTGGGCCTTCGTCCTCATGTTCATCGGCGCCGGCACCAAGTCCGCGCAGTTCCCCTTCCACTACTGGCTGCCGGGCGCGATGGCGGCGCCGACGCCCGTCTCCGCGTTCCTGCACTCGGCGACGATGGTCAAGGCCGGCGTCTTCCTCGTCGGCCGGCTCTTCCCGGTCTTCGCTGCCCTGCCGCTGTTCCCCCAGCTCATCATCCCGTTTGGCGCCGCGACCATGCTCTACGGCGGGGTCGTCGCGCTGCAGCAGCACGACCTCAAACGCATCTTCGCGTACACGACCGTCAGTCAGCTCGGCCTTTTGATGGCGATGTACGGCTTGGGCGCGATCGATTTTGAGTTTGTGAAAGACGGCAAGACACTCACCGCCGCCGCGATCGATTTCGATGTCACGCAGATCGCCAACCACGCGTTCTACAAGGCGCCGCTGTTTATCGCCGCCGGCGCGATCGGGCACGTCCTGTCGCGCGACATCACGCAGCTCAACGGCGCGTTCTACAAGCACAAGGCGATCTGCGGCACGATGATGGCAGCTGCCCTCGGGCTGGCCGCGGTGCCCGGCACGATCAGCTTCCAGGCCAAGGAGCTGTTCCTCTACGCCGTCATGCACGCCGCGAAGGTCAGTCCCTGGCTGTGGATTGTGATGGGCATGACCATCATCACCGCGGTGTGCAACGTCGCGATCTGCGTCCGCGTCTGGACAACACTGCTCGGTCTTAAGGGCGGAATGTCCGAGGCGGACGCTCCCGAAGCTCATCACGATCATCACCACGAACACCCGCACGAGCACGGCCTGCTCGCGAACCTGATCTGGTTCCCCGGCGCAGCTATCGTCTCACTGCAGTTCCTCGGCGGCCTGTTCCCCGGCGCGTTCTGGGGCCCGATCTTCGGCGGCTTCGAGCAGACCGCGGCCACTGGCAACTACTTCTACAAGGGCGTACCGAACCTGTGGTACATCCTCACGCACGCGTTCGAGAGCTTACCCTTCTGGATCTCGATGTTCTGCCTGGTCGCCGGTTTCTTTGTCGGTCGCAGCAGGCTCGGCCGCGGCGCGGTCAAAGACTTCGCCGACCACATCTACCCGGTCATGTACTGGCTCAGCGTCACCGGCGGCGGGCGGTGCTTCCGCGTCGTGCAGACCGGCAACCTCAAGCACTACCTGCTGTTCGTCCTCGGCGCGATGCTGCTCGGCTTCGGCTGGGCGGTGCAGCTGGACATCAGCAACGGCGGCGGGATGCTCGATGCGGTCTCGATCGAGGCAGCACGCTTCTTCGAGTACTGGCCGGGCATCCTCATCGGTTTCATCGCCTGCCTGACCGCGGTGCTGATCCCGACGACCGACAGCCGCATCGTGCGCGTCGTCTTCCTCGGCGCGACGGGCTTCGCGGTCGTCGCGCTGTACCTGGTCTACCAGGCACCGGACCTCGCGCTGACCCAGCTCATGTTCGAGATCATCTCGGTGATCCTGTTCGTGATCGTGCTGCGGCTGCTGCCCAAAGAGAAGCGCGGCCGGGACGCGGGCAAGCTCTGGCGGGTGCCGATCGCGGTCGCAGTCGGCCTGGCGTTCGGCTGGATGACGCTGGTCGCCGCATCGAACAACCGCGGCAACGGCGCGTTCGCCGACGACGGCGTCACGCCGCTGGTCGAGCCGAGCAACCCCCACGCCGAGCCGCTGGGCGTCACGCTCGCGCAGCACAGCTATGGCCTCAAAACAGACGAGTTCGGCAACACCAAGCTCGAAACGGCGATGAGCGAAGGGCCCGACGGCGTCAGCGAGCGCGGCGGCGGCGGGACCAACATCGTCAACGTCATCCTCGTGGACTTCCGCGGCTTCGACACGCTCGGCGAGATCTGCGTGCTCGGCCTGGCCGCGATGGGCGTCTGGTCCATGCTCCCCCACCGACGCCGGAAGAGCGACCCCAAACGCGAGGTCGAGACCGACTACCCGCAGGACGCGATCGAACCGCCGCTCGATGACCTCGGACAGGGGGTGACGGCATGATGAGCTCACCGATCCTGCGCACGGCCAACGGCATCATCTTCCCGCTCACGCTGCTCTTCGCCTTCTACATGGCGCTCAAGGGCCACAACTTCCCGGGCGGCGGGTTCATCGGCGGGCTCATCGCCGCGGTCGCGCTCATGCTCTTCCGCATGTCGCACGGCCGGGACGCGATGACAAGGCTTATGCCGATCCACCCGCGCGTCATCGTCGCCGCCGGCCTGGCGATCGCGACACTGACCGGCCTGTTCCCGATGATCTACGGCCCGTTCTTCTCGGTCGAGCAAGAGGCGATGCCGATGCTGCGGTCCTTCGCGCCCTACGTCAACCTCGGCGTCGGCGAGCCGGTGCACATGCCGTCCGCGCTGTTCTTCGACCTCGGCGTCTTGCTCGTCGTCATCGGCGTGTCCGTCGGCATGATCGTCCGGCTGGGTGAAGAGATCGCACCTGATGAGGAGGAGGTCGCCCAGGCATGACCATGGTCCTCGCCATCTGTGTCGCTGTGACCTTCGCGGTCAGCATCTACCTTATGCTCGGGCGTGAGCTCAAGGGTGTCGCGATGGGCGTGTTCCTGCTGGGCCACGCCGCGAACCTGTCCATCATCGCGATGAGCGGCTCGCCGGTGCAGACCGATGCGCAGCAGCAAACCGCCGAGCACGCCGGAGTCCACCTCACCTCCGTCGATTCGCCGGAGATGAAGGACCCGCCGATCCTCACGAACCAGTACGCCAACGAACAGCCGCTCGCGCAGATGGTAGACCCCCTGCCGCAGGCGCTGATCCTCACCGCGATCGTCATCGGCTTCGGCGTCATGGCGTTCCTGCTCACGCTCCTGGTCGTGACCAACCGCAAGGCACGCACCATCGAAGTCAGCGACCTGGCCGAGGAGGCGCGCGAAGCATGACCGACCACCGCATCATTTTGCTGTGCGTGATCCCGCTCGTCGCCTCGCTGGTCTCGATCGCGCTGATCAACCGCCGGGCCTGGTCGCGCCTGGTCGGCGTGCTGAGCTTCACAATGATGCTCGGCTTGGCGTTCTCGCTGGTCCTTAAGATCACCGATGCGCCTGAAGAGCAGTCCGTCCTCGTCTCGCAGATGGGCGGCTGGACCGCACCCTTCGGCATCTCGATCATCTTCGACTCGCTGTCGGGCCTGTTGATCTGCGCCGCGGCGGCGGTCGGGCTCGGGGCCTACATCCACAGCTTCTCGATCCTCGACCCGCGCACCGAGCGGCGGTACTACCACCCGCTCATGCAGATGCTGATGTTCGGGGTCAACCTCAGCTTCATGACCGGCGACCTGTTCAACCTCTTCGTCGCCTTCGAGATCATGCTCATGGCCAGCTACGCCCTGCTGGTCATCGGCACCTCGCTTAAGCAGCTCCGCCAGGCGTACAAGTACATCCTGCTCAACGTCCTTGCCTCCACGATCTTTCTCATGGGCGCGGGCATGGTGTACGGCATGTTCGGCACGCTGAACATCGCCGACCTCGCGCGCATCATCGCGGAGATCGAGGCGGACCCGACGCGCCAGTTGCCCGCCGGGTTTAATGCGCTGGCGGTCATGTTCCTGCTGGTCTTCGGGCTCAAGGGCGCGTTCTTCCCGCTGTGGTTCTGGCTGCCGGACACCTACTACACGATCCCGATCTCGATCGCCGGCCTGTTCGGCGGGCTGCTCACCAAGGTCGGCGTCTACACCGTCGCGCGGCTGTTCCCGCTGATCTTCTCGAGCAACGGCGACATGATGACCAACAGCGCCGGTCAGTGGGTCGGCGGGACATCCAGCGTCATCATGATCATCCTCGCCGTTGCCGCCGCGTTCACGATGTTCCTGGCCGTGCTCGGTGCCGTCTCCCAGCACAACGTCCGCAAGATCCTCGCGGTCCACGTCATCAGCCAGGTCGGCTATATGGTCTTCGGCATCGCGGTGATGTCGGGCCACGCCCTGGCCGGCTGCGCGTTCTACATGGTCCAGCACATGGTCGTGAAGTGCGCGCTGTTCCTGTGCTGCGGCGTCATGGAAAAGCACGCCGGCACCGACGACCTCGACAGCCTCGGCGGGCTCCTCAAACGCGACTGGCCGCTGGCCGTGCTGTTCTTCATCGCCGCGATGTCGCTGGTCGGCCTGCCGCCGTTGTCCGGCTTCTTCGGGAAGATGGTGATCATCCGCGAGGGCTTCGCGGAGGACCTCTGGATCCTCGGCGTCATCGGCCTGGTCACCGGCGCGCTCACGCTCCTGTCCATGCTCAAGATCTGGAGCTACGGCTACTGGAACCCGGACAAGGCGCCCACCGTTAGTCAGCCGCAGGCGGTCAAGAGCTCGTGCCGCTCGGCTTACGCGGGCATCGTGATGCTCGTCGGCTTCGCCCTGTTCCTGGGCTTCGGCGCCGAGGCGGTCTACAAGGTCGCCAACCGCGCGGGCGAGCAGCTGGAGAACCCTAAGACCTATATCACCGCGGTGCTCGGTGAAGGTGCGTACGAGCAAGTGGATGTCTTGATCGCGGCACGAACCGTCGAACCCGAGGAGCAAGTGGCTGAATCGATCGCTGCCCCGCAGGTCAGCACAGAAGAAACCGGACCCGAAGATGAACAGGCCGCGAGCGAGCTACCCCAGGATTTGGCCAAGCGTCTAATCGTAGAGAACCCGCCCTACACGGTGTCAATACCGCTAGGCAAACACGGCAGTATCATCGCCGAGCAGGCGGTTTCAACACAGGGCGCGCTCTGGCCCATGCCCTGGATCACACAGACCGATACCGGATGGGAGGTGATTGAAGAATGACCGTCAACATCCTCCTGAACATCGCGCTCACCCTGCTGTGGATGATGCTCAACCGCGACACGTCCTTCCTCAACGGCGTGCTCGGCTTCGCCCTGGGCGCGATCATCGTCGAGCTCGGCGTGCGGGCGCTCGGGCGCGGCTCCTACCTCCGTCAACTGCGCGACCTGATCCGGTTCGTGGTGTACTTCCTGTACATCCTGGTCAAAGCGAATCTCGACGTCGCCTGGGAGATCATCACACCGGGCTTCTCCATGAAGCCGCGGATGATCCGCTACGACGTATCCGGGCTCAGCGAAGAACAGGTCACGACGCTCGCTAACGCGATCACGCTGACCCCCGGGACACTGAGCGCGGACGTGAATGAAGCCGCCGACACGCTGTATATCCACGCGATGTACGCCGAGAAGAAACAGGACGCGGTCAAGGACCTGGACGAGCTGCGTGATAAGCTATTGAAGCTGGTGTTTCAGACCGATATCCAGACGCTGCGGGGGGACGGTGCGTGACGATGCTTCAAACCCTGCCAACAATCCTGGGGGCTGTCGCGGACACGGCTGGTGAACCGGCCTTGGCCGGAAAGAGCCTCATGCATCTGCCCCTCATGTGGCTGACGCACATCGGCGTGGTCGTGCTGATCGCCGGCATCCTGCTCTGCCTCTGGCGGATGGTCAAGGGCCCGCACCTGGCCGACCGCGTCCTCGCGGGCGACACGATGGCGATGCTCGTCGCCGGGCTGGTGATCGTTCTGGCGGTCAAGTATTCCAGCGGGCTGTTCTTTGACGCGGCGCTGGTCGTCGCAATCCTCGGCTTCGTCTCGACCGTCGCATTCGCGCAATATATCGGCGCAAAGAAGAAATTCGCCGACATCCCCGCCCCCGGAAGTGACCCCGGCGATGCAGGCACCGGCGAAGGAGGCGCGGCATGAGTTGGCAGCTGTTCTTCGACACGCTGGCGGTCTTCCTCCTCATTGTCGGTCTGTTCTTCATGCTCGTCGGCGCGGTCGGCGTGTTCCGCCTGCCGGACGCCTACCACCGCCTGCACGCCGCGTCCAAGTGCTCAACGCTGGGCATGATGGGCCTGGCCGCTGCGGCCTGCCTGCACGTCGGCACGCCGGACGTGATCGCCAAGTCGGTCGCGCTGGTCCTGTTCATCTTCGTCTCGACGCCGGTCGGCTCGCACATGCTCGCCAAGGCCGCGCACCGCGACAGGGCCCCGCAATGGGGCGGCACACTCAGCGACGAGCTCGCGGAGGACAAGGCCGGGGGCGAGAACAAGACGGCCTGCGACACCACAGTGTCGAAGTCAAAAAAAAAGTCTAAGACCCGCGCGGCGTGATTGACAACCACCCCTGCATGTGTCTCACGGGTTACACGCGGCGACCCGTTTAGCACTATCAATTATCAAGCTGGGCCGCTTCGCGTCGCCCGCGAAGCGTAGCGGCTTGTCTTTACGCGGAGTCCCGGTCCACGACACGGTAATCCTCGCGTTCGCCGCGGCCCTTGACCGGGTAGTCCTTGCGCAGCGGGTGAGCCGGGTAGCTCTCCCAGGTCAGGATCCGGCGGAGGTCGGGGTGGCCCGTAAACCGGACGCCGAACATGTCGAAGATTTCGCGCTCCATCCACTCGGCGCCGGGCCAGAGGTCGGTCGCGCTCGGCAGGACGAGCGCCGGGTCTTCCTCGATCCCGTCGGTCGGCAGCGTCGGGTCGAGCAGGACCTTGATGAAGATCCGGCGCGACTCGGGGCCGTGCGTGCCGGTGGCGACAAGGTTGTAGATCACGCCGAAGCGGCCGGCCGGCATCCCCGCCGGTGCGTTCTTGGGCTTGGGGTAACGCAGGTAGTCAACGCCGGCGATGTCGCTCAAGAGGTCGTACTTGCACCGGTCGTCGCCGCGGAGGAACGCGAGCACGTCGTGCAGCACCGCGGGCTCGACGATGAGCGTCGTCTGCCCGCGGAACTCGGTGGCGAATAGCTTGGCGTCAGAGAACGCGGCCTTGATCAGCGGCAGGGTCGGGTGGTCGAGGTTGATCATGGTCTGGTGCTGGTAATGGTGGCTGGCTTGAAAAAAAACATTACCCGGCTTGTTCGACATGCTTCACGATCGCTCCCAGCGCCGCGTCCCAGCGCTCCGTGATCGCGGGCCATTCGTAGGTCAGCACATCCGCGAGCGCGACGAAATCATTGGCGACGACGACATCCTTCAGCTCAATCAGCCGGGCGATCAACTCGTTCATACGCTCGAGCACGGACTGGTCGTCTACACGCACCTGATCAAGGTCGATCTGAAGCAGCTGGGCCGACTGGCCGACGGCCTGCTGGGCCTGAAGCCAGCCGTCGATCGATTGCCTGACCAGGTCCATCGCCTCGGCGGGCTCGTCCTTCTGCAAGAGCTCCGCCGCCCGCCGCTGGTGCTGCTGCGACTCGGCCAGGCCGGTGCGAACCTCTTCGAGCACGCCAACAACCAGGTCGCCCGGCCTCGCGGAGTAGACGCGGATGTCGCTGGCGTCGTTGGTGGGCTGGTCGTCATCGAGCGCCGGGCCGGTAATGGCCTGCCCGTCGACGCGGACCTCGACGACAACCCGGCCGTCTGGCGCGAGCTGATCACGCGCCGCGGCGAGCAACTCGCGGAGCGAGCCGGCGGCGATCGTGCTGGGCTGGTCGTCGATATGGATCGGCACACCGCCATCATACGCCGAGGCGGGCACGACGACCAATGCGCTGTAGGATGGCGGGCCACCAACGGAGAGCTTCCACATGACCCGGATCGTTGTTCTTGACGGCTACACGACCAGCCCGCTATCGGCGGATGCCGAACCCGCGGATCACGACGTCGGCTGGCAGCCGCTCGCTGCCCTGGGCGAGCTGATCGTGCACCCGCGGACGCCCGCAGACCAGGTCGCCGAACGGCTCGGCGGCACGACGATCGCACTGACCAACAAGTCCCCGATCGGCGCGGACGTACTCGCCGCCTGCCCGGCGCTGAAGTACGTCGGCGTGCTGGCGACGGGGGTCAACGTCGTCGATCTGGACGCGGCGCGATCACAAGGCGTGACCGTCACCAACGTGCCGGGCTACTCGACGCCATCGGTCGCGCAGCACGTGTTCGCCCTGCTGCTGGAATTGTGCAACCGCACCGCCGAGCACAACGACGCGGTGCATGCGGACCGCTGGGCACGCTGTAATGACTTCTGCTTTACAACCGGACCGCTGGTGGAACTGAGCGGCCTGACGCTCGGCGTCGTCGGCATGGGCGCGATCGGCCGAGCGGTCGCTACGATCGGCCACGCGCTGGGCATGAGGATCGCGGCGCACAGCCGGACGCAGCGCGACATCGGCCTGCCGGTGGATTGGCTCGGTGTTGATGACCTGTTCGTTCAGGCGGACGCGGTCACGCTGCACTGCCCGCTGACGCCGGAGACCCAGGGCCTGGTCAACGCCGAGCGGCTGGCGACGATGAAGCCTGGCGCGTTCGTGATCAACACGGGCCGCGGGCCGCTGATCAACGAGGCCGCGTTGGCCGAGGCGTTGGCGAAAGGGACGATCGCGGGCGCGGGGCTGGATGTGCTCAGCACCGAGCCGCCGAGCGCGGACAACCCGCTGCTGACTGCGCCTAACTGCGTGATCACCCCGCACATCGCGTGGGCGACGGTCGCGAGCCGTCGGCGGCTGCTCGATATCGCCGCCGACAACCTGCGTGCTCACCTCGACGGCAAACCGGTCAACGTCGTAAGCTGAGCGCCATGGCACCCGACCTGACCGGCTACCGACGGATCCTGCTCTTCGGCGGCAGCTTCGACCCGCCGCACCGGGCGCACATCGACCTTCCGCAGCAGGCCGCACGGGCGATCGGTGCCGACCTGATCGCGTACATCCCCGCCGGGCGCGCGCCGCACAAGCTCGACCGTGAGCAGACGGAACCGCGTCACCGGCTGGCCATGCTGCGGCTCGCGTTAGAGCACCAACACGGCCCAATTCCCGCTGTCATCCTCACGGACGAGATCGAACGCGGCCCCGATCAGCCCAGCTACACCGTCGATACGCTCGCATCGCTCCGCCAACGCATCGGCGACAACACCGAGCTGCGCCTGCTCATCGGCGCGGATCAGCTGCGTATCTTCGATCAATGGCGCGAGCCCGAGCGGATTGTCGGGCTGGCCGAGCCGGTTGTGATGGTCCGCCCGCCGGATACGCGTGAATCACTGCTTGAAGCGTTCTCGCTGACTGAGCGCGAAACATGGGCCGATCGATTGGTTGAGGTCGAGGCGATTGATCTGAGTTCGACAAGAATCCGTGACGCGATCGCGTCTAAAGGCCCGGTTGATGGGCTGCTTGTACCTGACTTAGAGCAGTACATCCGCGAGCACAGGCTGTACCAGCATGGGTAAGCAGCACAGACGCGGGCGCGGTGCTTACGGGAACACCCCGCGGATCTTGTACACCTCGTCCAGGTGCCCCAGCGCCGAGCAGTAGGCCGCGGTCCGCATGTCGCAGCCCATCCGCTTGGCCAGCTCCGTTACGCGGTCTGCCGCGGCGTGCATCAGGCGGCGCAGCTCCTCATCCACGTGCGCCTCGGACCAGCGCTCGGCCTGGCGGTTCTGCTGCCACTCGAAGTAGCTGACGGTCACGCCGCCGGCGTTGCAGAGGATCGCCGGCAGGACCTGAACGCCCCGCTGCTCAAGCACGCGGTCGGCCTCGGGCGTGCACGGCGCGTTCGCGCCCTCGGCCAGCACCTTGCAGTCGATCTTCGCCGCCACGTGCTCGTCGATCATCTGCTCGAGAGCCGCGGGGATCATCACATCGACGCGGGTCTTGTAGAACATGTCGGCGTCGATCGCGGTGGCGTTCGGGTAGCCCCTGACCCCGCCGGTCTCGCGGACGTGCTCGGCGAGTGAATCCGCATCGATGCCGTCTTCATTGATGATCGCGCCCGTGTGGTCGATGACGGCGCGCAGCCGCGATCCCCGCTGCTTGAGCAGGCGCGCGGTCCAGGACCCGACGTTGCCGAATCCGACGACGCTGTAGGACATCTTTGCCGGGTCGATGTGCAGCGCCGGCAGCAGGACCTCGAGCACGAAGACCAGCCCCTGGCCGGTTGCTTTCTCGCGCCCCGCCGACCCGCCGAAAGCCAAAGGCTTGCCGGTGACGACGGCGGTGGCCTGGTTGCGGTGGGCACGGCCGGTGATGTTGATAAACGTGTCAGCCATCCAGCCCATGATCTCGGCGTTGGTCCCGACATCCGGCGCGGGGATGTCATAGTCCGGGCCGATGTTGTCCCCCAGCGCGCTGGTGAACCGGCGGGTCAGCCGCATCAGTTCGTCCTTCGACAGCTTGCGCGGGTCGACCTGCACCCCGCCCTTGCCGCCACCCAAAGGCAGGCGGACCAGCGCGCACTTCATCGTCATCAGCAGCGACAGCGACTTCACATCATCCAGCGACACCGACGGGTGGTAACGGATCCCGCCCTTGTACGGCCCGAGCAGGTTGTTGTGCTGCACGCGGTAGCCCTTGAACAGCCGGTAGCCGCCATCGTCCATCCGCACCGGGAAGTGCACCATCAACTCGTTCTTCGGCTGGGCGAGGATGAGCTGCAGGAACCGCGGGACCTCAAGCAGCTCCGCGCTGCGCAGCACCTGCGTCGCGACCTGCTGGTAAAGGTTGTTCGGGTCGAATCGGAAACCGAGCTCGGACAAGATCGTGGTCGGCGGGCTGGCCATAGGCATTCCTCTCTGCGTATCTGGCACGACAGTGTACCGGCGCAGGAGGAGAGTGACGCCCACCGCCGAACCGGCGGTTAAACTATCGTCCATGATCGTTTATTGCTGCGCCGACCTCATCTTCGCGACCAAGATCCGCTCGACCTGCGAGGCGCTCGGTATCGTGTCTCGCCCCACGAGGAATGGCGAGATGCTGCGGAAGCGTCTGGATCGCGTGGAGGACGGCAAGGCGAACGACGCGGTATCGCTGGTGCTGGTGGACCTAGACATCGGCGCCGATGCGCTCGGGTTGATTGCGATGGCACGCTCGCATGATACGGCTTTACCGGTCATCGCCTGGGGCCCGCACGTCGCGGTCGAGCTATTAAACAAAGCGGGCGAAGCTGGTGCCTCGGAGGTCATGACGCGTGGATCGTTCACGCAGCAGCTGCCGGAGATTCTCAGATCAGCACAACAAATCCGGCAGCGTAACGGCTAGACAGCGCCTCGCAGACGGCAAACAAATCCTCATCGCGCGTCACGCCGGCATCTCGATCACCCGGATGATCACCGGCTCGCCCTGAATGGGCCCGAGCGCCGCGATCTCTTTGGCCGCCTCTTCGACATCGCCCAGGCGGGTCATGTGCGTCGTAACGACCAGCGAGACGACCTCGCCGGCCTTGGATTCGTGCTGCAACACGGTTGATAGCGAGATGCCCTTGCCCCCAAGGATGGACGTAACCTTCGCCATCACGCCCGGCTCATCGAGCGTCTCCATCCGCAGGTAGTACGCGCTCTCGGTGTCGGCACGATCGAGCAGCGGCGCGGGCTCGGTCAGGTCGGGCGTGAGATTGAGGTTGCTAAACGCCGCGGGGGCCCAGCCGCTGACCACGCCGAGCAGGTCGCTGACGACCGCGCTGGCGGTCGGCATCTGGCCGGCGCCCTGGCCGTAGTAGAGCGTGTGGCCAACCGCGTGACCGTGGACCGACAGCGCGTTGAACGGGCCCTTGACCTGGGCGAGCAGCTCGTCTTTCTTGATAAAGCACGGCTGTACGCCAACGTTGACCCACTTCTCGCCCGGCCAGCGCTCGGCGATCGCCAGCAGCTTGACATCAAAGCCCAGCTCATCGCCGAACGCGATGTCCTTGAGGTCCAGCCCATCGACACCGACCGCGTGGACATCGTCGCCCTCAATCTTCACCCCGAACGCCAGCGAGGCGAGGATCGCCAGCTTCTGCGCCGCGTCCGCGCCGGATACATCCAGGGTCGGGTCGGCCTCGGCGAAGCCGGCGTCCTGCGCCTCCTTGAGCGCCTGTTCGTACGTCTTCCCGCCGGCCGTCATCTCGGTCAGGATGTAGTTGCACGTGCCGTTGAGGATGCCGTACAGCCCGTCCATCCGGTTGGCCATGAGCCCGCAGGTCAGCGCGGTGACGCAAGGGATGCCCCCGCCGCAGGAGGCTTCGAAGGCGATCGAGACGTTGTGCTGGCGCGCGGTCGCGAAGAGCGCTGGGCCGTGCGCCGCGAGAAGGCTCTTGTTCGCGGTGACGACGTGCTTGCCGTTCTCAAGCGCACGGGCAACGAATGCCCGGACCGGGTCGATGCCCCCAGCGACCTCGATGACCATATCGATGTCATCCCCCGCCACCACAGCGCCCGGGTCATCAGTCACCTTGTCCGGCTCGACCAGCCCCGAAGCCCGCGCCTTCGCGGCATTGCGCACGAGCACGCGCCGCAGTTCGATCCGCCTGCCGGTCCGCTGGGCGTACAGGTCGGCCTCGTCACGCAGCAGCTTCGCCACCCCGCCGCCGACGGTGCCCAGCCCGATCATCCCGACTCCGATTGCATCACCTGACACGCGTTGCTCCAAAACAGGGGGACCCTCACAAGAATCGCAGAGGATACCCCAAAACCCAGCCACGCCCCAAGCCAGCGGCATTACCGCGAGTAAGACGAGCGTCGACACCGCGCGGTCCAATCATCTGCATACCTGATTCATCTCACCGACCTACAATACGTTCATGCCCACCACCCCACCCCAGCTGGACGACATCACTCTCACCCCGCCGATGTGCGCGATCTTTCGGCGGTTCCTCAAACGCAAAGGGCTCAAATTCACCACCGAGCGGGCGATGATCCTCGACGCGGTCCTGGGCAAGGACGGCGTGTTCGAGGCCGACGAGCTGCTCACCGACATGCGCGACGCCGAGCACCGCGTCTCCAAGGCGACGATCTACCGCACGCTCAAGCACCTGCTCGAATCCAAGATCATCAAGGAGGTGCTGATCGATTCCAGCCGCGCCCACTACCAGCTCGCCTTCGGCCAACAAGCCACGGGGCACCTGGTCTGCCTCGAAACCAACCAGATCATCGAGTTCCCGACCGAGGAGCTGGACAAGCTGATGAAGAAGGTCTGCAAGCAGCACGGCTACGAGCCGCTGAGCCACCGGTTCGTCATCTACGGCTCAAGCCCTGCGGCCCAGGCGACGGAAGAGGCGGAGGAGGATTAAGGTTTAGAAGGTTTGGTTTTTAACCACAGATTTCACAGATGACACAAATTCGAGGCAAGCAGAGCCTACGCTTTAGATACCTGTCGCCAAAGACGTCGTATAGACGCGAATGGTCTATCTCGTCTCCCGGCTAAGACATCGAGTACCTTCCGTTCGACCACTTCCATTGTTAGCTTTGATTTAGCAAAGAAATCTTCTGATGCGCTGTTGTTTAACGACAGCCAACCGACGAGTAAATGCTCCGTACCAACCCCATCATGGCAATTTTTTCGGCAGAAGCGAATCGCAAGATCAAGCATATCTAGTGCACAAGAAGATCGTGGCAAGTACTCGCTAACTTCTTCCCGATGTTTCTTGTGACACTTAAGGCCACACCAATCACCCATATCGCTTGCCGATACGCCCAATTGCCTAAGTACTTCTATCGCAACTCCATCCCCTTGAATCAGAATACCTGCAAAGACATGATTGGCATCCAGATGGCTAGCCCCTACTGAAATTGCGTACCCATTGGCGTAAGTGACAGCTTCCCTCGCCCTATCCGAGTATCGCTCAACTGGGTTGCCTTGAATCTGTGCCATCTGTGAAATCTGTTGCTAAAAACGAGTACTTTCAAACTCAATCCACGCCCTCTTCCAGGTCCCGCTGCTCGATCGGCCGGCTGATCTTGTACTTCTCATCGACCCACCGGCCGAGGTCGATCGTCTTGCAACGCGGAGAGCAGAACGGGTAGTGCTCGTTCTCGTGGGTCGTCAGCTGCCGGCAGACCGGGCAGTGCGTCATGTTCTTCGTGTCGTGGGCGGTCGGGTTCTTCATGGCTCGGCTCCTCCCCCGGAAGTTTTTCCAGAGAATCTGTGGCTCAGCCCTGCATCACGAAACAACTCGGACAACACCTGTATTTTAGCCGACCAGGAGCCGTGCGCCGAGAGCAAAAGGCGTCGGCCGTGCGATTCGTGGCGCAGTTCGACCCATAACAAGTCCTCGCCGAGCACCGGGCGGATCAGGGAGGCCCACTCGATGGCGACAACGGCGCCCTCGCGCAGTTCCTCGCCCCGGCGGTGCCAGCCGATCGAGGTCAGGTCGTCCTCGGATGTGATGCGGTAGGCGTCGATGTGCACAAGGATCGGGCGACCATCCGGCGGGGCCGTGTGTTCGTATTCCTGGGCCATCACGAACGTCGGGCTGCTCACCTGCCGCGGGTCCAGGCCCAAACCCTCGGCGAGCCCGCGTACGAGCTGTGTCTTGCCCGCGCCCAGTTCGCCCTGCAACGCGATGATGTCGCCGGCCGTGCAGCAGCGCCCAACCGCCCGGCCGGCAGCGGCGGTCTGCTCGGCGGAGCCGGTGTCGATCACGATGTCGGCACGCTCGTTCATCAGCCGTGGTGTTCCCAGCCCAGGCCTTCGAGCGAATGTTTCTCGACCCCGTCGATCAGGACGATCCCACCCAATTCCGTAACGGACCCGATGCGCGAGATGCGAACACCGTCCAGCTTATCAGGGATCGGCGCATCGGCGGGCGCGCTAAAGAGCAGCTCGTAGTCTTCGCCATCGGCGACGGCGTGCATCCAGCCGGGCCGGCCATCGACAGCCATGCGCTGGCGCGCGACGGCCGAGACGGGCAATGCTCGGGCGTTGAACTCCGCGTTGGCGGTCAGGTGGGGCAGGTCGTGAGCCAGGCCGTCGGATAGATCGATCATCGCGGTCGGGCGGGTGTCGGGGTTTTCCGCGAGTTGGCGGGCAAGTTCGACACGCGGCTCGAAGTCGAGGTGGTGGACGGTGCCGTTGTAATCGTGAAGTGATCCGCCGAGCTCGCCGGTGACATAGAGCGCATCGCCGGGCGAAGCGCCGTTGCGCAGAACAGGCGCGATACCGTCGGGCTCGGCGAGGATGGTGACGCTGATCGTGAGCGGGCCGTCGTGCGTCGCGGTGTCGCCGCCGATGAGCGGGCAACCGTAGGTGTCGGCGGTCTTGCGGAGGGCGTCGATGAGCCACTCGGCGTCGCCCTGGAGCACACCGGCCGGCAGCGCGATCGCGGCGAGCGTCGCCAGCGGTTGGGCCGCCATCGCCGCGACATCCGACAGGTTGCGCGTCACCGCCTTGCGGCCGATCTGGTCGAGGGTCGCGCTTGCGCGGTCGAAGTGCACCCGATCGATGATCTGGTCCACCGCGACGAGCAGCTCGCTATCCCCCACGCGCACACCAGCCATGTCGTCGCCCGGGGGGATCGTGACGCCGGCCGGCAACTCGCCGTTTCGCTCCATGAGATGGCGGATCAGCTCGAACTCGTGCATGCCGGGATTGTAGAGGCAAGCGGTGACAGGGCGTGTCGCAGGCCGTCAATACACATCCTTGAACCGATACCGCTCGCCCAGCCGCAGGCGGGTGATGTAGATGATCTCCTGGGCGTGGCCTTCCAGGTGCGCGACCGAGTGGTAGACCGCGCCGGCACCGGTGCAGTCGGTGATCTGGATGAACCGGCTGCGTAGCCATGCGTCTGGCTCGGTCGATTGGATGACGGCCTTGGCCTCATCGACGGTTTCGCACAGGCGCTGTTTGAGTTGCTCGGCCGGGACTGGATCACGCTGTGTGAATTCGCCCCGCCGGTCGCGCACGTCTGCCGCCCCGCCGAGGCCGGCCACGATCCACTGCCGCAGATTGCCGCAAACGTGCAGCACGATGTTGCCCACCGCGTTCATCGATTCATTGGGCCGCCACCACAGATTCTCATGATCGAGCTGGTCCAGGCAGTGCAGGATCCGGTCGCGCGAGTAGTCCAGCGTGAAGCAGCTCTCGCGTTGGAAAGCTACTAGCGGGTCGGTATGGTCGGTGTGCATCTTCATGCGATCAATAACCCTGGCGCGTCACTTCGCAAGCTTCGCGATCAGCCGCCAGATATCGTGGCGGGAAAGGTCGAGTCCGGCCTCGGCGTTGAACCGGGTGCAGAGCTCTTCATAGGCCGGTGTATAAATCAATTGATCACGTTTGGACAACGCGCCAACCGCGTCTTCGACATCGGATACGAGCAGCGTCTCCTGCTCGGGCGTGATGCGCGGGCGCTCGCCGTGCGCCCGGCCGAGGCGCGGGAGCTTGCCGGCTTTGCGGAGGTTGTGCAGGCGGTGGAAGACCTGCGCCCGTGTCGGGGCGTGCGGCTCGTTGTCCCCGCCATACATCACGGTGTAGATCGCCTCGAACGCGTCGGTATAGGGCAGGTCGTCGAGGGTCCGGCCCTGCTTGTGGTAGACGCTGATCAGCAGGTCGTCGTCTGAGGTCGGGAAGAGCAGGTCGTGGGCCATGGCCGACAGTTTAGGCTCACGACACCGACGCGGGGTCCGCCTGCTTGGCAGGCTCGGCGGCAGGCTGGCCGTCCCAGTAGATCAGGCCCGGAGTCGTGGTGCCCGAGAGCAACTCCCCGCCGGGCACGATGCGCAGCGCCAAGCCGTGTGGGCCGCAGCCGAATGCACGGGCGCTCGCTTCATAGATCGCGAGCGCGTCGCCCGGATCAACGCAGTTCATATCGACGATGCCCGGCGAGACCAGGCGGCCCTGGTCGTCCACCTGCCCGATCAGCGCCTGCACGCGGACCTCGTCCGGCGAGAGCCCGGCGAGCTTCACCTTCGCCCGCACGCTGATCGTGTCGTCGGGCTTGAGCGTCTGCCCGGCGTTGGACTCGACGTGTGCGAAGGCCAGCGACGGCCAGGCGAAGCGCAGCTTCTCCTTGAGCTGCGAGCGCTCGACCGACTTCTGCAGCCCATCGGCCATCAGCATCCTTGAGCGGTCCAGCGCCGGCAGGTAGAACTGCTCGGTGTACTGCTGGACCATGCGGTTGGTGTTGAAGAACGGCGCGAGCTCGGCGATCGAGCGCTTCATCATCTGCACCCAGCGGTTGGGGATCCCGCGGGCGTCGCGCTCGTAGAACATCGGCACGACCTGTTTTTCCAGGAGGTCGTAGAGCATGCGCGACTCGATGTCGTCGGCGATGTCCGGGTTGTCGTGCTCCTCGCGGTAGCCGATCGCCCAGCCAACGTTGGGGTTATACGCCTCGTCCCACCAGCCGTCGAGGATCGACGCGTTGGGCACGCCGTTGATCGCCGCCTTCATGCCGGATGTCCCCGAGGCCTCCAGCCCGCGCCTGGGGTTGTTCAGCCAGACGTCGCAACCCTGAACGAGGTACCTCGCCGAGTGCATCGAGTAGTTCTCGATGAAGACGATCTTGCCGGACAGGCCGTGGTAGCGCGTGAACTGGACGATCGCCTTGATCAGTTCTTTGCCCCCGCCGTCCGCCGGGTGCGACTTGCCGGAGATGACGAACTGCACCGGCCGCTCGCGGTTGTTCAAGAGCGCGATCAAACGCTCGGGGTCGCGCATGAACAGGTTGCCGCGCTTGTAAGTCGCGAACCGGCGGGCGAAGCCGATGGTCAGCGCCTCGGGGTCCAGGTCGTTGTCCGCGTGGCGTACCGGGCCCAGGCCCTCGGGCCGCGCCGGGTCGTCGCGTTTCGTAAACGCGACCAGGCGGTGGCGCCGCTCGGTGTGGATCGTCCACATCGTCTCGTCGGGGATGTCGTTTACGACGCGGTAGATGTCGTGGTCAGCCGGCTTGGTGAGGCGCGCGTTGGTGCCCGCCTGCCGGTCGATCGCCTCGGCCAGCGGGCGCGAGAGCCACGACGCGGCGTGGACGCCGTTGGTCACATGGCCGATCGGCACTTCTTCGTCCGGCACGCCGGGCCAGACGCCCTTCCACATCGACCGCGACACGACGCCGTGCAGCGCCGACACGCCGTTGGCCCAGTCGCTGGTGCGGATCGCCAGGGTCGCCATCGAGAACGGTTCGTCCTTATTGAAGACGTCGTCCCGCCCGAGCGCGAGCAGGCCCTCCATGTCCAGCTTCAGCTTGGGGTGGTAGGCCTTGAAGTACTGCTTGACCAGCTCGGCGGGGAAGCGGTCGATCCCCGCGGGCACGGGCGTGTGTGTTGTGAACACGTGGCTGGCCATCGCGGCCTGCCGCGCCTCGTCGAACGTCAGGCCGTGCTCGTCGATCAGGTTGCGGATGCGCTCGAGCGCGAGGAACGCCGAGTGCCCCTCGTTCATGTGGCAGACATCCGGGCGGATGCCGATCGCCTGGAGCGCGCGCACCCCGCCGATGCCGAGCACGATCTCCTGGCGGATTCGCATGTCCATGTCCCCGCCGTAGAGCTGGGCGGTGATCACGCGGTCCTGTGCCTGGTTCTCCGGCAGGTCGGTGTCGAGCAGGAACAGCCGGATCCGGCCGACGTTCGTCTCCCACAGCGCAACGGTCACGCTGCGCTTGGGCAGCTCCACCGTGACCTTGACCGGATTGCCATCCGTGTCCTTGACCGGGCGGACGGGCATGTGGTTGAAGTCGAGGTCCGGCAGGTACTCCATCTGCCAACCATCGGGCGTGAGGTACTGCTGGAAGTAGCCGTGGCGGTACAGCAGGCCGACCGCGACGAGCGGCAGGCCGAGCTCGCTGGCGGACTTGAGGTGATCGCCGGCAAGGATGCCCAGCCCGCCGGAATAAATCTGAAACGACTCGGTCATGCCGAACTCGGCGCAGAAGTACGCGAAGGTGGCGGGGCCGACCTGCTGGCCGTGCGTCTCGCTGAGCCAGCCCGGGCGCTCGCGGTGGCGGTTGAGCCGCTCGTGGGTCGCGCGCATCGCGTCGATGAACGACTGGTCTTCGGCCAGCTCGTTGAGCCGGTGCTGCGAGATCAGCGCGAGCACCTGCACGGGGTTGTGCCGGGTCTTGCGCCACAGGTCGCGGTCCATTCGGCTGAACAGGTCGATCGCGTCCGCGTGCCAGGACCACCACAGGTTCCGGGCCAGGTCCTCCAGCGGCCCGAGCACCCCGGGCAGGACGGGCGAGACGTGGAATCGACGGATCGTCGCGAGGTCGGGGTGCGTCATGGGACCACCTGGTCGGGGGGACGAAAAAAAGGCGCAGGACCGCAGGGAGTTTATCGGTGTGGGCCGGGCCGGGCCAGCAATCCCTGAATCCTGGTCCGAACAGGACGCCGATAATCCTCACGATTCCTGAGCCGGATCGCCGCTCCTCGACAGCGCCGCGGCGACCAGCGACTCCAGCCGCGACAGCGACCGGTCGGCCTGGGCGCGGAAGAGGTTGTAGGGCAGCAGGGTCAGCAGCGCAACGGTAATCCCCGCCGCGGTGGTGATGAGGGCTTCGCCGATGTCCCCGCCGAGCATGTTCAGGTCCAGGTCCGCGCGGTTGACCGACAGCTCATTGAACGCGCCGATGATGCCGACGACCGTGCCGAGGATGCCGAGCATCGGTGCCGCGGTGATGATCGTCGAGAGCATCGGCAGGAAGCGCTCGAGCCGCGCCCGCTGGTGCTCGACGGCGTCGACCGCAGCGGACTCGGTCAGTTCTTCATCTAGCAGGCGTTGGAGCGCATCGCCGTACACACTGCGATCCGTTGCGGCTTGCCGCTTGGCATCCTCAGCCTTGCCTGCACGTAAAAGCCTTCCCAGCCGCGAAACGCGCTCGAGCCGCGCCGGGCTGTTGGTCATCAGATAAAAGAAGGTGCGTTCAAGGATCAGCGTCACCGCGATCACGCTGAGCACGAGCAGCGGCCACATCACGACACCGCCGCGGGCCATCAGGTCGGTGAACGCGTTGGCGGCAAGGGTAGGCATAGACCAAAGATTCTAATGCGCGATCAATTCGTGTGTCGCGGGTGACGCGCAGCGTCCTTTTCGAGTGTTTGCCCTTCGAGCGCACGGGACGCTGCGCGTCACCCACGACACACGATCTCAAGCAACACGCTCACACCGGCAGCGCGTCCATCATCGCGATCGCCTGCTTCGCGATGTCGTCGCTGCTCAGGCCGCAGTACTTCAAGAGGTCCGCTTCACTCTTGCCGGATTTGGGGATCTGCTTCACGTACATCTGCTCAACCGTAAAGCCGTCGCCGCTGCGTGCGACCGTTGAGGCGATGTGGGCGCCGATGCCGTTGCCATAGTTGTCCTCGACTGTTAAGACCAAGCCGTTGCAGTCGTTCGCCAGGTCGAGGATCGCGTCCTCATCGTAGGGCAGCGAGTACAGGTCCACGATCGTCGGCTCGATGTGGTGGTCGTCGAGCGCCTCGAGCGCACGGTTGACCTCGTGCAGCATGTACCCGCTGGCGACGATCAGGATGTCCCCGCCCTCCATGAGGACGTTGTGCCCGCCGAGGGTGAACTGCTCTTCGCCGGTGTAGAGGAACTCGGTCTCGGGGCGCAGCGTGCGGATGTAGACGCTGCCGTTATGCTCGGCAGCGGCGCAGGTCAGGGCGTAGGCCGAGTACGCGTCCGACGGCGTGAGCACGTAGAAGCCGGGCCTGCCCGTGCTGTTGTGCGTCATCGTGGCAAACGATGAGAACCAGGCGACGTCCGGCAGCGCCATCTGCGACGGGCCATCGGCCCCGAGCGTGATGCCCGCGTGGCTGCCGGCGATCTTGAGCTGGCAGCCCGAGTTGATCGCCATCTCGATCTGGTCGTAGCCGCGGGTGACGAACTTGGCGAAGGTCGAGCAGAACGGCGTCTTGCCGCCTGCCGACAGCCCCGCCGCGACGCTGAACATGTTCTGCTCGGCGATGCGGCACTCCACAAAACGATCGGCGAGTTGATCATCCTTGAGGAACTGGCCGGAGAAGGTCGAGTTGTTGACGTCCGCGTCGAGGGCAACAAGGTCGGGATAGGCGTGGCCGAGCGCGCGGAGCGCAACACCGTAGGCTTTGCGCGTCGCGAACTTGCCTGAGGCGAGCGACGACTCGAGCCCGAAACGGCTCATCGCCTGCTCGAAGCCCAGCGGCTTGGCCGGCTCCTTCGGCTCGCGGTTGGGCCGTGGCGACATCAGCGCGATCTTCAGCGGCGTGTCGGCGATCGCGCCCAGCTGCACCGCGGTCTGATCGAGTTCCTCCAGCACACCCGCGAGCGTGTCACCCTTCGGCGACTGGCCGTGGTGGCCATTACCCTGCTGCGATTCGGCGCCCCAGCCCTTGACCGTCTTCGCGACGATCGCGACCGGCGCGGCGCTGGGATCAACCGACTTGGCGTGCTCGGCGAGGGCCTCGGCGATCGCGCTGCCCTTGTGGCCATCGACCACAATCGCATTAAACCCGGCGGCCTCGAGCTTCTTCGCTGTAACCTCCCACGACTGCTGCGGGCTGACCTCCTGCGTCTGCGCGAACGCGTTGCAGTTGAAGATCGGGCACACGGCTTTGAGGTCGTGGTCCTTGATGAAGTCGACCGCTTCCCAGATCTGGCCTTCGCGCGATTCGCCGTCACCGATGATGCAGAACACACGCTTATCAAAACCATCCAGGCGAGCCGCGAGCGCCAGGCCGGCGGCGCTGCTCAGGCCCTGGCCCAGCGAGCCGGTCGCGGTATCAAAGAACGGGAAGCCCTCGATCGGGTTGGGGTGGCCGTCGATCGGCGAGTCGATCTCACGCAGCGTCTTGGCGATGTCGCGCGTCAGCGGCTTGAGGTTGTTCCTGTCCCGGCTGAAGTGCACGCCGAGGTCGGCGCACGCGGCGTAGATGATCGGCACGGCGTGCCCCTCGGACAGCACCAGCCGGTCCGCCGAGGGGTGCAGCGGGTTGGTCGGCTCGTACCGCATGTGCTGGTACATCAACACGCTCACCAGGTGCGACAGCGAGGCCGCGGTCGAGGGGTGGCCCGAGCCGGCGCTGCCGGTGATCTCGTAGGCGAGCTTGGTGATCTCAACGGCCTTGGCGTGGATCGTCGAATCAAACGACATAGCGGGTCCTTCCGATTAAGTTGATGCCGGTTGTGGGGGCCGCCTGGCTTTCTCCGAAGGGCGGGGCGGCGACTACGTATCATAACGAAGATCGCGGGTCGATATGTGCAGGCGAACCCGCAGGCAAGCTGCTGGATGATCTGCTTGATGTTTAGCGGGTGACGCGCAGCGTCCCGGTTGTTTGTCTAGCCGGATGCGGGACGCTGCGCGTCACCCGCGACACCTACCAACTTGTATTTTTTTAGTGCGACCCATTCCCATTGGGCGCCGCGCCCGGCCCGAAGCAGATCGCGTTCTTGCCCTGGCGTTTGGATTGGAGCGCCATCGCGTCCGCGCGGGCGAGCAGTTCGTCGGGCGTCCGGCCGTCCCAGGGGAAACCGGCCAGGCCGCCGCTGACGGTCAGCCGGCCGACGGCTTCTTCGCCGAGCTTTGGGAAGCGGTGTTCGCCGATGGCTTTCTGGAAGCGCTTGGCGATGCCGATGACGCTGTCGGGGTGCTGGCTGCCGAGGTGGCGTGGCTCGCCCTTGTCCCAGAAGACGACGGCGAACTCGTCCCCGCCGATGCGTGCGACCACGTCGTGCTCGCGGACCAGCGACTGGATCAGCGTCGCGGTGGACTTGAGGATCTCGTCGCCGGCCGGGTGGCCGTAGTTATCGTTGTAGACCTTGAAGTTGTCGATGTCGAAGACCAGCAGTGTGACCTGCTGCCTGCCCTCGGCGGCGTGCTCGATGACGCTCTCCAAAAAGCGGTCGAAGTACCGCCTGTTCCACAGCCCGGTCAGCTCGTCGCGCATCGCAAGCGTGTACAGGTCCGACTGCCGATGATCCAGCGCGATCCAGCGCCCCAGCCACGCCGACCACGAGCCGAGCGCCCGGACGTCTGCGCCCGGGGCCGAGAGCGTGCCGTAGACCCGGCCGGCGTAGGCGATGTCGGCCATTGCCCCGGCGATCGTCGGCGAACTGCCGGGGGGCACGAACTGCGCCTGGCTCAGGCCCGACTGCATGCGCAGCAGCCGCATCGCGATCGGCAGAAGCGAGCCGTCGCCACGCATGACCGCCTCGGCCAGGTCGACATCACCGACCTCGTCGCTCTCCGCAGGCAGCGGCGCCGGCTCAAACGCGGCGCGAAGCCAGTCGGCACCGCCTTCGGAAGGCTTTTTCACCGGCTCGCTTTGCTTCGATGCCGCCGTTTCGTTCTGTGCGGATTCGGAACGTGGTTGATCCGCATCCGTTGACCCCGACCGCGTCGGGGCCGGTGTCAGCTGCAACGCCGACAACAACGCCGTCGCGTCCGCGGAATCATCGATGCACTGATCGAAGCCGGCGCCAAGCGCCGCGCGGGCCTCGGCGTGTTCCTGTTCGCTGGCCACCGCGATCAGCCGGGTCCCCGGCGCGAGCCGGCGGAGCGCCCGGGCGGTCGAGCCGACCATGCCCGTCGTCGCCGACACCGGGCCGATGATCGCATCGACTTGCTCGTTCGTGAGCCAGCCCATCGCGGCGAGGTAGCTGGGCGAGGCCTCGATCTGCGCGTTGAGCCGTGCGCCAGCCAACGCAGCGCCGACACGGTCGCGCAGCGACTCGCTCCGCACCACCAGCACCCGCGGCATGTCGGCCACTTCCCCGCTCATCGTCGTCTCTCCGCCTGCTTGGGCGATCGGCTTGCCCATGGCTATCCCGCTTCACCCGGCATCGGGCCCAGCAACATCGTTAGTTCCTGCTGCGTCACGACCTCGCGTGTCGATAGCGGCTTGCCCGGCACGCGCGTCAGCAGCGCATCGACGTTCCGCCGACGACGCATGATCCTGCCGACCGGGCCGGCGGCGTCGGACACATAGCCCGATGACCCCGCCGCACTGCTTCGCCCGTCCGCCGCCGGGCTCGGCCCGGGCCCGCGGACGTGCTGATCCAGGCGTGCCAGGCTCTGCCGACCGTTGCCAAGGTGGGCGTACTGCCAGCACAGGACCTCGTGGTGGTAGGTCTGCACCGCGCAGATCAGCTCCGCCAACCTGTCCCACCCGCCGGGCTCGGCCACGATCAGCACCCGCCGACCGGCCGGCTTCTCGGCGAACAGCGACATCACCACAGGCTCGTCGTTGACCACACGCACCGCCAGGCCGCGCGACCGCAGCGCGTTGATCAGCGCCGTCGGCGAGGGGGCCTCAGGCTTGATCAGCACCACGCACCCGCCGGGCAGCAGGCCCGGTGCATCGATCGGTGCTGAGTTCGCATGAGTCGGCATCCCTATTATCTTAGCCCGCGGATGGGCGCATCCCAAATCCTTCTATGCATTCGGCTTGCAATCAGCCGATGTCACAGCAGCACGGCCCCGTCGCCCCTAAACTGAACGAACACCCCCGGATATCCCCCGGACTTCCGCCGGACCGCCGACCCTATGCACACCCTTGCCGCGGGCATCCTGACCCCCTCGGAGATCACCGCCTTCCTGCTCGCCCTCGCGGTACTGCTGGGCGTCGCGCGCCTGCTGGGCGAGCTTGCCAAGAAATTCGGGCAGCCGACCGTGCTCGGGGAGATCCTCGCCGGCGTCCTGCTGGGGGCGACGGTGCTGGGCAACTTCGCGCCCGCAGCCTACGAACAACTCTTCCCCGAATACCTGAACGACCACCAGTCGGGCGAGCCGGTCTTCTACGACAAGACGGACCCCGAGACCGACGAGGCCTACACCCAGACCGTCACCGACCCCAGCACCGGCGAACAAATCACCGTCACCATCCCGGACCGGAACCACGACGACGCCGGCAAGCTGACAAGCGACGGCCGTGTGCCCAGCCTGGTCAAGGTCGGGCTCGAATCGTTCTTCGTGCTCGCGGTGTGCCTGCTGCTGCTGGTCGCGGGCCTTGAGGTGGACCTGTCGATCGTAACCAAGCAGGGCAAGGCCGCGGTCGCCGTGAGCGTGATGGGCATGGTTGTCCCGTTCGCGATCGGGTTCGGCGTCGCGTACCTGCTGGCCAAGGGCGCGCCCGCGCTCATCGGCTACAACGTCGAATCGGACAAAGCACTGCCCTTCGCACTGTTCCTGGGCATCGCGATGTCGATCACCGCCCTGCCGGTCATCGCCAAGATCCTGATGGACCTGAACATGTTCAAGTCCGACATGGGCATGCTCATCATGTCCTCGGCGATGGTCAACGACCTGCTCGGCTGGATCGGCTTCGCGCTGGTCATCGCCATGATCCTGCCCGAGGGCGAGTCCGCCCTGTCGCTGCAGTTCGTCATCCCCGCGACGCTCATCTTCGTGGGCTTCATGCTCACCGCCGGCCGATGGCTGGCGGACAAAGCCATCCCGCTCGTGCAGGCGCACTCGTCCTGGCCCGGCGGGATCCTCGGCTTCGTCTTCGTCACCGCGCTGCTCTGCGCCGCGCTGACCGAGTGGATCGGCATCCATGCGATCTTCGGCGCCTTCCTCGCCGGCATCGCATTGGGTGACTCCAAGCACCTCACCGGCCGGACCCGCGAAACGATCGAGCAGATCGTCACCTACATCTTCGCACCGATCTTCTTCGCCGGCGTCGCGTTGCGCGTCGATTTCTGGGCCGACTTCGACATCGTCATCGTCCTCATCGTCCTGGTCATCGCGATCATCGGCAAGGTCATTGGCTGCTACGTCGGCGCGAAATTTGCGGGCATGAGCAAGCGCGAGTCCTGGGCGATCGGCTTCGGCATGTCCGCCCGCGGCGCGATGGAGATCATCCTCGGACAGATCGCGCTGAGCTTCGGCCTGATCGAAAAAGACTTATTCGTCGCGATCGTGATCATGGCGATCGCGACGTCGGTCATCGCCGGGCCGCTGATGCAGAAGGCGCTGGACCGCCGGCAGCAGAAGAAGTTCGCCGACCTGTTGTCGGGCAAGGCGTTCGTCCCGCGGCTCAAGGCGGGGACGCGCCGAGCCGCGATCCGAGAACTCGCCGAGGCCGCCGCCGACGCGACAGGGTTCGACGCCGCGGACATCGACCAGGCGGTTTGGGAGCGTGAGCAGACGCAATCGACGGGGGTGGGCAACGGGGTCGCCGTGCCGCACGGCCGGATCGAAGGGTTGAGCAAGCCGCAGATGGTCGTCGGGGTCAGCCCGCCCGGCATCGATTTCGATGCCGCCGACGGCGTCGCCGCGGAGATCGTCTGCATGCTGCTGACGCCCGCGGACGACCCGCTGATGCAGATCGAGATGCTGCGCGCCGTCGCCGAGGCGTTCACTGACCCCGCGCGCCGGCGCGCCGCCGTCGAAGCCGAGGGCTACACCCAGTTCCGCGCCGCGATCGCGGTGGGCAGCACCGCAGCGCATTGATCATTTCTTTGCCGGTGTCGCGCGATACACTCTTGGCGTCTACCACAAGCGACACCTTCTTGATGGATCACACCCTTCAGCTCATCCTCGCCGCCGGTGACAGCGCACTGGACGAACGCGCGATCACCAAGCTGCTGCTCGCCATCGCCGTCATGCTCGGCCTGGCCCGCGTGCTCGGCGAGACCTGCCGCCGCTTCGGCCAGCCCGCCGTGCTCGGCGAGATCCTCGCGGGGATCATCCTCGGGCCGACGGTGCTGAAGGCCATCACGCCCGCCGTCTACACCTACCTCTTCCCACACGAGGCCGGCACCGCCGCCTGGATCGCGGAAGAGGGCTTCATCACCCTGTCCGCTGCGCTGTTGCTGTTCGTGGTCGGTCTCGAGGTTGACCTCAGCGCCGTCGTCCGTCAGGGCAAGGCCATGGTCCTTGTCAGCGCGATGGGCATCCTGATCCCCTTCGCCCTCGGCTTCGGCACCGCGACCTTCTTCGCTGACCTGCTCGGCGTCGGCGAGCGCGCCCAGGGCAACCTCCTGCCCTTCCAGATCTTCTGCGGCCTGGCGATGTCCATCACCGCCCTGCCGGTCATCGCCAAGATCCTCATCGACCTGAACCTGTCCAAGTCCGACATGGGCGTGCTCGTCATCAGCTCGGCGATGTGCAACGACCTGGTCGGCTGGATCGGCTTCGCCGTCGTCCTCGCGCTGATGAGCTCAACCGGCGGCGGTACCGAAGAAGCCGCGACCGCGGGCGCATCGCTCGGCGTAACGGGCACGATCCTCGCCACGCTTGGGTTCCTCGCCTTCATGCTCACGCTCGGCAGGCTGTTCATGCACAAGGCCCTGCCCTACGTCCAGTCCCGATGGTCCTGGCCCGGCGGCGTCATCAGCTTCGCCTTCGTCATCGCCATGGCCTGCGCCGCGCTGACCGAGTTCCTCGGCATCCACTCGATCTTCGGCGCCTTCATCGCCGGCGTCGCGATCGGCGACTCGCACCACCTCCGCGAACGCACGCGCGACACGATCCACCAGTTCGTCATGAACATCTTCGCGCCGATCTTCTTCGCCTCGATCGGCCTGACCATCGACTTCCGCGAAGCGTTCCAGCTCCACACCGTCGCGATCGTCTGCGCGATCGCGCTCATCGGCAAGGTCAGCGGCTGCTTCTTCGGCGCGCGGCTGGCCAAGCTCAGCAAGCGCGAGGCCGCCGCGGTCGGCTTCGGCATGGCGGCGCAGGGCGCGGTCGGCATCATCCTCGGCCAGCTCGCCTTCCAGGCCAAGCTCATCAGCGAGGAGCTCATGGTCGCGATCGTCATCATGGCGCTGGGCACCTCGATCCTCGCCGGCCCCGCCATGCAGCGCATCCTCCAGGTCAAGAGCCAGCGCAAGCTACAGGACTTCCTCGGCGAGCGCCACATCATGCTCGACCCCGGCAGCACCGACATCGAGTCGCTGCTGCACGCCATGAGCGAGCGGGCCGTCGAGCTGACCGAGATCGATGAGGCCGCGATCTTCAAAGAGGTCTGGGCCCGCGAGAGCGCCATGCACACCGCGCTGCCCAACGGCCTGGCCGTGCCGCACGCCCGCCTCGACAGGTTGAGCAAGCCGACCGTCATCGTCGCCCGCTCGTCCCGCGGCGTGGATTTCGATGCGCCCGATGGCCAGCTCGCCAAGCTCATCTTCCTGCTGCTGACCCCGACCGACCAGCCCGCCTCCCAGCTCGAGCTGCTCGCGCTGGTCGCCAAGACCTTCGAGGAAGCCGACACGCGGTCACGGTGCCTGCAGGTCCAGTCACCGACCGAGTTCCTCGCCGTGCTCAACCTCGCGACGAGCGCGGACCACGTGATCGAACATGACGAGGAGACGCTGGGGATTCATTGATTATTTGGTAATGAAACATGCCAGACAACAAATACGAATCTCGTCGCATTGAAATCCCATTTGAACTGGTCGATTTCTGTAATTACGTCAACGAATTGATCGCCTGCCGTGATGAGGCCGCAATGAGTCTTTCGGATGACCTCTTGCAGTCAGATGGTGTTTGCGGTGGGCTGAGTGACTCACGCAAGAAGCTGTATCAATTCTCTTTCTTGCCCGAAGACTATCCCGAAGAACGATGGGAATTCAAACTGCTCGCCGATGAAATTGACGAAATAGCAGATGGATACAAACGGGATATGACGGTGCATGTACACCGCATCCCTCGAAACACGACCGAGTAAAATCGCACACTACAAGCCCCACGCCGACGCTGAGCGAGTCTGCGAGCGAAGCGTCTGGTACCGAGCCATCTAACACTCAATCCTTCGGCCGCTTCGGCTTGCCCGCTTTATGCTCTTCCGGCGTCAGCAGGAACCCCGGCTTGAACTGGCAGTCGCAGGGCTTGGGCAGCTTGACGTGTTTCATGTTGTTCTTCTTGTCGAGGTTCTCGTTGAGCTCTTCCTCGGTGACCTCGGTGAGGGGGACGCCGCCTTCGGGGACCTCGCCGCCGGCGACCCAGACGATGGTGTTCAGGACGATTCGGCGGAGGTCGTCGATCGCCCAGTTCTTGTGGAAGTGCCCGCCGGTGAAGCCCGCGCCGCGGCCCCGGCCGGGAGCCGGCCGGTCGTAGCCCCACAACAGCGCCTGCGGGGTGCCGACCGCTTCGTAGCCGGACTGCGTCCAGAGGTTGTTGATGAAGTAGAGGTTGTCCTTCGTCGGCGTCGCGACGCCCAGCGGGATCATGTTCTCGGCGTACTTGAGGTTGAAGTAGAACTCGTCGAGCGCGGTGAACGGCTCGACGCCCCGCGAGACGGCGTGCTTGTCCAGCGGCTCGATCGTCGCGGCCCAGTGCGGGTTGACGGAGTGTCCGTTCTCGAAGTACCCGCCCATCCAGGGCATGAAGTACTTCTCGCCCTGCTCGATCGAAGGGTGCACCGCGTAGTGCATCATCATGACGCCCGTGCCTTCCTTGACCAGGGCGTCCATCTTCTCGAAGCCGTGGCGGATCACCCTCGTGCCGTCGGCGTAGATGACGACCGCGTCCATGTCATCGAGGATGCCCTCGTCCTCCGGCCAGCCGGCGTGGGTGTGGGCCTGGACGGGGATCCTATCCTGGTTGTTGAGCTGCTTAGCCAGCAGGATCGCGCCGGCGCGGAACTCGTGCTCGCCGCTGCCGTGGCTTGACCCGCCGTAGAGGAACATGATCTGGAGCGGTTCGACGGCGTCCCTTCTTGTGGTGTCCTTCGTCGCGGTATCTTCGGTCGCGGCTTGCTGAACCTGCGCGAAGCTCGGCGTGGTGAGCAGGACCGCAAGTTTGAACCACGCGAAAGCGGTGAAAGCAACGGTACGGCGGACAGAGGGCATGCGCAACTCCGCGGGTAAAGAGATACGCGATTATACGCCGTGGCCGATCAACCTTGAAGATCGCGCCACAAAATAGCCGCGAGGCTACGCCTCGCGGCTATCTAGGCAGATTCAAACGCGTGTACTCACCCCGCGTTGAAGAAACGGTTGCTGGTTCCGCCGGGGCCGATCGCCGCCTTCGCCGACGTGCCGCATCTGGGGCAGCGGCCCTCGTAGGCGGTGCCGGCGCGGTTGCGGTAGATCCGGCTGTAGACCGAGCAGCACTGCCAACGCACGGCGATCCACGACCGGCCTACACCCGGAATCTGGTGTGAGCCCACGTCCTGGCGGCTCTCCTTCGACGCGTCGGGCGTCGCGAGGCCGTCGATCTTGAGGATGTAGTCCGGCTCAGACCGCATGTGTTCAGTATCGGCATAGCTTTGCCGGCGTCTTCACCGTGCTGAATCGACAGGGGACGCTACGCGTCACTCGCTAAACGTGGCTGATCTTTTGGGCTAGGCCTCGTCTGCGGGTTCCGCGGCCTCTTCTATCGGCTTCATCGTCACGCCCTTCTTCTCCAGCACCAAGCCGCGGATCTCGGCGAAGAGGTCTGTGTTCTCGCGGATGAAGGCCTTGGCGTTCTCGCGGCCCTGGCCCAGGCGGACCTCGCCAAAGCTGAACCAGGCGCCGGACTTCTGGACGACGCCCTCTTCGACGGCGAGGTCGATCAGGTCGCCACTCGCGCTGATGCCCTCATCGAACATGATGTCGAACTCGGCCTGGCGGAACGGGGGCGCGACCTTGTTTTTCACCACGCGGGCGCGGGTGCGGTTGCCGACCGCGCGGTCGCCGTCCTTGATCGAGGCGGTGCGTCGGATGTCGATGCGGACCGAGGAGTAGAACTTGAGCGCCCGCCCGCCGGGGGTGGTCTCGGGGTTGCCGAACATGACGCCGATCTTCTCGCGGATCTGGTTGATGAAGACAACGGTGCACGAGCTGCGGTTGAT
>JANQKT010000011.1 GCA_028280965.1 Phycisphaeraceae bacterium
CCAGCTCCGCCAGCTCCATGATGCCCGCGCGGGCCTCGGCGGTGAGGTCGCTGATATCCGCGGCGTGCCGCTTCGGGGCGACCAGCAGGTGGCCGTTGCGGAAGGCGATGCACTGCCAGGGCGTGAACCTGGGCATGAACCTCGGCCGATGCGCCGGGGCTGGCGTCCCCGCCCACTGCCACCTGCACCTGGTCCCGCGGTGGAACGGCGACTCGAACTTCATGCAGGTCTGCGCCGGGGCGCGCGTGATCCCGCAGGCGCTGGAGGAGAGCTATGCGATGCTGATGGATGCTCTCGACAACAAGATGGGCGCTACGGAATAGCCGCGATCCTACGCATCGCCGGCGCGCTGTGATCGATTGGTCATGCTCTGCTAGCGATGCGTGCCATCGCGGCTGTCTTTACATCGCGAGCGCGCGTTTAAGCTGAGCTATCCCGCCTGCTTCGCGTCCGCCTCTTCCAGCGCGACACCGATGAGGTGCCGGTCGTCGTTGCTCTGGCAGCGGACGATCTCGCCGGCGAGGTCGAAGCCCGGCTCCGGGCCGTGGGGCGGGAAGAAGACGGTGATCCGGCTGCCAACCGGTAGCGGCTTGTCTGCGCTTGCGCCGATCCCGCTGTCCGAGAGGTCGATCAAGTCCAGCGTGACCAGCAGCGCCGGCGAATCATCACAGCCCGGCTCGCGGATCACCGCGGTGACCTGGCCACGCGCCCGCCGGCGGGGGTGTCGCCGGCGCTCGAAGTAGAGCGTGTCGGGGATCACGGCGGACGAGTCGTTCAGTCGCAGGGCCTGGCTCATGGCAAGCCTCCTTGGAAGGTCGCCGGGCAATAGCCCGCGCCGCCGGGGCTACAATGCCCCGCCCAAGTAACGGGCCATCCAAAGCATCGGCCGAACAGACGGCAAGGTTTACCTGACTTGACTGACCCCACCCCAACAGCATCAATAACAACGGCCGGCCGCGTTATCCTCGTCGGCGCGGGCCCCGGCGACCCGGGCCTGATCACCGTCGCGGGCTTGTCCGCGCTCCAGCGCGCGGACGCCGTCGTCTTCGACGCCCTGGCCAACCCGGTTTTATTGGACGCCGCGCCCCCGGAAGCGGAACGCATCGATGTCGGCAAGCGTGCCAAGCGCCATAAGCTGACGCAGGACGAAACGAATCAGTTGCTTGTTGATCTGGCCAAGCAGGGCCAACGCGTTGTCCGGCTCAAGGGCGGCGACCCATACCTCTTCGGCCGAGGCGCGGAGGAAGCCGCGTTCTGCGCGAAACACGGCGTGGCCTGCGAGGTGATCCCGGGTGTCACCGCCGGCCTCGCCGCGCCCGCGACCGCGGGTATCCCGGTGACACACCGCAAGGTCGCCTCGACGGTGACGATCATCACCGGCCACGAGGACCCGACCAAGGGCGAGACGTCGATCGACTACGCCGCGCTCGCCGGGCTCATCAAAGCAGGCGGGACCGCATGCTTCTACATGGGTGTCGGGCGTTTGCAGGCGATCTGCGACGAGCTCACCGGCCATGGCCTGCCCGATACGATGCCCGCGGCGCTCGTGCAGTGGGGCACGCTGCCCAAGCAGCGGCATGTCACCGGCACGCTGGCGAGTATCCAGGCCAAGGTCGATGCCGCCGGCCTCGGCTCGCCCGCGATCATCGTCGTCGGCGAGGTCGCGGCGATTGATGAGCCGGGCCTGGATTTCTTCACCGCCCGACCGTTGTTCGGCCAGCGCATCGTCGTGACACGCACGCGGCAGCAGGCATCGGACCTGCGAACAAGGCTTGAAGAACTCGGCGCCGAGGTGCTCGAAGCGCCGGCGATCCAGATCGTCGAGCCAGATACGCAGGCGCGGCAAGCCTTTGACGCTGCAATCAACGCGGCAGGCGATTATGACGCGGTCGTCTTCACGAGCACCAACGCCGTCAACGCCGTGGCGGACAAGCTCGATGCGCTCGGCCGCGACAGCCGCGCGTTGGCGGGGCTACACGTGTCTTGTATCGGCGCGGCGACCGCGCAGGCGCTGCACGCTCGATTGAATATCACCGCCGACCTGGTACCCGCGCGTTCAACCGCGGAGGCGTTTGTCGATGAGTTCCTGTTGGCTACCGATCTTGTGGGTAAACGCATCCTGCTGCCGCGCGCCGACATCGCCCGGCCGATGCTGCCCGCCAAGCTCCACGACGCCGGGTGCGTAGTCGACGAGGTCATCGCTTACGAGACAATACTCACCAAGGGCTTGCCGACCGCGGCAATCGATTCGCTGCGTACCGGCGAGGTGGACTGGGTGACCTTCACCAGTTCGTCCACCGCCGACAACCTGGTCGAACTGCTCGGCGACGAAGCAGCATTACTGAGTGACTGCAAGCTGGCCTCGATCGGCCCGCAGACCAGCGCGACGATGCGCGATCGCGGGCTGACGGTCGCGGTCGAGGCCGACCAGCACGATATCGTGGGGTTGGTAAAGGCGTTGGTGGAGCAACACGCACCGCAATAGCCCGCAGCAGACCTGCCGCGAGGCGAAGTTTCTCACGGACCGACCGTGCAGCAGGTTTGCTGCGGGCTATTGATCAGCGTTATGGTGTCCGAGTCGGATAACAGGGAACAAGATGAGCCAGCCCACCTCCAACCCGCCGCGCCTCCCGCCCGACCGCTCGGCCGTCCTGCTGGTGGATCTGCAGGAGCGCCTGGCCCCGGTGATGCGTGATCGTCAGCGGCTGATCCGCCGGGCCGCGCGGCTGGTGCAGGGCGCACATGTGCTGGGCGTGCCATTGCTGGTGACCGAGCAGTACCCGCGCGGGCTGGGGGAGACGGTTGAAGAAGTCAGCCGGCACATCGTTGACCCGCACTGCATCGAGGAGAAGACGCGGTTCTCGGCGTGCATCGACCCGGTGCGGACCCAGCTCGAACTGACCGGGGCCGAATCGGTCGTGGTCGCGGGGGTCGAGGCGCACGTCTGCATCCTCGGCACCTGCCTGGATTTATTGGAAGCAGGGTACACGGTGTTCCCGGCCTGGGACGCGATCAGCTCCCGCCGGGCCGAGGACAAGCACGCGGCGCGCGAACGGCTCACGCAGGCCGGGGCGGTTCCGACGACGGTCGAGTCGGTGTTGCTAGAGCTGCTTGGTGATGCCGGCGACAGCCGGTTCCGTCAGGTGCAGAACCTGATCAAGGGCGAAGGGCCGGGCTAGCCGGGTGGTTCCCGGGGTTTTCCGCGTCTTGCTCCCGCGTGGAGGCCACGCTACGCTATCTCATCACTTCGGCCCGGAGACGCCGGGCGGCAGGCTTCCCAAGGAGACCCCGATGCTCGACACCTACGAACAGCTCAAGAACCTGGTCAACGCCGTTGAGGACGATATCCGCAAGGCGGCGGGGGGCAATAAAGCGGCCGGCACCCGCGTGCGCAAGCAGATGCAGGATGTCAAGAACACCGCCCAGGAACTGCGTAAGCAGGTGCTCGAGGCCCGCGACTCCGACTCGGCCTGACCACCGGGCGGGCCCGCCTGATCCCCTGGCGCGGCGGCCAAACGTCGATCTCAACCCCACCAGACCCGGCCCGGGACGTCCCCGGCCGGGCCTATCATCTGTGCCACGCCTGACGCCTATGGCCCCGCAACTGCTCTTCGATCTCTCTGAACACGATCTGGACCGGGTCCTGCACGGCCCCGAACACATCGAATCGTTCAACCCCCACCGTGGGGACATGCGTCTGCTCGACGCGATTGTCTGGGAGGATTTCGTCAGTGAATCACCCCGCGCCATCGGCTTCAAGGATGTTCGCGACGACGAGTTCTGGGTCGCCGGCCACATCCCCGGCCGGCCGATCTTCCCCGGCGTGCTCATGATCGAGGCCGCTGCCCAGTTTGCCTCCTACCTGACCATGAACAGCATCGAAAAGGTCAGCTTTATCGGCTTCGCCGGCGTCACCGATGTCAAGTTCCGCGGCCAGGTCGTCCCGGGTGACCGGCTCCACGTCCTGATCGATGGCATCAACATGAAAAAACGTCGATCGGTCTGCAAGGCCCAGGGCGTAGTCAACGGCAACCTCGTCTTCGAGGGCACCATCACCGGGATGCCGATGTGAGTGCGGGGTTTGCTTGAGCAGCCCGGCGCCAGCCACCGGCCCGGTTTCTGACTAGTGCGTCACGCTCATGCGTCGCTGCTGCGGGGTGCTTATGCCCGTGTTGACCGGCCGCCAGCGCGGTGCCGTTCATCTGCACCTCCGCAAGCACAACCGCCGCTTTACGATGCGCGTGGTGTACCTTATCCTGCCCCGCTCTACCCTCTACAAATCAATCCAGGAGAACCGCTGTGGCCAAGAAGAAAACGACAAACGTGGCGCTGATCGGCTCGGGCTTCATGGGCCGGACCCACTCCAACGCCTACCTCAAGGTCGGCAAGTTCTTCAACACCCCGACCAACCCCACCATGCACACGATTGTCGGCCTTGAGCCGACGCTTGGCGCTTTCGCCGAGCAGTGGGGCTGGCAGAACCACACCAACGACGCCGGCGCGGTCTTCAATAACGAAGACATCGACCTGGTGGACCTGGTGACGCCCAACCACCTGCACGCGACGCACGCGATCGCCGCGCTCGAGGCCGGCAAGCACGTCGCTTGTGAGAAGCCGCTGGCCGGCACGCTGGATGACGCCCGGGCGATGGCCAAGGCCGCAAAGAAGGCCAAAAAATCCAAGACTTTCTGCTGGTTTGTCTACCGCCGGGTCCCCGCCGTCGCGCTCGCCCACCAGCTGGTCAAGGAGGGCAAGCTCGGCCGGATCTTCCACGTCCGCGCCGCCTACCTCCAGGACTGGGGCGGGCCCGACACGCCGCTGCTGTGGCGCTTCAAGGGCAAGCAGGCCGGGTCGGGCGCGCACGGCGACCTCAACGCCCACATCGTCGACATGGCCCGCTTCATCACCGGCGACGAGATCACCGAGGTCACCGGCGCGATCAAGGAAACCTTTATCAAGAAGCGGGAGATCATCGAATCCGCCGGCGGCAGCGCGATTACCGGCAAGGGGGCAAAGAAATCCAAGAAGAAGCGTTACGGCACCTCGACCGTGGACGATGCGCTGCTGTTCCTGGCGAGGTTCAAGAAGGGCGCGATCGCTTCTTTCGAAGCCAGCCGCCTGGCGACGGGCGACAAGAACGCCAACCGCATCGAGATCCACGGCGAGAAGGGCGCGATCAAGTACAACTTCGAACGCGCCAACGAGCTGGAGTGGTACGACAACACCCTGCCCGGCCGGGAGCAGGGCTGGTCCACCATCAACGTCACCCGCGGCGACGACGGCCACCCCTACGTCGGCAACTGGTGGCCGGCGGCGCACATCATCGGCTACGAGCACACCTTCGTGAACATGGCGGCGGACATGCTGAACGTGATCGCCAACAAGAAGCCGGTCGTGCCGGTGTCCGATTTCCAGGACGCGTACGAGACCCAGCGTGTGCTCGAGGCCGCGGTCCTCGCCGCGGACAACCGCTGCCCGGTCAAGATGAGCGAGGTGAAGTAGCCGGCCGTAGCGGTTCCAAGTCGGTTGTAAGAATGGCGCCGCGGCGAACGAGCTGTCGGTAGGAGCCGCGCATGCTAAGCCGCCGACAAGTCCTCGCTGTCAGTGCCGCCGTGATCGCCGGTGCATCGCCTGTGCTGACCGGTTGCAGGATGGTCGGCGGTGGCCCGAGGGTATCGGCCGCGCGGCTGACGTCTGTCGGCCTCGCGGGCCCGCTGTCGATGGCGCGGCAGGCCGCCGACGCCGGGGGCGAGCACATCGAAGAGTCCGTCGGCCGGTTCCTTCTGCCCGACCAACCCGGTCAAGACTTCAAGGCGAAGCTCGCCGAGGCGCGCAACGCGCCGCTGCCGGTCATCGCGTGCAACAGTTTCGTCCCCGGCCGGCTCAAGTCGGTCGGCCCGGATGCGGACCAAGCCGGTGTTTTGGCCTGGGCCGAAGTCGCCTTCGAGCGCGCCCAGCAGGCCGGCGTCCGCACCATCGTATTCGGCAGCGGCGGGTCGCGGCGCGTCCCCAACGGGTTCAGCCCAGGCCGGGCCGCTGACCAGTTTGTCGAGCTGCTCAAGCGTATGGCCGCGCTGGCCCAGCGGCACAATGTGGTTGTCGCTGTTGAGCCGCTGCGCCCGCAGGAGGTCAACTTTATCAACCACCTGGGCGAGGGCGCCGCGATCGTGGGGCGGGTCGATCACCCCGCGATCCGGCTGACCGCGGACCTGTACCACATGGGGCATGCCGGCGATCGGCCGGGCGCGATCCGTGATGCCGGGCCGCTGATCGCCCACACCCACATCGCCGAGAACAAGGGGCGTTCGACACCGGGCGTGCACGGCGAAGACTTCCGCCCGCTGTTCACGGCGCTCAAGACCGCTGGCTACGTTGGGCCGATGAGCATCGAAGGCAAGTGGAAGCCCGCTGAGCTGGCCCGCGGGTTCGCCGTCGTACGCGAGCAGTGGGCGGGGGCGTGAGGCGTCGGGAGGCCGAGCCCCCACAATCAACCCACTTGACACCCGCAGCCCAGCGGCTAAATTACTTCGCTCGGCTGTAGTCCTAGAGCCGATCAGCGAGCCCTGCAGGGGGCGTAGCTCAATTGGTTAGAGCACCGGCCTGTCACGCCGGAGGTTGCGGGTTCGAGTCCCGTCGCCCTCGCTAAACAACAACGCCCGTCACACCAGTGGCGGGTGTTGTTGTTTTAATCAACCAGTCTATGCCGTGGGATACCCATCTCCGTCAACTCACCCCACGCCGTGCTTCTTCAGCACGTCCCACCCCTCGCGGTACTTGCGGTGGACCTTCTCGGTCGCCGGCGCGTGGTCGAAGCGCAGCTTCGGGCTGTCCCACTTGAGCATGCGGTCCTTGAAGTCGCCCGCGATGACGCCGACCAGGACCGCCTCGGTGACACGCGCCGAGTAGGAGAACGGCGTCGAGGTTTCGCCCACGCCGCGGCAGGCGTCGGTGAACTCGGTGTAGTGGTCCTTGCTCGGGATGGTCTTGATCAGGGCCGGGTCCATCGCCTCGCCGTTGGCATACAGGCTCGGGGCGCTGTAGTGCGGGACGACGATGACGCCTTTGTCGCCGACCAGGAACATGCCCGCGCCCGGCAGCTTGACACCGTCAGGCAACTGGGCACGCGAGGCGTCCGGCCGGCTGCCGCGGCTGCCGTCGGTCCAGCGGAACGCGACTTGCTCAGTCGTGTACTTCGTTTGAGCGAACGTGTACCGCACGTCCGTGTCCGGCGCGAAGCTGTGGTCGAAGTGTTGCGGGCCCTTGGAGACGATGCTGGTGGGCATGCCCAGGTCCAGGCAGGAGAAGACCGGGTCGTAGATGTGGCAGCCCATGTCGCCGAGCGTGCCGGTGCCGAAGGCCTTCCACCGCCGCCAGTTCCCGGGGTGGTAGGCCCCGTGGACATAAGGCCGTTCGGGCACGGGCCCTTGCCAGAGGTCCCAGTCCAGGCGGTCGGGCACCGGGTCGTTGCCGTCCGGCAGGCCGTTGCCCCGGCCCGCCCAGGACTTGCTGACCCACAGGTGCGCCTCGCTGACCTTGCCGATCACGCCGCTGCGGACGGTCGCGGTCGCGGTGCGGTAGGCGGTGTGGCTGTGGATCTGCGTGCCCATCTGCGTGACGAGTTTGGGGTTCTCTTCGGCCATCGTCTGCATCGCGCGCAGCTCGGCGACATTGTGGGCCAGGGGCTTCTGCACGTGCACATGGATGCCCAGCTGCATCGCGGCCAGCGCGATCGGCCCGTGCATGTGGTCGGGCGTCGAGACGAGCAGGGCGTCGATGTCCTTGCCCATCTCGTCAAGCATCACGCGGTAGTCCTTGTACGTCTTGGCCCCGTCGTAGCGCTTGCCGGTGCGCGTGAGGTTGACGCTGTCCACATCGCACAGCCCGACGACGCGGACGTTGGTGCCCTTGGCCGAGTTGGCCAGGTCCCCCGCGCCCTGGCCGCCGAGGCCGACGGCGGCGAGGTTGAGTGTCTTGTTGCCGCCCTGGCCGAAGACCAGCCCCGGACCGGCCAGCGCGGCCCCGCCGAACACCGCGGCGTTTTTAAGGAGTTGTCGGCGGGTCGTCTTCATGGCGGGGGACGTCTGCTTCATCGGGTTCATTCCTGGTAAGTGGGATCATCAGCGGGGCTGCAGCACAGTACGAATCATATCCAAAGAGGGCCGGTTTTCAGTATCGACGCTGAAGATCGAGCAATGCTACACCGATTGAGCGGCCACCCGCAATCAGCCGGTCCATCGCCCCCGGGCGGGCGATGCGTTAGAATCCTGGGCCACTTTTTCAGCAGAAAGGCAGCGACAGATGGCGGTACGAGTTGGCGTGATCGGCTTGGGTTTTATGGGTCAGACGCACTTGGACGCGTACGCTCGGCTGGGCGACGCTGTCGAGGTCGTCGCCATCGCCGACCAGGACCAGGACCGGCTGGGCGGCAAGCAGCAGGCGGCGGGCAACATCGAGGGCGCCAACGCCGGCGGATTCGACTACAGCAAACCCAAGAAATACACCGATGGCAACGACCTGGTCTCCGACCCGGACATCGACGCGGTGGACATCTGCCTGCCGACGCCCGCGCACGTGCCGTTCGGCCTCAAGTCGATCGAGGCGGGCAAGCACTTGCTGCTCGAAAAGCCGATCGCCCGGACCTACGCGGATGCGATGAAGCTCGTCGAGGCCGCGGAGGCGACGGACAAGGTCGTGATGCCCGCGATGTGCATGCGCTTCTGGCCGGGCTGGACCTGGCTGAAGAAGGCGGTCGACGAGCAGGCCTATGGCAAGGTGCTCGGCGCGAGCTTCCGCCGGGTCTCGCCGCACCCCAAGGGCCCGTTCTACGCCAGCGGCGACGCGAGCGGGGGGGCGGCGCTCGACCTGCACCTGCACGACGCGGACTTCATCCAGCACCTGTTCGGCATGCCGCGGTCCGTCTCAAGCGTCGGCTACTCAAGCAAGACCAACGCGGTCGATCACATCAGCACGCACTACGGGTACGAGCAGGTCCCGCTCGTCCGTGCCGAGGGTTCGTGGGCGATGGCCGACGGCTTCGGGTTCCGTATGTCCTATACGGTGAACTTCGAGAACGCGACCGCGATGTTCGACAGCTCGGACGAACAGCCGCTGACCCTGTCACAGAACGACGAGAAGAAACCGGTCGAACTTGAAGCGGGCATGGGCTACGACCACGAGATCGCGTACTTCGTGGATTGCATCGCGAACAGCCGACAGCCCGAGCGGGTCACGATGCGCCAGGCCGCCGAGTCGGTCCGCCTGGTCGAGGCGGAGGTGAAGAGCGTGGCGGATGGTGGGGCGGTGGTGCTGGGTTAGGGCTGGATCAATCCGTTCCATGGCTCCGGGCGGAAGCCCGGAGCAGGGATCAACAGGCTTGGGCAACGCGAGATAGCGTTTTGCTACCGCCTGCTCCGGGCTCCCGCCAGGGGCGATGTCAAGCCAACAAGATTGGAAACGACGAGGCCGCTACCTATCAGCAACGCTTGCCCACCAACCTGCTACGTTGGCCTCGACCTCGGCGGCACGCGCATCAAGGCCGGCCTGCTCGACCCGTCGTGCAAGGTGCTGACGCGCCAGATCGACCCGACGCCGACCGACAGCCGGCCGGACGTCGTGGTTAAGGTGATGAATGAACTCGCGCACCGCATGGTCGAGGAGGCCGGCCTTGAATGGGACAGTGTCGGTGGCGTGGGCATCGGCGTGCCGGGCCTGATCGACAGCCGCACCGGCATCGTCCGTGCCTGCGTCAACCTCAAGGGCTGGAAGGATGTCGGCCTGCGCGAGCTGGCGGGCAAGGCGATGGGCCGGCCGGTCGTGGTTGATAACGATGCGAATGCCGCGGCGTTTGGTGAGTATTCGTTCGCGCTCAAACGCAACGCAGGCCTGCACCACCTGGCGCTGGTCACGCTCGGCACCGGCGTCGGCTCTGGCATCGTGCTCAACCGACGCGTGTTCCACGGCGGGGGTGGGCTGGCTGGCGAGGTCGGCCACATGATCGTCGAGCCCGGCGGGCACCTGTGCCCGTGTGGCCAGCAGGGCTGCCTCGAGCGCTACGCCTCCGCCACCGCGCTGGTCCGTCAGGCGACCGAGCTCATGGCCGCGGGCAAGCGGTCCAAGCTCGAGCGCTACCTCGAAGACGGCTCGCTGTCCTCGCGCATTATCTTTGATGAAGCCAAGGCCGGCGACTGGCTGAGCCAACGCCTGGTCGAAGACCTCGCCGGCTATCTCGCGGTGGCGTGTATTAACCTCTGCCGGGTGATCGACCTGCAGGCGATCGTGATCGGCGGGGGCGTCGCCAACGCCGGCGACCTCTTGATGGACCCGCTCCGCCGGGCGTTCACCGAGCAGAACTGGGGCATCGCCGGCGGGATCAAGCCCAACCTCAACGCGACCGAACTGAAGAACGAGGCCGGTTTCGTCGGCGCCGCCGCGCTCGCGATGGCGGAGACCGGCGAGGGCATGTTTGGCTCGTTCTTGTAAGCTACCCGCTCTTTGATGTCAGCCATCCCCGGAGTGCCGCATGAAACCCGCCGAGCAAGCCCTGGCGTTCTGTTCCTGGTCAACCCAGCCCAAGTGCGTGAACTGCCTGATCGCCAACGCGCGCGAGATCGGCATCAGCCGGGTGCAGCTGCACCTCAACCCGCTGTTCGAGAGCTCGGGCGACTGGGCCGACGCCGGCAGCAAGCTCGCCGACGCCGGGGTCACGGTTGTCTCGGGCATGTTCACGCCCAAGGGCGAGGACTACACGACGCCCGCGACGATCCAGGAGACCGGCGGGGTCGTGCCCGACCAGCACTGGCAGGACAACCTGATCGCGTTCCACAAGACCGCGGAGTCCGCTAAAGACTTTGGCCTGAAGTACGTCAGCTTCCACGCCGGCTTCATCCCCGAGGACGACCGCGAGTTGCACGACACGCTCGTCGGCCGGCTGCGCGAGCTCGGCGGCATCCTCAAGGATAAGGCCGGCGCCGACCTGCTCTTGGAAACCGGTCAGGAGACCGCCGACTCGCTGGACCGCTTCCTCAGCGAGGTCGACCGCGAGAGCGTCGCGGTGAACTTCGACCCGGCGAACATGATCCTCTACGGCATGGGCGATCCGATCGCCGCCGCCGCCAAACTCGCCCCGCGCATCCGCCAGGCCCACATCAAGGACGCCACCGCGCCGCCCGCGCCGGGCGAGTGGGGCGCGGAAGTCGTCGCCGGCACCGGCGAGGTCAACTGGCCCGCGTTCTTCAAGACGCTGGACGAGGGCGGGTTCAACGGCGACCTCGCCATCGAGCGTGAGGCCGGCGACGACCGCATCGGTGATATCAAGCAGGCCGCGGTGTACGTGCCGCAGTTCTTGGTCTGAACAACCATTTGGTGTTCGTTAGCCATCGCCTTGCAGGCGACGTCTAACACAGCTTGTTTCCAACAACAAACCCCATCAAACGACGGGGTTTGTTCTGATTGAACTCAACGAACAGACTCATTTAAAAATGCTGTCGTCTGCCGGCTCGGGCGCGCCCTCGACCACGTCACCACCGCCAGCGCCACCGACAGCGGGTGCCGGCGCCGGGGCGCCGGGATCGTTGTCGCTGGCCTTGACCAGGAAGATCTCGACCCGGCGGTTGGCCTTGCTCCGGCCGCGGGCGTCGTTGGCTTCGATCGGCTGGGTAGCGCCGCGCCCGCCGGAGACGACACGCCCTGCGTTGACGCCGTTGGCGATCAGGACCCGCGCGACCGCATCACCGCGGTTGCTCGATAGGCCCCGGTTGTCGATGTGCAGCTGCCTGCCCTGGGCGGACTTGACCGGCACCGCGTCGGTGTGGCCGATGACCTGCACGTCAAAATCGCTTGCCGCGCCGCGGTTCAAGACGCCCGCCAGTCGCGACAGCGCCGTCTTCGCCGAGTCGCTCACGCTCGCCGAGCCGAGCGCGAAGGTCAGGTCGCTGCGCAGCCGGATCATCCCGCGCGCCTCGTCGTACTCCATGAGATCGGCGTTCGCCGCCGCCAGGTCGCTCAGCGCGTCGCTCACCTCCGGCGGCAGGCCCTCGACCACCACGATCTTGCCCGCGCCCTGATGCGCCTCGGCCAGCTCGGCCCGCAGCGCCCGCAGCTCGGCCCGCAGGTTGGCAACGTTCTGCTGCTCTTCGCTGAGCCGCTGCCGCAGCGCCGCGTTCGCGCCGCTCTGGTCCTGCATCGACCGGATCAGGGCGTCCTTCTCCGCGATTGTCTGCATCAGCGCCTCGACCTGCTGCTCCAACGCCACCCGGCGTTCCTCTAGCGTCCGGTTGATCGAAACCAGGTCGTCGTGGCTGCCCTGCGAGACACAGCCGGTGCCCAGCATCAGGCCCGCGGCGAGCAGGACGGCGGTCGAGAGGGTGATGGGTCGTGTCATCGGTCGGTCCTTCGGTTCGTGTGTTAACGTGTGGTGATCGAAGCCGTGAGTGTAACGTTTGCAGCCCAGCGGGGGTAATCGCCCCGGAAGGGGCCCAGGGGCGTTGGGAGGAACCCCAAGGCCTGCCTGTTATCGGAATATCGCCCGATCCGCCATGAAACAGCCCGGTCTCTACGTACTACACGCCGCCGCCGTTCGCGATGCCGTCGGCGTCGATGCCCGGCCGGGGTCGGTGCTGGTCCGGGACGGTCGGGTTGTCGCCGCCGGCGATCCCGAATCCCTGCCCGCTGAGCTCGTCGCCCGGGCCGAGGTGATTGACAAGCGTGATAGCCTGCTGCTGCCGGCGATGGTCAACGCGCACACGCACCTGGAACTGACGGGTATCGGCCCGCAGCCTTACGACCCGGCGGGCGGGTTCGTGGGGTGGGTGAGGATGGTGCGGTCCCACGGGCCGGAGGTTGACTCGATCTGGCATCGTTCCGTCAATCTGGGGGCAGCCCGATGCCGTGAAGCAGGTGTGCAGGCGGTCGGCGACATCGGGCTTCTTGGTGAAGTCGATTCGGTCAAGCGTGATTACTATTTAGACGGTGTTTGGTATGCGCAGTTGTTTGGTTTGGGGCCGCCTCATGATGATGACGCCGGGTTTCTGATCCGCGATGCGATCCAGGATGGCCGAAACGGGCTTCAGCCCCACGCGCCTTATTCTGCAGGGCCAGGCGTTTATGCACGGGCGGTTGAAAGCGGCTTGCCGCTTAGCACGCACCTAGCCGAGCACGCGGACGAGGCAGAGTTTGTCGGCCGATGCTCGGGCCCGATGTTGGATTACCTGAAGGCCATCGGCAAGTGGGATGAGTCGTTTGCCGAGCACTACGGCCAAGGCCTCTCACCCGTCCAATGGATGCGCCCATACCTCGAACGCGCCGCAAGGGATGGCGGCTGGCTCGTCGCCCATTGCAACTATGTTGATGACCATGACATCAAGCTGCTCGCCGACACGAACACGCATATCGCCTACTGCCCGATCGCCAGCGAGTACTTCGGGCACACAGGCCACCGCTACCGCGACATGCTTGTTGCGGGCGTCAATGTTTGTCTCGGCACCGATTCGATTGTCTGTGCGGACCCCGGTGACCCGCAGCCGCTGGGCCTGCTCAGCGCGATGCGTCGGCTGTATAAGCGTGATCGAACCGATCCGCGAACGTTGCTGGCGATGGCGACCACGCACGGCAGCAAGGCCCTGCGGCTGGGCAGCCGAACCGCGACGCTTGGGCCCGGTGCCCCGGCGCGATTCGCTTGCATTGCGATCGACCCGGATATCGATACCGACCCGTTAGTCCAGGTCTTAACAAGACGCGATCCCATCGAGGCGATACTTTTTTGAACGACGCCAAACCTCAACTCGGCTACATCGGCTTAGGCATCATGGGCGCGCCGATGGCGAAGAACCTGCTTGACGCGGGACACCCCATGACCGTCTGGAACCGCACCGCGGCGAAAGCACAGCCACTCATCGATGCCGGCGCGACGCTCGCCGACAGCCCGGCGGATGTGCTCACGAAGGGGGCGTCGATCGTGTTCATCAACGTCACCGATACGCCGGACGTCGAGGCGGTGCTGTTCGGCGAGCGCGGCCTGGCGAGCGCGGCTGTCGCCGGCACGGTCATCGTCGATCACTCGACGATCAGCCCGGACGCCACGCGAAGCTTCGCGGAGCGCTTGGCAAAGCAGGGCGTTGACTTCATCGATGCGCCGGTCTCGGGCGGGGATACCGGCGCAAAGAACGGCACGCTCAGCATCATGGCCGGCGGGCGACGCGAGGCGCTTGAACGCGTGCTGCCCTTGCTCAACATCGTCGGCGGCAAGGTCGCCCACCTCGGGGCCCCCGGCTCGGGCCAGGCGTGCAAGGCGTGCAACCAGGTCGCGGTCGTCACCGCGCTCATCGGCGTCTGCGAAGCGCTCGCGCTCGCCAAGCAAAGCGGCCTCGATCTGGACCAGGTGCTCGAGGTCGTCGGCGGCGGGGCGGGGGCGTCCTGGCAGCTGTCCAACCTCGGCCCGAAGATCGCCACCGCCGACCACGCGCCCGGCTTTATGATCGACCTGGTCCTGAAGGACCTCAACATCGTGCTCGACACCGCCAAACGCCAAGGGCTGCCGCTGGACGCGGCCGCGCATGTGACCTCGCTCTTTCAGCAGATCGCCGAGCAGGGCGGCGGGCGGCTGGGCACGCAGGCGATCGCGAAGGCCGTCGAGGCCGCGGGAGGTTTCCGGTTTGCCTGACCCTCCGACACCACCGCGCAACGATGAAGGCGACGTCGAATCAGCACAGGCCGAGCCGGTTCCCGCCGGGGTCAACCCGCTGAACCGCCACATGTGTTACCCGAGCGCATATGCCTGGCTGCTGTTGTTCTCGGCGCTCGATGTGATCCTGACGTGGGTGATCCTGGGGATGTACGGCCGAGAGGTCAACCCGATCGCGAGATGGGTGATCGATCACTGGGCACTCAACGGCATGATCGTCTACAAATTCGCGTTGATCACGGTCTTCATCCTGATCTGTGAGGCGGTGGGGCACCTGCGCGAGGCGACCGGCCGGTCCTTGTCGCGCGTCAGCGTGCTGATCGCGGCGGCGCCGGTCGTGTGGTCGCTGTTCTTGTTGTCGCGCGTCGGCGGGTAGGCAACCACCAATAGCCGCAACGCTACGCGTTGCAGGCGAGTGCTCACAATCCGACGGCTGGGGCTTGATTGGTTTGTCGCACGCGTGTCATACTTGCCGGCGGGGCGTAGCCCCGCGGCTATCACAAATGTGAAGCTTGAAATACGCCTTCAGCGGTGCCGCTCTTCGACGTACTGGCTCCAGAGCGCAGTCAGCGATCTGCCGCTTGCTTCTTCAAAGATCGCGTCGTCATACTCCGCTTTGCGGGCCGCCCTGTTCAACCGATTGACGATCCCCGGCGCGGGGCCGGCCTCCAGCCACAACAAAAACCCCGCGGTCACGCGGTAACCCTGCTTGTAACCGTCGTCGCTCTTCGGGCAGCGGAACCAGCCCTGCGGCTTGCCCTCGTAGATCGCCCAGCGGACATAATCCGCGATCCCTTCGGTCACCCACATCGGCGTGCGGCGGTACCGCTGGATGACGTGCGTCAACTCGTGGATGACCAGCCCGACATCGCCCGGGCGCTTCTCGATCCAATTCGACATGACGGTGATCGTCCGGCCCGAGGCGTGGGCGATGCCCTTGTCGCTCTTGCGGATGACCAGGCGGACTTCGTTGGGCGGCGTGAAGCCCTTGCTGGCGAGCAGATTGCTGAGCCTGGGGTGCCACTCCTCGATCATCGCTTTTGCGTCTTCGCCCCATTTCACCAACCCCGGGTTGTCGGCGACCTGCGAGGTGTCGAGTTCGACCTTGACCTCTTGCTGCTGTGCTACAGCAGGCGCGGCTGAGCAAAACAAGATTGCGATGAGCAAACTGTTGAACAAGTGGATTGTTCCCATGGAGCCCTCGTCAGCTCGTAACAGCCTGACGAACCTGCCCACATTCGTCGTACGGCATGAACGGCTTGGGGAAGGTTTTTTTCAATAGCGGCTCGATCTCTGGCAGCGAACGCAGGTGCGCGACGATCGCGTCTTGTCCGATGCGTCGGATCGTGGCGCCCATGTCTTCGCCGTCCTGCTTGTTCGCGTTGTAGAAATCGAACAGCGCCGCGGTGACCTTCACCGCGTCCCTCTTGCTCACCCGACGGAGCAGCCACTGCTCGCCTTTTTCCGGCTTGTTGGGGTCAACGCCGATGATCCACTGGCCCTGGTATCGGCCGTCCTCGGAGCCGCCGAGCTTGAGCGCGTACTGGTCCGGGCCCTGGCCGACCCAGCCGATGGTCTTGGTGCCCGGGCGGAAGCACTGGCGTTCGCAGCCGGTGATGCCGATCGACTCGTGCGTGTCGCCGTAGCCGAGCTCGTCGAGCTGGTCCAGCAGTTCCGGCTCCCACTGTTCGGAGTCGGTGTAGGCCAGACGGCAGGTCGGCAGCCCGACGCACGCGCCCGACAGCACGCGCAGTCGGCTGAACGCCTTGCCCTTGCGTTTGCCGTAGCCGTGCTCGGTGAGCGCGGCCTCGAAGTCTTGTTTCGCGTCCGGCTCGATGCCCGTAAACAGCAGGTCCTGGTTCGGGGTGATCAGCAGCTCGGCGCCGAACTTATCAAGCAGCGGCGTGACCATCGATTTCTGGCTGCCGTTGCCCGCCGCCGGGTCGGTATCGATGAGCCGGCCGTTCTCGATATACGCGCCGTAGGCCAGCTTGCCGGTCGTCTCCAGCTCATGCCAGCCGTGGTGCATCATCCGCGGGCCGATATCGAAATCCGAGTCGGGCTGCTCGAAGTTGACGCCCAGGGCCTTGACCTCGTTCTGGTACCACGCGATGCCTTGTTTCTGCACGACATACTTCATGCGTGCCCAGACGCGGTTCTTGCGGTCGCCCCATTGTTTGTGGACATCGACGATGGCCTTCATCGCGGGGAACAGGTCCTCGGGCGCGACGCGGGCAAAGGGCAGGGCGATGCCGGCGAAGGTCGGCTTGCCGTTCTTCTCGCCCTGGCCGCCGCCGATAAAGACCTCGTAGGCGATGACTTTCTCGTTCTCAACGACCGGCGCAACACCGATCTCGCAGGCGCGGGCCTCGACGCAGTTGTCGCCGACGATGCTGCCCCCGGTGTCACGCGCGACCGAGCTGAACGCGATCTTGAACTTACGGTTCAAGAGCTGCTTGCCGTAGCTGTACTGCTGCTCGGGGTCGTCGATATGGTTCGGGTCCACGGCGAAGACCTGGATGTGCGGCGCGGCGGGCAGGCGGAAGTACGTGCCGTACTCGTGCGCGAGCTTGTTCGCGTCGCAGATCGGGCTGTACTTGGACAGCGGGCAGCCCATCACGTTTCGCACGTTGTCGCCGCAGCCGTTGAGCGTGTAGTAGCCGGTGGACGCGACGTCCTGCACCAGGTTGACCAGGTCCGGCTTCTTGAGCCAGTGGTACTGGATGTTCTGCCGGGTGGTGAGGCGCAGCGAAGGCCCGCCGTCGGGGTTGTGGTCGCAGTACTTGTCGGCGATGGCGTCAAAGACGCGCCACTGGTCGGCGGTGAACGACCCGCCGCCGGGCACCGTGACGCGGACCATGTACAGCCAGTCCTTCTCACGCCCGGTCGCCGCGCGGTTGTACTCGAGGTAGATGCCGTGGCTCTTGGCCAGCTGCTCAGAGTCCTCGGCGATGTTGCCAGCGGACTGGTCGCGGACGTGCTCGGGCAGGGCGCCGACGACGCCGTTGGAGTTGAGCTTGTACTGCTCGACGGCGTTGATCTGGTCGTCGGGCGTGTTAAAAACCGGTTCTGGGACCTTCTCGCGGGCCATCGGTGGCGTCCTTCGCGTTCGTTGGGCGGGGCGGGCGGAACGGCGCATTGTAGGGTATCCGCGGGGCGGGGGGACGGGCTCCCGGACGGCTGAACAGCGAATTCCCCGGCCCGACTGCACCCAAAGCCACCAGTTGCCGAAGATACCCTAGACTGTCGCCCCTTCTGAAGGGGTCCGGATAATCTGCTTGGAAGCCAGGGAGCACGCGCGATGCGCATCACGATGGTTGGTACCGGTTACGTCGGTCTTGTCACCGGCACCTGCTTTGCCAATGTCGGCAACGACGTGACCTGTTTGGACATCGATCAGAAGAAGATCGACAAGCTCAACAACGGTGTCTCGCCGATCTACGAGCCGGGCCTGGACGAGATGATCCAGCGCAACACCAAGGCCGGCCGGTTGCACTTCACCACCGACGCCGCAAACGCGTACCAGTCGGCGGAGGTTGTTTTCATCTGCGTCGGTACGCCCAGTGACGAGAAGGGCCGGGCGGACCTGAAGTACGTCCTCGCCGCGGCTGCGGACATCGGCAAGGCGATCGAGGCCGGCCCGGGCAGCACCGGCGGCGGCGCGGATGAACGCCGGGCCAAGATCATCGTTGTGAAGTCCACCGTCCCCGTCGGCACCAACAAGAAGGTGCAGGACGAGATCGCCAAACACACTAAGAAGCCGTACAAGATGGGCTCGAACCCCGAGTTCCTCAAGGAGGGCGCCGCGATCAACGACTTCAACAAGCCCGACCGCGTCGTCATCGGCGCCGAGGACGAAGGCACCGGCGACCGGCTCCGCAAGCTCTACGACCCGTTCACGCGCAACGGCCACCCGATCTTCGTCATGGACATCCCGTCCGCGGAGATGGTCAAGTACGCCGCCAACGCGATGCTCGCGACCAAGATCAGCTTCATCAACGAGATCGCGGCGCTCTGCGAGCACTACGGCTCGGATGTGGACGAGGTCTGGCGCGGCATGACCAGCGACAAGCGGATCGGCAACCAGTTCCTCTACCCCGGCCTGGGCTACGGCGGGTCGTGCTTCCCCAAGGACGTGCTCGCGTGCATCTCCATGGGCGACGAGTGCGGCCACCCCACGCCGTTGCTCACCTCGGTCCACGCAGTCAACCAGGACCAACGCGGCCGGTTCATCAAGAAACTCGACGACCACTTCGGCCAAGGCGGGCTCAGCGGCAAGAGAGTCGCGGTCTGGGGCATCGCCTTCAAGCCCGGCACGGACGACATCCGCGAGGCGCCGTCGCTGACGCTGATGAACGCGCTGCTGGACCGTGGCGCGAGTGTCGTCGCCCACGACCCGGTCGCGCACGAGACCTGCCGGGACCACGGCATGCAGGACCGCATCGATTACAGCGACGATGTGTACGACATGCTCGACGGCGTCGACGCGCTGGTGATCTGCACAGACTGGCCGGAGTTCAAGCAGCCGGACTTCGAGCAGATGCGCAAGCGCATGGGCCAGCCGGTCGTGTTCGACGGCCGAAACCTATATCAAACCCAGGCGATGCGCGATGAAGGGTTCGTCTATTACTCCGTCGGCCGTGAACCGGTTAATGCACCGGTCCCCACGAACGCCTGACCAGCGGGTCGAAGCAGGCGCGCCCCCGGCCCCGGATGCCTCAGCGCAGCCGGCGCAGCGGTTCCTGTGGCTGGACGTGCTGCGTGCCCTCGCCATCGTTGACATCGTCGCCAAGCACACCGTGGGTATGCACTTGCTCGGCGGGATGGGGCTGCCGGTCTTCTTGCTCTGCACGATCGCGCTCGGCAGCAAACGCACGCCCCAGCACCCGTGGAAGCAGAACGTTAAGCGGCGAGCTGCTCGCCTGCTCATCCCCTGGGTCGTCTGGTCCGCGTTCTACGGCGTTGTCAACACCTTCCGCGCCTGGCGGACCGGCAACGGGCGCTTCGGCGACCTGGCCGACCCGAGCTGGTCGATGCTCTGGATCGGTACCGAGCTCCTGCTGTGGTACCTGCCCTTTGCCTTTGTCGCTGAAGTGCTAGTCAACACGGTGCTGCGGTTCATGGATCGATGGCACAACCGCCGGCCGAACCTGGCGACCGGCTGCTGGCTGGTGCTGGGCATGGCGCTGCCAACATCAATCGCCCTCGCGTTCGGTGATAACGCGATGCCGTCGATTATGCGCAGCTGGTTCACCGCGGCGCTGCTGATCCCCGCTGGCATCGGCCTGGGCCTGCTGCTCCGCTACCACGGCCGAACGCCGACGGCCTGCGTAGCGCTGATCGGATCGGGTTTGGCGATGATGGCTCTACACGTTGTTGCTGATGCGCAGGGCGGCTTCGGCCCGGGTGCACTCCTGGCGTACTGGGAGTGGCGGCTCGGGCTCGCGCTGCTGCTGATCGGCGGGGCGCTGTGCCTGCCGTTTACGGCACCGCGCTGGGCGCTGTGGGCCGCGTCCTTGACCTTTGCGATCTACCTGCTGCACATGTTCGTCGCCTGGCCGGTCAAGCGTGTTATGGAGCGGGCGCTCGGTGAACTGCCCGAGCTTCCATACTTCTTCGCGGTCTACGTCGTGACCTTCGTCCTCGCGGTGCTCGCTAAGCGCACGCCCTGGGTCAGGCGGTTCTGCTAAGGCGAAGCGCAACAAGAACGCCACGGCCGGTGGAGGAGACCGGCCGCGGCGCGGAGGAGAAAAGCGGCGTTGGCTTAAACCGGCTCTGCCAGCAGTTCGCTGATATCGGCGCGTCGTTGCTCGATCGTTCGTCGTCGCCAGCTCAGGACGCCGCCGAGCACCAGGCTGGCGAACGCCAGGCCGATCGCGATCAAGCCCCAGGCCAGCATCGTCGTCGAGTCGTTGATCCACTGGGCATGCAGCAGCATCGCCGAAGGTGTGTGCCCGAGTGCCGTAGCCCCAGCTGGCAGCAGCGCATTAACCAGCCCGCGCAGGCGCTTGCCGCTGATCCACCAGCCCCAGAGCAGAAGGACCGGCACGATGATGAGCACCCCGCGCAGCGGAGAGAAGGCCAGCCAGGTGTAGTCCGGCGATTCAACGGTCAGGCCCTCACCGGGAAGCAGGCCGGCGACGACCGCCGAGGCTGCGATGAGTGTCGCGGCCTGCGCTGTCGGGCGTGCGCCGCCGAGCGCCCGGTGGTGCCGGAGCAGCACCGCGGCGAGGCCGAGCAGCAGCGGCGCGAGCATCGCCGGCTCGAACGCGCTCTCATGGACCCACAGCGCCGCCGCCGCGTGCCCGATGAGCGAGATCAGCGGCAGGACGATCAGCCCGCCGGCGGCCAGCCGTTGCAGCTGCCGGTGGTCGGCCGAGTAGGCCACGCCGAGCCTGACCCAACGCAGCGGCAGGGCGTATAGCGCGAGCACGACGCCTAGCCCGCCCCAGATGAGCATCGCGTGGGCGGGCAGCAGGTAGCCTTCGTCGGCCATCGCGCGCGTCGCGACCGGCAGCGCGTACATCGCCGCCAACGCAACCATCGTCACGACCACCGCCGCGGGCGAGGCATCCAGGCGCAGCGACCGCGCGATCAGCCACGCCTTGAACCAGGCCAGCAGCGCCGCGATCGACACGACGGCGATGCCCGCGTGCAGGTCCAGCATCGCTGTTTCGGTGTAGACGAACGCCGCGTCGGCGAGCAGGAGCAGCGCCAGCCCGAGCAGGTGCCGGGCATCGCGCACCAGCGTCCGCGTCTTGGCGAGTAACAAGCCCAGCGCGATCACGAGCAGCTCATAGAGGTTCAGCACCAGCAGCAGGCCGATCAGCATCTTGACCACCAGGCCCTCCGCGACCGCGTCCGGGTCGATCGCATGAATATGCCGGCTGACCATAAAGCAGCCCGCCAGGATGAGCACCCCGCTGATCAGGAACATCGGGTTGCGGTCGATGACCCACCGCCACCAGTGCGGGTTTGGGTCGGGGGGCAGGTCCACCGTCGGCTGCTCGGACAGCGGCACCTCGTTCGGGGCGTTTGTCGGCTCGGGCATAGCGGCCTCCTTATTAAATGAGTTGTCCGCCCGAGCGCAGGGTCCACGCGAGCCCGCGCGCCGGGCGCAGCAAGGGTGATCAGGAAAAACCCTGGCGGCGATGTTCGGCAGCCACGCACGCGTTGACCGCGCCCGCGACGTTGGCGTGTGCACCGCCTGGCCTGGTATGCATCACGCCCCATGGACGCGCCCCGGCGCTGCCTCACACGAAACACGCATACAGACACAGCCGATACGACGCCGTCGCTGGCGAGGCCCCGCCGGCATCAACCGCCAGGGCAAAACATCGAGTTGTCGGGGGAGGCACTGCTAAGGAGGGATGGTAGGAAGAACGAAAATGACGTTGGTATTGCTTCCTCAGCAAACCGCCCGGTCAAGTTGTCTAACTTTATCTTATCGCTGTATCGCCAAACGCAAAGGATTTTATGCAGTAAAAATGAAAAAATTTGAATATGCATGCAATATCGAATACCGTGCTGTTTTGTGCGTGTTGCCTATTGAAATTCACGCAAAGGCGCGAAGGCGCGAAGATAACATCTGTGGTTTCTTCTCTGCCTTGGCTTTGCGCCTTCGCGCCTTTGCGTGAGGCATTCCGCCTTTCATCACGCGTTATATCCCTGCGCCGATGTCCAAGTGACCGGCGAATTCGTCGAGCCGCTGATCGATATGGCTTCGTTCGATCTCCGCTAAGCGGTCGGTCGAGAACTTCTCGATCGTGTAGCTCGCGACGACCGTGCCATACGCCATCGCGCGCCTGATCGCGTTGATCGACACGTCATCGACCGACGCGAGATAGCCCATCATCCCGCTGGCGAACGAATCGCCCGCGCCGGTCGGGTCGATGACCGCGTCCGCGGGGTAGGCGGGGAGCACGCCGGTCCCGTCCTGATGTCTCAGGATTGCGCCGTGTTCGCCCTTCTTGACGACGACGAACCGCGGGCCCATCGCCAAGACGGCGTCTGCGGCCTTGATCACGTTGCTCTCGCCGGTGAGCTGCTTCGCTTCCGAGTCGTTGAGCACGAAGCCGTCCACCTTGCCCAGCAACTGCTTGAGCAGGCCCGGCTCGGTGTCGATCCACAGGTCCATCGTGTCCGCCACAACGAGCTTGCGGTCGGGGAACTGGTCAAGCAACTCGAGCTGCCCGGCCGGGTGGGTGTTGGCCAGGAAGATGTACTTCGAGTCGCGGTAGTGGTCGGGCACCGGCGGCAGGGCCTCGCCCAGCACGTTGACCTGCACATCCAGCGTATCCCGGTCGTTCATGTTCGCGTGGTACCGCCCGTGCCAGCGGAAGGTCTTGGAGCCCGCACGCTCTTCGAGCCCGTCCGTGCAGACGTCGAACCGCTGGAACTGCTTGTGGAAGTGCGCGGGGAAGTCCTCGCCGACCGCGGCGACCAGGCGGACACTCGTAAAAAACGACGCGCCCGCCGCGAAATAGATCGACGACCCGCCGAGCACACTCTCGGCCTTCTGGCCGTCGGGGGTTTCCACGGTGTCGATGCCGATGCTGCCGGTGACGATCAAGCTCATGATTGTTTTTCGCTTCTGTTGAGTTCTGAAACCACAGCCGCACATGGATGAACACAGATTTGATTGAATCTGCGTATACCTGTGCGCATCTGTGGTTCCTGTTTGCCTTGGCAATAGTTGAGTGAGGGGCGATTGATTAAAGCCCCGCCATCTTGCAGATCGTCTTCCACTCCCCGGCCTTGACCGGCTGGACACTCAGGCGCGCGTTTTTGACCAGTACCATGTCCTTCAGTGAAGCCTTGGCCTTGATGTCCGCGAGCGTCACCGGCGTCTTGGCCGCCGACACTGCCTTGACCGCCGGGTAGCCCCACGGCTCATCAGGCTGGTCCGGGTCAGGCACCCATTCCTTGACGACCTCGACAACGCCGACGATCTGCTTCTCGTTGACCGAGTGGTAAAAGAAGCAGCGGTCGCCCTTCTTCATGGCCTTAAGATGATTGTTCGCCTGGTGGTTCTTGACGCCGTCCCACTCGGTGGTCTTCTTCGGCGACTTCATCTGGTCGTCCCACGACCAGGCACCGGGCTCGGACTTGATCAGCCAGTAGTTCACGCGTGCGTCTCCATGTGCGTTTTCGCTTCTGCCAGGCACCGGTCGATGCGCTCGAGTGTTGCCGACTTGCCCAACAGGTCGAGCGTCACGTCCAGCGGCGGCGTCACCGTCGATCCCGACACCGCGATCCGCACCGGCTGGGCGTACTTGCCCATATTGATCCCGGCGGCCTCCGCGGTCTTGTTGATCGTTTCGTGCGCCGCGTGGCCGAAGTTTTCCTCAGGCAACCCATCAAACACTGCGCGGAGTTCTTCGAGCAGCCTGATCCCCGCGCCGCCGTTGCCCGTCATCGCCTTGCGGACCGGCTTGGGCGTGAAGTCGTACTGGATCGCGTCGTCGCTCTTAATCAGGTACGCGTTCGCGTCCAGCGGGTCGGGCAGAGTGTGTGTCCGCTCCTGCACCGCGGCGCAGAAGGCCTGCCAGTCATCGCCGTTGAACACGCCGGCTTCTCCCCAATCCTGCCGATACGCCTTGACATAATCCGCGAGCAGGCACGCGAAGTCGTCCGCGGGCAATGCGCGGAGCGTGTCGCCGTTGAACGCCTTGAGCTTCTCGCGGTCGAACGTCGAGTTGCTCTTGCCGATGCGGTCGAGGTCGAAGTGTTGTTTAAGGAAGTCGAGGTCGAACCGTTCGAGGTCGTTGCCCGGGTTCCAGCCGAGCAGGGCGATGTAGTTCAGGCAGACCTCCGGAAGGTAGCCGGCGCGCTTAAAGTCGTCGACATTGATTTCTGGCAATGTCAAGTTGCATTTGCGTGCGATGTAGTTCCCTGTATTCATGTCATCGCTAGTGCCATCAATAAATTCAGCGAAATCCATATCGGAGAGATTTACACCATCTGGGGCTTCGTCATCGGGAATCCGTAAGATATCGAGATCAACACCAGATACTGTAGATATGAATTCATCGCGCCCGATTTCTTCGATTTGATTCTTGCAATAAGCGCGCACGACCTTCGCTTTATCCCGCTTGCTCATCTTCGACCCGCCGGGGTTTATGATGCTGGGCGTGTGCACCCACACCGGCCGGGCCCAGGTCACGTTGTCCTCGGTGATCTTCGCCAGCGCGTCGTAGAGCGCCGCGTGCTTGATGGTGTTGGACAGGTGCTCCTGGCCGCGGATGACGTGGGTCACGCCCATCAGCGCGTCGTCCACGACGACCGCGAAGTGGAAGGTGGGGAGTTTCCCGCCGTCCTCGCCCCTGCGGATGACGAAGTCCTCGAGGTCCGCGGCCTTCACTTTGATCTCGCCATACACCGCGTCGGTGAATACGATGTCGCCGCGGTGGTCGCCCATCTTCAGGCGGACCGCACCGTCTTCTTCGTAGGCCTCGCCCGCTTCTAAAAGCAGATCGACATAGTGGTCGTAGATGCCCTGCTCGGCGCGCTGGCTCTGGAAGTAGGGCCCGTTGTCGCCGAGTTGTCGGTTGTAGGGATCGAAGTCCTCGTCAGGGCCCTTGCCGCAGCCGCAGGCGGACTTCATGCACGGGTACTTGGGGCCTTCGTCCGAGAACAGGCCCAGCCAGGCGAGGTCGCGGATGATGCCGCGCGTGGACTCGGGGCTGGAGCGTTTGCGGTCGGTGTCCTCGATGCGCAGGATGAATCTCCCGCTGTGTTTGCGGGCGTAGGCCCAGGCGAACAGCGCGGTCCGTGCCCCGCCGATGTGCAGCGCGCCGGTGGGCGACGGCGCAAAGCGGGTGACGACGGGTCGCTTATGTGATTGGTCTTCCGGGGGCATAGGGCGGGATTGTAGCGGGTTTCTGAGTCGTGTTTGAAACCACAGATGCACACAGATTGACATAGGTCATTTTGGAGGTTTGATCCGTGTCCATCCGTGTGCATCTGTGGTTACAAAGGATGCAGTAGAATGCCGCCGCATGAGTGACGAGACGAACACAGCCGAGCCGCCCGAAGAGAACTTCCTGCGCAGGATCGTCGCCGAGGATCAGCGGACGGGCAGGCACGCCGCGCCGGTGACGCGCTTCCCGCCCGAGCCCAACGGCTTCCTGCACCTGGGCCACGCGACCGCGGTGAACCTGTCCTGCGGCATCGCCCGCGACTTCGGCGGGACGTTCCACCTGCGTTTCGATGACACCAACCCCGCCAAGGAAGAGCAGCGGTACATCGACGCGATCAAGCACGACGTCGCCTGGCTCGGCGCCGACTGGGGCGAGCACCTTTACTACACCAGCGACTACTTCGACCAGCTCTACGCCTGGGCCCGGCTGCTGATCGAGCACGGCCACGCGTATGTGGATGATCAGTCCGCCGAGGAGATCCGTGCGAACCGCGGCACGCTCACCGAGCCGGGCACGAACTCGCCGTTCCGCGATCGACCGGCGGCCGAATCGCTCGACCTCTTCGCAAAGATGAAGGCCGGCGACTTCCCCGACGGCAGCAAGGTCTTACGGGCGAAGATCGACATGGCCTCGCCGAACCTGAACCTGCGTGATCCGGTCTTGTACCGCATCCTGCACGCCGAGCACCCGCGCACGGGCAGGGAGTGGTGCATCTACCCGATGTACGACTTCGCGCATGGCCAGTCGGACTGGATCGAGGGCATCACGCACTCGCTGTGCTCGCTGGAGTTCGAGGCGCATCGGCCGTTGTACGAGTGGCTGATCGAGAAGATCGACGAGGCGGGCGGATCGCCGGAAGGCGTGCAGCATCATCCGCGTCAGATCGAGTTCGCGCGCAACACCGTCACCGGCATGATGATGAGCAAGCGCAACCTGCTCGCGCTGGTCGAAGAAGGCACGGTCGCGGGCTGGGACGACCCGCGGATGCCGACGATCTCGGGCCTCCGTCGGCGGGGCTATACCGCCGCGGCGATCCAGCGGTTCTGCGACCTCGCGGGGATGTCCAAGCGGGTCAAGGCGCTAGAGCTGTCGATGCTCGAGTTCTGCGTGCGTGAGGACCTGAACAAGCACGCGCTGCGCAGAAGCGTTGTTGTTGATCCGATCAAGGTCGTCATCACGAACTACGACGATGATTTGGTTGAAGAAATGCCCGCGGTGAACAACCCCGAGGACGACACGGCCGGCACGCGGATGGTCCCTTTCAGCAAAGAGCTCTACATCCAGCGCGAGGACTTCATGGAGGACGCCCCCAAGAAGTTCTTTAGGTTGAAGCCGGGTGGCGAGGTGCGGCTGCGCTACGGCTACTGGATCAGGTGCGAAGCGGTCATCAAAGATGATGCGGGCGAGGTCGTCGAGCTGCGCTGCACCTACGACCCGCAGACGAAGGGCGGCGACAGCCCGCCGCCGGATAGCGAGGGCAGCGTCCGCAAGGTGAAGGGCACCATCCACTGGGTCAGCGCGCGGCACGCCGTGCCGGTCGAGGTGCGGTTGTACGACCGCCTGTTCGCGACCGACAACCCCGAGGCGGGCAAGCGCAAGGGCCGGGACTGGCGGGAGAACCTCAACCCCGAGTCGCTGGTCACGAAGACCGCGATGGCCGAGCCGTCGGTCGCGGAGCTCGAGGTCGGTCAGGCGGTGCAGTTCGAGCGCGTCGGCTACTTCACGCTGGATGAAGACAGCGACAAGGCAAGCAACAAACTGATCTTCAACCGCACGGTGACGCTCAAGGACTCGTGGGCGAAGCAGGCGAAGAAGGGGTGATCCTCCCGACGCAGAGGGCGGCATGTCGCTGGAAAGCAAAACACCCCGGCCCCGGCTCATCACGCTGGCGGTGCTGGCGCTGATCGCCGCGCTCGGCTGGTACGTGCTGATCTATGAAGATGTGGTGGTGCTGTCGCCTGGTGCGCACGCGCCCGGTGAACCGGCTCAGACACCGTTCGGCCCCGTCGCGCTGCGGTCCAACAATGACTACACGATCACCGGCGTTGCCGAGTTCAGCCTGCGCGCGAAGGTGTTGTCGCGTGAGCGCTACCGGTTTGGGCGGGAGTCTGATTATTCGCCGGTGGACCTCGCGCTGGGCTGGGGGCGGATGTCGGACCAGGTGGTGGTGGACGAGCTGAGCATCAGCCAGGGCGGGCGGTGGTACCGCTTCCGGTACCACGGCTCGCCGCCGATCCCGCAGCCCGAGATCGAGCGGTCCAGCGCGAACATGCATCTCGTGCCCAAGGACGACAGCGTGCGTTCATTGGTATTGAAGGCACGCCGGGGCGAGATTATTGAATTGAAGGGCTACCTGATCGATATCGATGCGAGTGACGGCTGGCACTGGCGGACGTCAACCACGCGCAACGATACGGGCGGCGGGGCGTGCGAGATCGTCTGGGTTGAGGAGTTCCGCGTCCTGCCGATCCGCTAAGCGGTCAGGCTGATCGTCTGCCCCGGCGCGAGCGGGCGCTGCGTGGCCTGCGTCTGCGCGGTCTGCTGGATCTCTGCAGCGGACTGCAAGAGCGTGATCGCCGCGTCGCCCTGAGCCTTGGTCTGGTCCAGCGCCTTGCGCGCCACCGCGAACGCGACCTCGGTCTGGGCCTGCGACTGCTGGATCGAACTGATAGCGGCGGCGTCGGGCATGGTGGTGGTATCGGCCGGATGGGAAGGCGGAGTCAGGTCCGGCGGTGGTTATCGGCCCGAGGTTTCGAGCAGGTCTTCGATCGCTTTGACCGCCCGGTCACGCTCTTGTTCCGCGGCTTCGAGTTCACGCGCCAGCGTTTCGTATTCGTCCAGCAGGCGAACGGTTTCCTGTCTCTTGGCGGTCCACTCGTCCAGCGACTCAGATACTTTTTTGAGCTCTTCACTCAGGATCTGAACGCCGAGCCTTGCCTGCTCAAGCTTTGCGTCCAGCAGTAGCTTGGTCTGCTTGGCGATTTCCTTGTTGCGCTCGGCCTCGACCTCTTCGATCTGTTTACCGATGGCTGCTTGGATTTCTGGATTCTCGGGCTTCTCGAGGGCTTCTCGCAGTTCTTTCAATTGTTTGTCGTAGTCTCCCAGGCCGGCTTCTATCATCGCCAACTCATCGGCAGCGGGTGTGTAGCTGTTTTGTCGCTCTTCCTCTTTCAATTGACTATGCGTGGCCTGAAGTCTGTCGAGTGCTTTGCCCAGTTCTTGCTTCTCGATGACGAGCCGCTGGACTTGTAGCGCTGTCTCACGCCTGCGTGCGTCTTCGTCAGAGTCAAGCGGATTGTTTTCGAGATATCGCGTGATAGCAGCGCGGACCGCGGTGACTTGCTTGTCTGCGGCTTCGAGCCGTCGCCGTGCGGTGGCAAGTTGCTCGTCGTGATTCTCCAGATTCGATGATTGCTCGGCGGGCACGTCCGCGCCGGTCTGTTCCTGCTCAACAGGCTCGGGCGGCTCGGGTGCGGTGTGGCAGCCCGGCAGCGACAACGCGAACAGGGCAATCGGCAATAAGAAGCGGCGTCGGTTCATGTCCCGGTTCTTTCGGCTGGAGATGGGGCAGTGTTGAAGCGTAGTGTTACCCATCAATACGGCCGAGGTCTGCGACGGTTCGCGAAAGGCGTTAGTCGATGAAGGCCTTGAATTTCAATACTTTTTCGCTCTTGACGCGATCAAAAGTACGGATAATGTTTGCATATGGACGGAAGCGAACAGCATCGCCCGCCTGGGAGAAAACCCGGCGACTCTCTCTCCAGCCAGTCGCCCGACGAAGACTGGCGCGAGTACCGCGATGCGCTACCACACGGCCAGCCGCACAAGCGCGGGGCGGGGCTGAACCCCGGCAACCGGTTCGAGGAGACGCGCCTCCACGTGCTCGGCGACGAGCGCGACCGGCAGCAACTCGAACGCCAGTGGGAGGGCGAGGACGGCAGGCCCGTCACGGTCCCGCTCACGGTCTACAAGGACAAGACCAAGAAGCTGATCAACCGCGTTGCGCCGACATCCGATGTGCCGTTTGATTGGACGCTCAACCCGTATCGTGGTTGTGAACACGGGTGCATTTATTGTTTCGCTCGGCCGTACCATGAGTACCTGGGCTTCTCGCTCGGGCTGGACTTCGAGACCAAGCTCGTCGCCAAGTTCGACGCCCCCGGGATGTTGTTAGACGAGTTACGGCGTCCGTCATGGAAGGGCGAGCCGATCGTGATGTCCGCGATCACGGATATCTATCAGCCGATCGAGAAGGAGCACGGGCTGTCCCGCCGGCTGCTGGAGACGATGGTGTCCTGCGGGCAGCCGGTGACGACGATGACCAAGAACACGCTCGTGCTGCGTGATACCGAGCTCTGGGCCGCGGCGTCGGCGATGAATACCGGGCGTGTGACGGTGACGCTGGTGACGCTGGACGATGTGCTGGCGAGCAAGCTCGAGCCGAGGGCAACGCCGCCGACCGGCCGGTTGCGTGTCATCCGGGAGCTGGTCCGCGCGGGCGTCAACGTCTCGGTCAACATCGCGCCGGTGATCCCGGGGCTGACGGACAAGGAGCTGCCCGCGATCCTCGAGGCCGTCGCGGGCCTCGGCGTCAGGCGCGTCGCGTGGGTGATGCTGCGGCTGCCGTACCAGCTCAAGGATTTGTTTGTGGATTGGCTCTGGCGGGAGGTCCCGCTGCGCGCCGGACACGTCGAGTCGCTGGTGCGGCAGGTGCACGGCGGCAAGCTCTACAACGCCAAACAAGGCCTGCGCGGCAGGGGCGACGGCGCGATTGCGGCGCAGATCAAGCAGGTCTTCGAAGTCTACTGCCGGCGGTACGGGATCAACCGCGATGTGAGGCCCCTGCGGACCGATCGGTTTCGCCGGCCGAGCGACGGGGTGCAGATGGGGTTGTTTGGGGGGTAGCCGCGATCGATGGCCAGTGCCCCGGGCTTGTGGCGGCATGGGTTGAACCCGGTGTCATGCATCTCAAACGGCGCAAACGCGGTGTGCCGGAGCCGCTTTCAACCTTCTGCCCGCTTTACGAATCATCTTGTCGGCAACGGCGTTCACCCTGTTCTATCAGGAGCACGATGGCGAGTTCGAGTCGCTTGATTTCTCGGCGGGTAGCACTGCGGTCGGCCATCATCCACCGCCACAATGCAAGCGACATCGCCAGGATCAGGAGCATCAGCAGGACGGTGGAGAGCAGAAGTTCACCGTGCAGGTTGTCGGCCTTGAGGAACGCAACCGCGGTGATGCTCATACCGACCCCAAACAATATCTGTAGAGCGAAGGCAATCAGTGACCGCACCCGCGAACGCTCGCTTAGACGATCCAAGATTTTGCGATATAGCTGGCTGGGCGCGGGGTCGATCGCTTTCGCCGCCTCGGATGAAAAGTGCTTGGTTAAGATGTCGTGGATAGAGTTGTCTTCTGAAGTCATAGCGTGTTCCTTTCGTCTGAGAGGAGTTTTTTCAGGTGTTTGCGGGCGTGGTGTAATCGGGACTTGATCGTGCCTTCGGGCAGGTCAACCGCTTCCGCGATCTCGGCAACAGGCATCGCCTGTAAGTAATGCAGCACGACAGCCTCTCGATGCGCGGTTGAGAGTTGCGACAGGGCGTGGTGGACTTCTTCGGAATCTTGCGATGTCCAGGAAGTATTGCACGATTGCGGCAGCGTGTTTTGGCGCTGAAGATCAAGTGTCTTTCGATGCCGCTGCTGTTGCTGGACCCAATCGGCGGCGCGCCGGCTGGCGATGCGATACACCCAGCCGGAGAAGCATGCGGGGTTGTCTAGGTGATGGATGCCCCGCATGACCGCGAGCCAGACATCCTGTGCAAGGTCGTGGGCGACTTCGTAGTGCCCAGTCATCCCCGTGAGATAGCGGATTAAGCGAGGCGTCCACCGCTTGACAAGCTGCGCGAAGGCGGCAGGGTCGTTGGCTTGGCAGGCCATGACCAGGGCCTCTTCAAACACGGCATCGGCGGTTCGCTCACTCATTTCACCTCATAGTCCGCCCCGAGGCACGCCAGGTTCACTCGTATTAATAATTTGGGGTACTCGTTGCCAGCTCTGTGAGGGCCCGGGTCGCAACCTCAGTGAGGTCGCTCAGGCCCTGCGTCTTTGGGCATTCTCAGGCGGTATGCCCGCCAAACCGGCAGCGATCAGGCAGTTATCGTCCGCTCGTGGCGGTTGGAGCGGTTGTGCGGGCTGGCCGATAGGGAAGATACGGCCGGTTTCCGCAGTTGACCGATAAACCGGATGATTTCGCGCGTGGCATCGGCCTTGCTCGGATCGTCTACTTATGAGGGTGGAGATTTGGACGCCTGACGAGGCGATGGGGCCGACCTAGAATGATGTGAGTCAATCGCAACCCAACGGATCGCACGATGTTTGAACGATTTACAGACCGAGCCCGCAAAGTGATGGCCCTGGCCAACCAGGAGGCCCAGCGCTTCAACCACGAGTACATCGGCACCGAGCACATCCTGCTCGGGCTGGTCAAGGAAGGCTCGGGCGTCGGCGCCAACGTCCTGAAGAACCTGAACGTTGATCTCCGCAAGGTCCGGCTCGAGGTCGAGAAGCTCGTGAAGTCCGGGCCGGACATGGTCACGATGGGCAAGCTGCCGCAGACGCCGCGGGCCAAGAAGGTGATCGAGTTCGCGATCGAAGAGGCCCGCACGCTCAACCACAACTACGTCGGGACCGAGCACCTGCTGCTCGGGCTCCTGCGTGAGCACGAGGGCGTCGCGGCGCAGGTGCTCATGAACCTGGGCCTGAAGCTCGAAGAGGTCCGCGAGGAAGTGCTCGAACTGCTCGGCGCCGGCGTCGAACCGGAAGAAGCCGGTGGCGGCGAAGAGAAGTCGTCCGGCGGTGAACGGCCGGCCGGCAAGGGCGGCAAGTCCAAGACCCCGGCGCTTGATTCGTTTGGCCGGGACCTCACCGAGTTGGCGCGCGAGGGCTCGCTGGACCCGGTCATCGGCCGGGCGAAAGAGATCGAACGCCTGGTGCAGATCCTCTGCCGTCGCACGAAGAACAACCCCGTCCTGCTCGGCGAAGCCGGCGTAGGCAAGACCGCGATCGTCGAGGGCCTGGCCCAGCAGATCATTTTGCAAGACGTTCCCGAGATCCTGCTGGACCAGCGGATCGTCGTGCTGGACCTGGCGATGATGGTCGCGGGCACCAAGTACCGCGGGCAGTTTGAAGAACGCATCAAGGCGGTTATGAACGAGGTGCGTCGCGCGAAGAACGTGCTGCTCTTTATCGACGAGCTGCACACGCTCGTCGGCGCCGGCGGGGCGGAGGGCGCGATCGACGCGTCCAATGTCCTCAAGCCCGCGCTCAGCCGCGGCGAGATCCAGTGCATCGGCGCGACGACGTTCGACGAGTACCGCAAGTACATCGAGAAGGACAACGCGCTGGCAAGGCGGTTCCAGCCGATCACCGTCAACCCGCCGAGCGTCGAGGACACGATCGAGATCCTCAAGGGCCTGCGTGAGCGTTACGAGCAGCACCACCGCGTGAAGATCACCGACGAGGCGGTCGCCTCGGCCGTCGAGATGTCCGAGCGCTACATCACCGCCCGCGTCCAGCCGGACAAGTCCATCGATGTGATCGACGAGGCGGGCGCGCGCATCCGGCTCAAGTCGATGAGCAAGCCCCCGGACCTCGCGGACATCGAGGCGGACATCGAGCGGCTGTCCATCGAGAAGGACGAGGCCGTGAAGGCCGCGGACTACGAGAAGGCCGCCGAGCTGCGCGACGAGGCCGAGGCCCTGCGCCGCAACAAGGAGCAGATCCAGCGCGACTGGCGTGCCAAGTCGCGGGAGATCGACGGCGTGGTAGACGAGGAGGTCGTCGCCGAGGTCGTCAGCAAGATGACCGGCGTGCCGCTGACGCGGCTGGAAAAAGAAGAGTCCGAGCGGCTCTTGCAGCTCGAAGACGCGCTGCACAAGACCGTGGCTTCGCAGGACGACGCGGTCACCGCCGTGTCCCGCGCGATCCGCAAGTCCCGCGCCGGGCTGCGCGACGCCCGCCTGCCGGTCGGCTCGTTCATGTTCATCGGCCCGTCCGGCGTCGGCAAGACGCTCCTGGCCAAGGCGATCGCCGAGTTCATGTTCGGCGACCAGGACGCGCTGATCCGTATCGACATGTCCGAGTACATGGAGAAGCACAACGTCTCGCGCCTCATCGGCGCACCGCCCGGGTACGTCGGCTACGAGGAGGGCGGCCAGCTCACCGAGCAGATCCGTCGCCGGCCGTACTCGGTTGTGTTGCTCGACGAGATCGAGAAGGCGCACCCCGATGTGTTCAACATGCTGTTGCAGGTTATGGAAGAGGGCCAGCTCACCGACTCGTTCGGCCGGCACGTCGATTTCCGTAACGTGATCCTGATCCTGACTAGCAACGTCGGCGCCGACCTGATCAAGAACAAGGGCGGCTTCGGGTTTTCCAAGCACGACCCCGAGGCCGACTACGGCAAGATCAAGAAGACGCTGGAGACCGAGGTCGAGCGGTACTTCCGCCCCGAGTTCATCAACCGGCTGGATGAGATGATCGTCTTCCGCCCGCTGACGAAGGAAGACCTGTACACGGTCGTGGACTTCGAGCTGGCGAAGGTGTTCAAGCGGCTGGAAGAGAAGCAGATGGTTCTCGAGCTGGACGACGCGGCCAAGGAGTTCCTGATCGACAAGGGCTACAACCCGGACTTCGGCGCCCGCCCGCTGCGCCGCGCGATCGGCCAGTATGTGGAGGACCCGCTGTCCGAGCAGATCTTGCGAGGCGATGTCCGGGACGGGCAGTTGATCAAGGTCACCCGGCCTGAGGATAAAGATCACTTGGTCTTCGACGCGACCGACGCGCCGCCCAAAGCCGAAGATCAGGGCGAACAGAGCCCCGATAACGAGGCCGACGAGCAGGCCGTGACCGAGGCCGGCACGCCGGGCTGAGCCCGCGCAACCGCTACAACCGTTAGGACCGACCAGCCCCGGGACCCGGGGCTGTTTCATATCTGGGAATGCCCCTTGGGTTGTTAACAGCTTTTCCGCACAAGTCGATAAAACCATTGGGGAAGTTACGCTTGTAGCGCCGGGCCGGGCAGGCATTTCCGGGCGGCCGCGCTGAGACGAAACCGATGGCTTTGGACCAACAACTCCTTGACCGCGTGCTCGACTCGCCGCAGTTGCCGAGTCTGCCGGCGATCGCGCTGCAGATCATCAGCCTGGTCCAGGAAGACGAGGCGGATGTTGACAAGATCGCCGAGACGATCAGCCTCGACCCCGCGCTATCGTCGAAGATGCTCAAGACGGTGAACTCGAGCTTCTACGGCCTGCCCAAGACCGTCGCGTCGGTGCACCAGGCGGTTATCGTGCTCGGGCTCAACAGCGTCAAGACGCTCGCGCTCGGCTTCTCGCTGGTCAACAACCTGACCGGCAGCGGCGGGGACGGGTTCAACCACATGGCGTTCTGGCGGCGGAGCCTGTACAGCGCGACCGCGGCCAAGCAGCTCTGCGAACGGCTGCACATCGTCCAGGCCGAGGAGGTCTTCATCGCGTCGCTGCTCCAGGACGTCGGCGTGCTCGCGATGGCTCAGGTGCTCGGCGACGAGTACGCGCAGATCATGCAGCAGGCCGGCGACGACCACCGCAAGCTCGGCGAGGCTGAGCGCGATGCGCTGGGCGGGGACCACACGGACATCGGCGCGGCGCTGGCCGAGTCGTGGGGACTGCCGCCGCTGCTGGTCGAGTCGATCCGGCTGCACGAACGGCCGGACGAGGCGCCTGAGAACCTGATCGGCCTGATCCGCACGGTCGCGGCGGGGGGGATCGCCGCGGAGCTGATCGAGCACCCGGACGACGCCGAACGCGTCGGCACGTTCTACCGTGTGATGGCCGAGTGGTTCGAGCTGGAACAGCAGGGCGCCGAATCGCTGCTCCAGGCCGTCTTCAAGCAGGCGAGTGAAACCCAGCGGCTGTTCGACCTGCCGACCGGCGAACTGGGCTCGGCCGATGACATCCTCTCGCGCGCCAGGCAGGCGGCCGAGCGCCTCAGCCAGCAAAGCCCCGCCCCGGCGCCCGAAACCATCATCAACCAGACGGAACCCGACGCACCGGCGGATGCAAACACCGACGCGTTCACCGGCTTGGGCAACCGTCGGCGGTTCGACGAGCAACTGGACGAGCGGTTCCTGTCTTCCGGGGCCGGCTCGCCGCTGAGCGTGATCCTGATCGACATCGACCGGTTCAAGCAGTTCAACGAAACGCAGGGGCAGGTCCGCGGCGATGCGCTGCTCAAGGCGGTCTCGGCCGCGCTGAAATCAGATGTCGATGCACGCGGCGAGGTCTTCCGTTTCAGCGGCGACCAGTTCTCGGTGCTGTGCCCGGGCATGGCGCTTCACGACGCGGCGCTGCTCGCCGAACAACTGCGCAAGCGGGTTGAAACGACTTCGGATCGGGAATGTGGCGACCCACCGGCGACGGTGTCGATCGGTGCCGTGACGTACGAGGGCCAGGCCTTCAAGCGCCCCGACCAGCTGATCAAGGCCGCCGCGAAGGGAGTCGCCGCCGCGAAGCGGGGCGGGCGGAACATGGTGCGCGTCTTCGTGCCTAAGGGCGAGAGTGGGTCGAAGGCGGCGTGACCCCGGCAGTCTTTGGTTGGTCAATGCTCAGGCTGCGTCAAGCTAGCTTCGCACGCTCAAACGCTTCACTTGCTAGGGGCTGCATTTGAGCTTGCTGACACTTGATGCGGCCTTAACCACCGACTATATTGATCGGCTGCGCCCGCGATCGATAATGTCGTTGTTGGGTTGGTGCTAGATCTCCGCGGCCGGCCAGCAACTGAGCTATTTAAGTTTGGAGGAATTATGAAGCTATCTCTTACAATTATGTTGATCTCGTTGCTCGTAATGTTGGGCTGCGATCAGAAGGCACCCGTGGACAGTGCCAAGAACGACGGAACTGATGGAGAGTCACGCACTGATGTCATCGCTAAGGAACTGAAACCAGTTTTCCCGGCGGAGATCTTTCTTGAGTCGCGGTCACCGGATAAGAGTGCTATCAGCTTATCGCTGATACTCGAACCGACAAGAAAGGGGGGCGAGGACGAGACCGAAAAGAGTTGGACGGACTTCAAGCTCCACGGTGGAAGCGTCTGCAAGGTCTACCCAACATTTATCGAGCACCGCGATGGCTATGACGTCTGGCGAGTCGAATTGGATTACGTGGCTTCAAAAGAGAGCGATGGCACACCGTGGGCAGCCGTATCGAAGGAAATCTTGTTTGATGGCAAGGCTCCTGCAGTTATCACTGAGAACGAACACCACTCAATTGTTATGCGTCCAAGAACGGAAACCAACCCCGAACAAGACGGTGCTGGATAACCAGCTACCCGCTCCGGGGCGAACTGATTTCCTTCGCTAGAACATTTCGCCCGGAATCGAAGGCGCGCCGCCGGTAGCCGGTGCCAGACCTTCGGCCTTAGGCTCTACTTTCACTTCACCAGCAGCTCTGCGATCTGCACCGCGTTGAGCGCCGCGCCCTTGCGGACCTGGTCGCCGCAGACGAACAGGTCCAAGCCGTAGCCTTCGGGCTGGCTGAGGTCGTGGCGGATTCGGCCGACGAACACATCATCGACATGCGACGCGTCCAGCGGCGTCGGGAAGCGGTTGTTCTCGCGGTCGTCGATCAGCGACACCCCAGGCGCATCCGCGAGCAGCTTGTGTGCCTCGTCTTCGCTCAGCGGCTTGTCGAGTGTCAGGTTGATCGACTCGGCGTGGGCACGCATGACCGGGACGCGGATGCAGGTCGCGGTGATGCCGGTCTTGTTGTCGCCTTGTTCTCCCCAGATCTTGTGCGTCTCGTGGACCATCTTCAGCTCCTCCTGGTTGTAGCCGTTGGGCTGCACGGGCGAGTTGTGGCTGAAGAGGTTGAACGCGTACTGCTGGGGGAAGATGTCGCAGGTCGGCTGTCTGCCTTCGAGCACCTCGCGGGTCTGCTGTTCGAGCTCGGCCATCGCCGCGGCGCCCGCGCCAGAAGCGGCCTGGTAGGTGCTCACGACCAGCCGCTTGACGCCGACCGCGCGGTGGATGGGCGTGACGGCGAGCAGCATGATGATCGTCGAGCAGTTCGGGTTGGCGATGACCCCCGGGACCTGGCCTTCGCCTAATCCGATGTTTGCTGCGGTGATCGCATCGGCGTTGACCTCGGGCACGACCAGCGGGACGCCGTCGGTCATGCGGAACGCCGAGGAGTTATCGACGACGACCGCGCCGGCATCGATCGCGGCCTGGGCGTACTTCTTGGAGATCGACCCGCCGGCCGAGAACAGCGCGATATCGACGCCCGCGAAGCTGTCTTCGGTGAGCTCTTCGATGGTGAGCGTCTTGCCCCGGAACTCGGCGGTCTTGCCTGCGGAGCGCGCGGAGGCGAGCAGCTTCAGCCCGCCCATTGGGAACGAGCGCTGGTCCAGCACGCGCAGGAACTCCTGGCCCACGGCCCCGGTCACGCCGACGATGGCGAGGGTGGGGTGGGTGGTTCGGTCGGGCTGGGTCGGTTGCGTCCGGGCGGACGTCATGGCGCGTCTCCATCGCTGGGATTTGGGGCGAATCGGGCATTATAGAGCAGCCGAGCGGGAGTGTCGTGCATGAAATCGCGGGAACTTCGGGCTTTCCCCAGGCATCTGTCGTAGAGTGTGTAGGGCAGGTGGTGCACGGATGCCGCTGCCGGCCGAACGTTCTGTGATGGGACTCATGCCGATGGATCGTTTATCGATGGCTCGATGGTTGGTGGTTGTCGGCCTGTACCTGTCGTTGTTGGCACCTTCGGCAGCGGCGCAGAACCCGAATGTGACGGTGAACGAGCAGCCGACGGCCGAGCAGCGGCTGGGCGAGATCAACGAGCTGCGCGCGGCCAACCGGCACGACGCGGCGGCGGAGTTGGTGCAGGAGCTGGTCGAGCAGTCGCGTTTCAAGCTCGTCGGCACCGGGCAGGGGCGCTATACCGATGCGGAGCGCTGGTGCAAAGAGGAACTGCTGCGCGACGGGGTGCTGCGCGAGGCCTACCGCCAGCGGTACACCGCGTCGGCGACGCACGCGCTCGATCAGGCGCGGCTCGATGAAGACCCGGCCGAGGCCTTGGCGGGTGTCTACCAGTCTTACGCCGCGACCGCGCCGGCGTTCGAGGCGGGGCTCGAGCTCGCCGGGCGGCTGCTCGAGTCCGGCGACGCGTCCGCGGCAACCGAATTGATCGAAGAGTTGATGCGCCACCCCGATCGCGACACCGAGCTCGGCAGGCTCGTCACGCTGCGCGGTGCGGCGGCGGTGTACACGCACGACCACGACAAGGCCGCTGAAGTACGTGACCAGCTGATCGAGCTCGGCCTGGACGGCCGCGCGGCGTGGTTGGCGTCGTTAGCCGACGCGCTCGGGCCGGGCGCATTCGCCGTGCGCCCGGGGCTCATCGATGCGGGGCCGAAGCCCGAAGAACTGAGCGTCGCGTTGTGGGATCAGCCGCTCGCGTCGGTCGACCGCTCGGCGATGTGGGTGCGGGGCCGGGCGGTGCTGCCGGTCGTGACGCCGTCGCTGGTGCTGGTCAACAACGGCCGGCAGGTCGTGGCGTGGGACAGGGCCTCGGGCCAGCGGCTGTGGGCGTACCCGGAGGACGATGGCCCGGTTGTGACGCGCACGATCGGCGGGCAGCGGTGGTACGACGCGCGCGCCGTCGGCCGTGACGCCGGGGCGGTCGCCGCGGTACTCGGCGAGAGCTACGGTATCACCGAGAATCGCAACCCCTATGTGCCCAGGAACCGTCTGGCTGTTATCGACGAAGCGACCGGCAGCCAGCGCTGGGAGCGGGCGTCCGGCGAGGTGTACGAGGGCGAGCCGACCGAGGGCCAGACGCGCCGGGTCGGCCGGGCGAATCTGCAGCTCACGCATTTTGTCGGCACGCCGATCATCGCGCGTGGGCAGGTGCTGGCGCTGCTGCGCCGGGCCAATAGCAACTCGAGCTCACAAACGACCTGGCTGATGTCGTTTGATCTGGAAGACGGGACGCTGCGCTGGTACCGCCACCTCGCGCTGGCCTCATTGTCGTACAGCAGCGACCAGTCCAAGGTCGCGCCGCAGATGGCGCTGCACGGCGACACGCTGTATCTGACCGACTGCATCGCGTCTGTCGCCGCCGTCGATATCCGCCGGGGCGGGTACCGCTGGCTGCGTGTGCTGCCGGTGGGCTACGGCCAGGCCCAGCGGCTGACCCTCGAGACCGATGGGACGCTCTCGCCGCCGGTGCTGACCCATGCGGGGCTGATGGTCCCGCTCGCGCTCAGCCGTGATCGGCTGGTCCTGCTCGACCCGGGGGATGGGTCGACGCTGCAAACCTTCGAGAACCACCCGCAGGTCGGCCAGGCGCAGTACCTGATGGACGGCGGGGACGGGGCGGTGGTTGTCTCGGCCAAGTCGGTCGCGTTCTGGGACGCGGGCGACGCGGAGGTCGCCTGGACCTTCCCTTTCGATCCATCCGAAAAAGCGCAGGGCCGGGGCGATGTCACCCGCCGGTTTGTCATCGTGCCGACCACGACGCGCCTGCTGGTGCTGGACCGCGAGACCGGCAGGCTGCTTGATGAGGCCGAGTCGCCGGGCGGTAATGTCACTGTGCGCGATGGCGAGGTGCTGGCGACCAGCGCCGAGCGTTTGTACTCGTATACGAGCTGGCGGCGCGCCTACCAACGGCTGGTGGACCGGGCCGAGCAGCAGCCGACCGACCCGACCGCGGGCCTGGCGCTCGCGTCGCTGGCGATCCGGCTGGGCGGGCAGGCCGACGCGGCGATCCAGGGCGTGGGCTACGCGATCCGCGCGATCGAGAACCAGACACCTGCCCAGGCGGTGCTCACCCGTGAGCGTGTGTTCGGCCAGCTGCGCGCTCTGGCGATCGAGCCGAGCGCGATGGACGAACGGACCCGTCGGCTGCTGTACGACCGCCTGGCGCTGGTCACGCACACCGCGACGCAGGAGGCCACGTATCACCTGGATGCCGGCCGGTTCCATGCCGCACAGAACGAGCCGGGCCGCGCGGTCGAGCACTTCCAGTCCGTCGTTGCCGATACCGCGTTCGCCTCCCAGCCCTATGAACGCCGGGGCGTCACGCGCTCGGCGGGCGCCGTCGCGCAGCAGGAGATCCTGCAACTGATCGAGACGCACGGCCGGTCGGTCTACGGCCGATATGATGCGCTGGCCCGGGCGCAGCTGGCCGAGATCAAGGCCGCGGGTGAGCCCGACGCGTCGGCGTTGGCGATGATCGCTCGCCGATACCCGATGTCGCTCGCCGCGGTCGAGGCCTTGCTCGAAGCCGGGCAGCGCCTGGAAGCGCAGGGCAAACAAGCCGCCGCGATCGGTCTATACCAGCAGGCCGTCGTCCGCGCCGGGCACTCGCGCCAACGCCAGCTCTCGGTCGGGCACCTGCTCACGTTCTACCTGAACGCCGGCAGGCCCGCTGCCGCCGCAGCGCTGTTGGAACGTGAGGGCAGGCTGTACCCGGACCTGTACCCGATTGATGCGGGCAAGCCGCTGCCGCCGAGTGTGTGGCAGCAGCGGATTGCGCTGGCGCCAACGCCCGATCGGGTACGGCCGGCGCTGGCTGAAAAACTGACGACGCCGTTCATGCTGCCGGGCAGGCTTACTTTACCGGCGCCGGGGATCGACGGCGCATCGCTGTCGGGTCGGCTGTACCTGCAGCATGAGGACGGCACACTGAGCTGTCATGCTGCGGAGAACGCGCGGGCACCCTTGTGGTCCGCGGCGCTGCCCGCTGAAGCGATGCGTTGGTACGTCGTTGCGGATAACGCCGAGCAGGTGCTGATCTGGTCGGCCGATACCGGCGTCATTGCCTCGCTCGACCCCGCGACCGGGCAGACGCAGTGGGCCACGCCGATGGGCTTCGCCTCCGAAGCGCCCTGGCGGCTGGACCCGCTGCCCGGCGAGGCGGTGGGGCGGTACCTCGTCTCGCTCTCCGACGCGGTTGTCTGTTTTGGTCACCGCGAGAGCGCGCAGATCGTTGCGATCGATCGCGCCGGCGGGGGCGTGCTCTGGCGCACAGAGCTGGTGATGACCGAGCTGACCGCGCTCGACTGTGACGCCTGGACTCTCGCCGCCGCCGGGCGCATCGGCCGGCTCGAGCAGGCCGCCACCGGCAAGCTCGGCCTGCTGAGCCTGTTTACGGGCGAGCCGCAGACCGAACACCCCGAGCTGCGCGTGAACGTCGCGCCACGCTCGGTCGCGCTCGTAGACCGCCTGGTGATCCTCTGCGGCACGGCAAAGATCGTCGCGGTCGAGTCCGAGACCGGCGACGAGCTCTGGTCCCGGGCCTTCGCCGACCGCCGGCTTACCGGCGCGGTCGCAACCACCCCAAGCCTGATCGCGGCGGCAACCGACGACGGCATGGTCCACCTCCTGGATACCCACCACAGCGGCCGGCTGCTCGGAAGCGTCCAGGCCCGAGGCCGCTCCGATCCCGAAGGGCTCACCCTCCAAGCCGCAGACGAACAGGTCTGGGTCACCGGCGGGCGCGGGGTGATGTGCCTCGGCCGGTCACCGGTCCTGCAGTGGCAGGACGCGATCAGCCTGCCCGACCGGCGTCCGCTCACATCACTTGTTGGTGAAGAACGTGTCGCGTTGTTCGTGACCAGCGACATAGACCCGGGCCCCGGCCAGCTCGCCACGGCCAAGGCCTGCGATCTGTTCATCTTCAACCGCGCCGGCGGCCGGCTGGTCAACCAGTACACTCTCGGCCCGGCGGACAACGACCCCGCGGTCGCCGACCGCCTGGATCCCGCCGGTGCTCAGCTATTCGGTAAAGGCCTGGTCGTGCCGGTCGGTTGGCGGACGATGGTCGTGCCGGGATTGCAGTAACCAACAAAGCCGCCGAAGATGTCGGCGGTCTTGCCGTCGTCCAACATAATCGTCATGACGTGACCCGACCCGCGGATTGCATCCGTGGTCTGCGGGTATGTCACGCCGCGCGGCTGCCGAGGTCGGACTCGGTCGCGCCCTGGTGACGCTCGACCATCTCGTCGTACTCGGTGAAGTCGAGGCCGAGGAACGGGCCGGTTAGAGACGGGTCGAACTGCGTGCCCGAGCACTTGTTGATCTCCTCGAACACCTGCTCGCGCGGCATCGCGGCGCGGTACGAACGCGTCGAGCTCATCGCGTCGAAGGTGTCGGCGACGCCGAGGATCCGGCCGTACAGCGGGATCGCCTCGCCCGCCAGCTTGTCGGGGTAGCCGCGGCCGTCCCAGCGCTCGTGGTGGTACAGCACGCCGTCGAGGACGTCCGCCATCTTGGGGATGCCCTTGAGGATGTTGTAGCCGATGCGCGGGTGCTTCTTGATCTGCTCGAACTCCTCGTCGTTGAGCCGGCCGGTCTTGCACAGCACCGCCTCGGGCACGCCGATCTTGCCCACGTCGTGGACCAGCCCGCTGATGCGGATGCGCTCGACCTCTTCGGCGTCCAGGCCGATGACCTCGGCCAGCCGCATGCCCAGCATCGCGACGCGTTCGGAGTGACCGAAGGTGTACCGGTCCTTGGCGTCCAGCGCCGCGGAAACCGCCTCGAGGGAACCAATAAACATGTTCTTCTGCTCTGTAAAACGTGCGGCGTTCTCGTGAAAAGCGCCCAGGAAACCGGCGATCGCGTCCAACAACTGCGTGTCCCCGCTGGTCGCTTCGGGGTCCGGCCCGGTCTTGCCCCCGGCGCAGACGACGCCGATCACCCGGCCGTCGTGGCGGATCGGGTCGAGGATTACTTCGGACTTCACCAGCGTTGCGAGCTCGTCCTGCTCGACCTGCAGGAGCTTGCGCCAGCCCTTGTCTCCGAAGGACTCCAGCAGACGCCCGGTCGCGGCCCGGAAGGCGTTGGCCTCGCAAGGGATCGCGCCGGCGATCAGGCACGCGTCGTTCAGGCCGGTGGCGTCTTCGGCGTCCTTGGCAAACCGCGCCGCCGACCAGCCGTAGCCCTGGGTCATGCGCAACTGATCGCAGATGCCCTGCGCCAGGTGCTGGGGCGCCTCCAGCGAGCTCATCGACTGACCGATGCTGTAGAGCATCGTGATGTTCTCGTAGCTCTGGCCCAGCTGCTCGGCGAGGTCGTCCACCGCGAACTGGTCCTGATCGATCCGCCGCAGGTCCGCGAGGTTCCACGCAAGCGCCTGGGCCAGCGCATTCAGCTCTTCGGCGGACCGACTGGCAGTGCTGGTCAATACGAAACCCTCAAACGGGCCGTCGGGGTCGGGCACCCAGGCCGCGCAGGCTTGCTCATCCAGCTGCAGTGCATCTTTACCGGCTTGCAGCTGTTCACGCACCGCGGCGAGCTTCTCGGACAACTCGGCGTGGTCGCTGCTCGCAGTGTCTTGTGGCGTCTGTTCGTCCGCAACGCGCTGATCGGTCAGCGTTTGGCCCAGGCAGGACCACACGCCAAGGCCGAGTGCATTGCAACGCCGAGCAAACATCTTTGTTGCCTGGTCGGCGATCTCTTTGTGTAGTGTTCCGTGCATCGGTCGTGGTCGCGGGGTCAAGAAGTGGGCGGCGGAGTATGGCTCAGGCAGCCGGGGCCAGCACACCCTGCACCTGGTTGACCAGGTCGTTAGGACTGAAGGGCTTGTTCATCAGCAGGCGGATGCCCGTCGAAGCGATCTCCTGCTCAGACAGCTTGTGGCCGCGCGCGGTGAGCAGGATGATCGGGATGTCCGCGGTGCGCTCGTCCTCGGCGAGTTGAACGCTCATCTCAAAGCCGGTCAGGACCGGCATCTGGAAGTCGGTCACGATCAGACTGGGGCGGTGCTCCTGCGCGAGCGCAAGGCAGTCGCCGCCATTGGTTGCGACGATCACCTCGTAACCCGCGGACTTCAGCTTCGCACCCACCAGGTGGCGGATGTGCGGCTCGTCGTCCGCGATCAATACGGTCAGGGGGTGCTGCATGCGTGGATAGTCCTCCGGGGAAAGGGCGACCCCCCCCCGGACCCTATCGGCACGGCCACCGGGACCGTTTAGCGGGTTGATGCGGTTCAGCGGAGCGCTTGGCCGGTCGATATCGCTATGGGCACCTACGCGTGCCCGGAGGCAAATGAACTGGAGAGCACTGACATCCAGGGCGGCACGCACGCCCAGGGGGGCGGGCCCGGAGGCTTTGACGTGGCCGTTTGGCGCGGCGTTGGCCGTGCTTTGGCTGCTGTCGTTCTCCGCCGGCGTCTGGTGGGTGGCGCAGGGCACGGTCGCGCAGCAACGCAACGCCGCGGTCGCGCGTGCAGAGCTCTTGGCCGATAACTTGTCATCGGGCATCGAGCCGCTGCTCGCCTCGGGTGAGCTGTCCGCTGTCCGCCGACTGATCACCGAGGCCGGCTACCAGCAGACGCTGACCACGTGCCGGCTCGAGCTGTCCGATGGCCGCTCGCTGGCAGACGCAGACCTCGACAAGCCGCAGATGACCGTCCTGCCCGCCCAGTGGCCGGCGAGCGGCTCGGCCGAGGCGCAGACGCGCGTCATCAATAACCAGATCACGATCGACCGCCCGGTGCCCGTGCCCGGCGGCGGCGAGGCGATATTGACGATCGTTTCCGAACTGCCCCCGACGACGACCACGATCCAGCCCATGCTCCCGGGTGTCGGTCTGGTCGGCGCGCTCGGTCTGGTTGGTGTGCTCGTGGTTTACCGCAAGATGCGCGGCCGGCTGGAGGTGCTGACGCTGATCCGCGGCGCGCTGCGTGACGCCGGCGAGGCGACGGCGGACCTGTCGGCCCTCGCCGTCAACCCGGGCTGGGGCCCGGAGGCGGCCGGCTGGAACCGGCTGATCGCTGGGCGTCAGCTCACCGACCAGACCGCGATCGAGCAGCAACTCGACGCGCTCAATGCGCACAGCAGCGGCGGGACGCTCGAGTCGGCCTGCGATGGGTTATGGACCGGGATGCTGCTGGCCGATGCGCGCGGACGCGTGGCTTATGTCAACGGTGCCGCCGCCGCGTCGTTGTTGATGGACCGTGACGTCGCGGTCGGCATGCCGCTGACGCCGATGCTGGCCGACGAAACGCTTGCCGAGTACGTCGAGCAGGTGCTGTCCGGCTCCGGCCCGGGGCGCGTGACACACGAGATGCAGCTGGGCTACGGCAGCGAGACGAATACGCTGCGTGTGACACTCCGCCGACTCACCGGCACCGGCGGGATGGTGATGACGCTCGAGGACATCACCCAGCAGCGTGTCGCCGAGTCTTCGCGCCACGACTTTGTCAGCCGGGCGACGCACGAGCTGCGCACACCGCTGACCAACATACGCCTGTACGTCGAGACGGCGCAGGAAGACGGCAAGGACGATGCGCAGCTGCGCGGTGAGTGCCTGAACGTCATCGCGCGCGAGTCGCAGCGGCTCGAGCGCCTGGTCAGCGAGATGCTGTCGGTCTCGGAGATCGAGGCCGGCTCGATGACGATCCGCCGGGACGATGTGCGGCTGGATCAGCTGTTCAAGTCGCTGGAAAAAGACTACAGCGCGAACGCGAAGACGAAGGGCATCGACCTGCGTTTCGACCTGCCGCCGAAGCTGCCCGCGGTGCAGGGCGACCGGGACAAGCTCGCGATCGTCCTGCAGAACCTGCTGGGCAACGCGATCAAGTACACACCCGAGGGAGGCAAGGTCGGCGTCGGTGTGGACCTGAGCGCGACCGAGCTGAACGTCGAGGTCCGCGACTCGGGCATCGGCATCAGCGAGGAAGACCTGCCGCGCGTGTTCGAGAAGTTCTACCGCGCCAACGACCCGCGCCTCGGCGACATCACCGGCTCGGGCCTGGGCCTGGCGCTGTCGCACGAGATCGTCCGGCTGCACGGCGGCGAGCTGACCGCGGACTCGGTCCTCAACGAGGGCAGCACGTTCCGCCTCGTGCTGCCGATCCGCGCGGAGGGGGTATGACATGCCTGGGATCAGCGAAGAGCGGCACGGCGCGGTCTTGGTGATCAAGCCGGACGGCCCGCTGGTGCAAGACGAGGCGGAGGCGTTGGCCGAGGCGGCGCTGGGCAGCTCGCGCGACCTGCTCGGCCGGCTGACGATCGACCTGTCCGCGTCGCCCTACATCGACTCGATCGGGCTGGAGACGCTGCTCGACCTCGCGGATGAGCTGGATGCGAGCGGGCAGACGCTGCGGCTCGCCGGTGTGTCCGCGACGGTGCGGGAGGTGATGGACCTCACCGGGCTGACCAACCGCTTTGAGTTCCACGAAGACGCGAACCTCGCCGTAAGGAGTTTCCTGTGAAGCTGCGTGCGCCGCAGAAAAAACTCGGTGAGTTGCTGGTCGATGCGGGTCTGATCTCGGAGGAGCAGCTCGGTCAGGCGCTGTCGCTGCAAAAACGCGGCAAGAAGATGCTCGGCAGCGTGCTGATCAGCGAAGGCATGGTCTCCGGCTCGGCGATGGTGGGCGTGCTCGCGAAACAGCTCGGCCTCCGCGGCGTCATCCTCCGCCACGGCCTGATCGACACGGCGCTGCTCAAGGAGGTCGGCCAGGAAGAGGCGACGCGCCTGCAGGCCGTGCCGATGTTCCGCGTGCGCGACACGATGACCGTCGCGATGGCCGAGCCGCAGTCGCTGCCCGCGATCGACCGGCTGCGCCAGCTCACCGGCTGCAAGATCAAGCCCGTGCTCGCGCTGCCGCAGAACATCGAGCAGTTCATCGATCAGAACACCGGCCAGGACCTGGACGTCGATGACTTCCTCGCCTCGCTTCACCACTCCGAAGAAGTCGAGGTCATCGCGAACGACGAGGCCGACGACGAGCCCGCGGCGAACCTCGACCGGCTGGTCGAGGGCAGCCCGATCGTCAACCTGGTCAACGTCGCGATGCTGCAGGCGGTCCGCGACGGCGCCAGCGACATCCACATCGAGCCGGACCGCAAGGGCACGCGCATCCGTTACCGCATCGACGGCGTGATGCGCGAGCTGATGAAGCCGCCGCCGGGCATGCACTCGGCGATCGTGTCACGCGTCAAGGTCGTGGGCAAGATGGATATCGCCGAGCGGCGGCTGCCGCAGGAAGGGCGCGTGCGCATCGTCGCCGAGGGACGCGATGTGGACCTGCGTGTGTCGTCGATCCCGACGCTGCTGGGCGAGAAGCTGGTGATCCGGCTGCTGGACAAGTCGAACCTGAACGTGCGGATGGAGCAGCTCGGCTTCCGCGAAGAGCCGCTGGATGTCTTTAAGCGCATGCTGCGCCAGCCGTACGGGCTGGTGCTCGTCACAGGGCCGACCGGCTCGGGCAAGACGACGACGCTGTACTCGGCGCTCGACCTGTTGCGCAGCCCGGAGACGAACCTGGTCACGGTCGAGGACCCGGTCGAGTACCAGATGGACCTGGTGAATCAGATCCATGTGAACGACTCGGTCGGCCTGTCGTTCGCCCGCGCGCTGCGGAGCATCTTGCGGCAGGACCCGGACATCATCATGGTCGGCGAGATCCGCGACGAGGAGACCGCGCGCGTCGCGGTGCAGGCGGCGCTCACCGGCCACCTCGTCCTCGCGACGCTGCACACCAACGATGCACCCGGCGCGGTGTCGCGCCTGCTGGACATGAACATCGAGCCCTACCTGCTGTCGGGTGCGCTGGTCGGTGTCGTCGCTCAGCGTCTGGCGCGCAAAGTCTGCCCGGCATGCGCGAGCAAGTACCACCCCGAGCCGGAGCTGCTCGCCGAGGCAGGGCTGATGGACAAGGTCGGCCGGGCGTTTAGACACGGCACCGGCTGCCGCGAGTGCCACGACACCGGGTTCAGGGGCCGGCTGGGGATCTACGAGGTGATGGAGGTCACGCCGAAGCTCCGCCGGATGATCCACCGCGGCGCCGCGGCGCACCAGCTGCGCGAGACAGCGCGGGCCGCAGGCGTGACCACGCTCAGCGAAGAAGGCGCCGAGCTCGCGCTGTCGGGCTCGACATCGCTGGAAGAAATCCTGCGCGTGACACGCAACGAGGGCGACCTCGACGCCGACGAGTCGGCACCGACCAATCCGCCTGATGACGAGACATCACGGAGGGAGGCGGCATGAAGCTTGCATACGACGCGGTAAGCGCGAGTGGCACACCCGTGAGCGATGTGATCGAGGCGGCGAGCGTCGACGAGGCGATGGAGGCCCTGCGCGGCAAGGGCATGTTCGTCACGCAGATCGAGCCGGAGACCAACCGGCAGGCCAAGGCGAAATCGCGCAAGGCCGTCTCGCCCGGGATCACGCTGAAGAGCAGGACCAAGCGGCTCAAGCAGGTCGCGATGTTCTCACGGCAGCTGAACGTGCTGGTCGCGACCGGCACGCCGCTGGCCGACGGGCTGGCGGCGCTCGAGCGGCAGGTCAAGGACGAGGACTTCCGCGCCCAGCTGGGGCTGGTCCGCGAGCAGGTCGAGCACGGGTCAACGCTGTACGAAGCGCTCGGCCGAAGCCCTCACTACTTCGACGAGGTCTACCGCAACATCATCAAGGCCGGCGAGTCGGCGGGCGCGCTGCCGACAATGCTCGACCGCCTGGCGATCCTGACGCGCAAGCAGGTGCAGGTCCGCTCGCAGATCAGCGGTGCGATGATCTACCCCTGCGTGCTGATCTTTATCAGCATCGTCGTGCTCGCGGTCATGCTCACGCTCGTGATGCCGCGCTTCACCGGCATGTTCGAGACGCTGGACGTGCCGCTGCCGGCGACGACGCAGATGCTCATGGCAGCCTCCGCGCTGCTACGCGCCTACTGGTGGGCGGTGGTCCTCGGTGTGATCGGCTCGGCGGTCGGCCTCATGTTTGCGGTCCGCACACCGGGCGGGAAAAGGGTGCTCGACGACCTGATGATCAAGCTGCCGACACTCTCAAGCGTTACGCGCTCCTACGCGACCGCGCGGATCGCGCGGCTGATGGGTGTTTTGATCGAGTGCAACGTCCCGCTGCTCGACACGTTGCAGCTTGTGCGCAACGCAACGGGCAACGGTCACTACGAGAAGCTCATGGCCAAGGCCGAGGAAACCGTGGTCAGCGGCGAGCCGGTCAGCGGCGCGTTCGCGGACGACCGGCTGATCGAGCCGGCGCTCTATGAGGCGGTGCGCAACGGCGAGCAGTCCGGCCGATTGAGCATGCTGATGATCACCGTCGCGGACTTCATGGACGAGGAGAACGACACGCGCCTCAAGGCGCTGACGAGTTTGTTCGAGCCGCTGATCCTCGTCGTGCTGGGCCTGATGGTCGGCGGGATCGCGATCAGCATGTTCATGCCGATGTTCGACCTGACCTCGATGGCGGGAGGCGGCTGATGATCAACCGTTTTCTCCCTAAGCAGGGTGTCATCGGGCTGGACATCGGCCGGGTGGCGATCAAGGCGGCGCAGGTCACGCCGGGACCCAAGGGCATGCGGCTAGACGGCGTGCTGTCCATCCGGCGGACAGGCCACGGCTCGGTGCTCGGCGAGGGCGAGGCGGCGTCGGTCCTGCGTACGATGCGTCGGCGGGGGCTCAGCGCAACACGCCTCGCGCTGCTCGCGCCGTCGGGCGCGCTGATCAGCGGCAGTATCAACGTGCCCGCCGGCAATGGACAGGCTTCGCGTGACCCGATTGTTGAGATGGAGCTCAGCCGGGCGCACCGCCTGGCACCCAATAGCTTTGAGTTTGCCTGGTGGGACCTGCCCCCGAACCAGACGGGCGGGCAGGGCACGCAGGCCCACGCGGTCGCGCTGTCGCATGCCGCGGTGCAGCCGACCGCCGACCTGCTCGATGCGTTGGGCTTTGAGGTCGTGGCGACGCTTCCGCAATCGGTCGCGCTCCTCGCCGCGTCGCAACGCCGCCCGATTGATCCCCGGCGGATCGTTGCCGCGATGGACATCGGTGCGCAGTCGGTGCGTCTGGTCCTGATGCACGCGGGCCGGGTCGTGCACGAACGCGTGCTGCCAGAGCTGGACATCAAGGCGATCTGTGGCCGGTTGTCCGAGGAGCTTGCGATCAACGAAGACGTGACGCATCACGCGCTGGGCCACTTCGGCTTCCGCGACGAGCCGGACGGCGCGGTCGCCACCGCGACGACCGCGGTGCTTGCCGGCGCGGTGGCCGAGCTGTCCGAGCAGATCGGGATGTCGTTCGCCTTCATCAGCCACCTGTACCCCGAGGCCGAGCTGGGCCCGCTGCTCCTGACCGGCGGCGGGGCGAACGTGCCGGGCCTGCCTAACGCGTTCTCACGTGAGCTCGAACTCGAGACGGTGGTCGTCACGCCTACTACGCTGCTGCGCGGCGAGTGCTTCGGCGCCGAGCCGAACGACCCGGCCGTGACCGCGGCGCTTGGCGCGGTGTTGAGCCTGGGGGGTGAGGCATGAAGCCGATCGACCTGACGCCACGGACGTATATCACCCGCGGTCGGGCGCGTTTCGCGCTGCGCTGCTGGGCGCTCGCCGCCGGGCTGTGCGCGATTGCCGCCACGCTGCCGATCTCGATCGAGTCGACCCGCCGGGGCGATCACACGGCGGAGATTGCGCGTGAGCAGATCGAACAGTCGCAGCTGCGTCAGCAGCAGAACAAGGCCTCCGCCACGGCGATCTCCAACAAGCTCACACAGGTCGAGCGTGAGCTCCAGGCCCAGGCGCACCTGACCCAGCGGCCGGACTGGAGCGACCTGATCGCCCGTGTCGCGGCGCAGTTCGACGGTCAGGTCATGGTCGGCTTCCGTCTCGGCCCGCTTACGGACCCCAGGGTGCGCGAAGGCGTGGGCCCGACCGCGGCCAGTGCCCCGGCCGACTCGGTCTGGCTGATCCTCGGCGGAGTCGCGGAGACGAACAGCGAGGTGCCCGGACTGATCCTCCGTTTGGAGTCGCTGGGGCTTTTCGACAAGGTCGTGATGACCAAGACCGAGCGGACGAGCTTCGCGGGCGCGGCGCGGACGGGTTTTGTGCTGGCCTGCCGGGTGCAGTAAGGAGCGGATGTGTGAAACGGACGACGAAAAGAACGCAGGGCCTGCTGCCGATCCACCTCGGTGGGGCGGCGGTCTGCGTGGTGCTGCTCGCGCTGGGCTGGCTGCTCGGTCTGGGCCCGCTGTTGTCCGACACGCAGGCGGCGTCCTCAACAATCGAAGAAGCGCGACAGGCCCAGCAGGCGACGCAGGCCGGCAAGGCGGAGCTCGATGCGCTGACCCAGCGGCTCGAGGCCACTCAGGCAGAGCTCGATCAACGCCCCGTCAGCCTGCAAAGCGCGGACACGATCAACCCGCTGCTCGCCGAGTTGGCCGGCTGGGCTGATGAGCACCAACTCGAACTGACGCGGACCAACGCGGGTCAGCCCATAGCGCTGGCCTATTACGACTACGTACCGATCATGCTCGCCGGCGAAGGCGCTTACGGCGAACTGCTCGGTTTCTTCCACAAGCTGCACGCTGGGCGCGGTGACCTCGGCGTTGTCTCTTTCAACGTAGCGCGTCGGGCCGCGACGGCTGGGGTCGCGTACGAGATCGAACTGGCCTGGTACGTCAAGAGCCGGAACCCCGGCGTCCCCGAGGCCACCGCATCGGTGCCGGCCAACTAGACCGCAGACAGGGGAGCACGCATGGAGATGACCAAACAACGCAAGCTGCTGCTTGTTGTCGCCGGCCTGGGCCTGGGCGGCCTGGCGGTGGACAAGCTGCTGCTCGGCCCGCCGGAATCGGCCAAGGCCGATGTCAAGGCGGTCGCGCAGCAAGCGCCCGCTCCGGTGCAGCAACCGCCGACGGATCAACCCGGTGACGGGCCCTCCGAGGGTGAGCAGAAAGCGCTGCCCTCGTACGCGACGTTGACTGAGCGCCTCATCGAGACGGCGGATCGTACGGCACCCCGGCAAACCGGCGACCCGTTTGCTATGCCCGCGGACTGGGCGCCCGTGATCACCAACACGCCGGGCCGCCCGGAGCAGGCGCGGGACAACGAATGGTCCAGGCGGCTCCTCGCGCAGTACAAGTTCTACGGGACGACGACGCTGGAGGTGGAGGGGGAAGAAGTCCAACTCGCAGTGATTCGGAAGGGAAAGATGGGTCAGCAGTTCGGCCAGCTCGGGCATATGATTCGTGTTGAGACCGGTAAAAAAACGCAGCGGGGTGAGCCTGAATACGAGATGTATCAGTTAGTCAAAATCGACCCCCGCAAGGTGGTTTGGCGGTCGATCGAGAACACGGAGCAGACCGTCGAGATGCAAATCACAGTGCTTGGCGAGCCGCAGTAACGGCAATGGGGGTGTTTGACTGAGTTGACCGGATCGCATCGGTTGTGGGTTAAGTCCACCCTCGGATTCGCCGAAATCAATCTGGAAGCCCGCGACCGATGTCAGGGCGCATTCAGGAGAGACAGTCCTCACATCACTCGGAGGTTAGGATGAACAGCAGCATCACCCAGCGTCAGCGGCGCGGCTTCAGCTTGATCGAGCTGGTCATCGTCGTCGTCATTATCGGCATCATCGGCGCGATCGCGATCCCCCGGCTCAGCCGCGGCGCGGAAGGCGCGAGCGACTCGGCCCTGGCCGGCGACCTCGCGGTCATGCGCAACGCGATCGACCTCTACGCCACCGAGCACAACGGCGAGTACCCCGACCTGGCGACCTTCGAGGCCCAGCTCACCCAGTACTCCAACCTCGCCGGCGCGACCAACTCGACCAAGACCGCGACGCACGTCTACGGCCCGTACCTCCGCAAGGTTCCGGCCCTCAAGGTCGGTGCCGAGGCGGGCAGCAACACGCTGACCGACACGCTCGGGACCCCGACGCACGGTTGGGTCTACAACGAGAACACCGGCGCGATCTACGCCAACACCGACGCCAGTGAAATGGATGCGAGCAACAAGCTCTACTCCAACTACTAAGCCGACCCCTCGGCCGGCGTCAAGCCGACTCACGGCTGAACCGTACACCAGGCCGCCCGACAGTCCACACGGATTGCGGGCGGCCTTTTTCGGGAACCGACCGCATGCGTTTCAACGCCGCCTACCGCCGAACGACAAAGCCGCGGGGCTTCAGCCTGATCGAGCTGATCATCGTTGTGGTCATCATCGGGGTCATCGGCGCGATCGCGATCCCGCGGCTCAGCCGCGGCACGGAGGGTGCCAACACCTCGAAGCTCAAGCAGGACCTGGCCGTGCTCAACAAGGCCGTCGAGCTCTACGCCGCCGAGCACGGCGGGGAATACCCCAGCGCCACCAACGTCGAGAACCAGCTGCTGCTCTACACCGACAAGCAGGGCAACACCTCCGCGACACCGACCGCCACGCACGTCTTCGGCCCCTACCTCCGCAAGGTCCCGCCGGCCCCCGCCGGTGAAGCGCCCGGCTCGACCGTGATCTCGGCGATAGACGCCGGCGATGTCGGCTGGCTGTACGCCCCCGTGCGCGGCCGCATCTACCTCAACCGCGTCAACGCCATCGATTTCTCAAGGGAAGACGAGCTGCTGAACAACCTCATCGGCGACCTGAGGAACCCGCGATGATGCGCAACCGGCCACAACCCGCTGCCCGCCGCGGCTTCTCGCTGGTCGAGCTGGTGATCGTCGTGGTCATCATCGGCATCATCAGCGCGGTCGCGCTGCCGCGTTTCTCCTCGGCGGCGCGCAACCAGCGGCTGGACAAGGCCGCGGACCGGCTGATCGCCGACCTCGAGCTCGCCAAGTCCCGCGCCCGCGCCGCCAGCCGGGACGTCACCGTCACCTTCAACGTGACCAACAGCTCGTACCAGGTCCCCGCGATCGCCGGCGACGCGCGGACCGTCGAGCTCGATGAAACACCCTACGAGACTAAGATCAGCAGCGCCGATTTCACCGGCGACGCGTTCGTCACGTTCAACGCCTACGGCGTGCCGCACAGCGCCGGGCTGGTCGTCGTCGGATCGACCGGCGGGGAACAGGTCCAGATCAGTATCTCCGCGTCCGGGGAGGTGACACGATGAGACATCGCGGCCACTCGCTGATGGAGATGGTGTTGAGCCTGACGATCCTGGGGATCGTCACGGTATCGGTCGGCTCGGTAGCGCTGCTCGCCGGGCAGTCCGAGCCAGAGCAAGACAGCGCCGCCGCGACGCTGGTCACCGATAGCCGGACGCTCGCGCGCATCGCCGAAGACCTGGCGATGGCTCGGTACGTGATCGAGCAAGGGCCCAACGCCGTGACGATCGTCGTTGCCGACCGCACGGGCGACGGCCTGCCCGACCGCGTGCGCTACGCCTGGTCCGGCAGCGCGGCCACGCCGCTGACCGTCCAGCTCAACAACGAATCGGCCGTCACACTGATCAAGTATGTCGATCAGTTCCAACTGACCTACGACCTGGATCAACGGGTTACGACCATCCCCGGCTCCCCCGGAACGCCCGGACCCGAGGTCCTGATCGCGTCCTACGAAGACACCGGCGGGAGTGGCAGGTTCGACATCAAGAGCGATGAGTTCGTCGCCCAGTCACTGACGCCCGCTTTGTCGCCCGGTGCCGCCGGATTCCAGCCGACGCGCATCGAGGTCTACGGCGAGGCCAGCGGGAACACCGACGGGGAGGCGCTGGTCGAGGTCCGCGACGAGTCGTCGGGCGAGCCCGGTTCCGCGGTCTACGCGAGCGGCACCCTGCTCGAAACCAACACGCCCGATCCCTTTGACTGGGTCAACACCGACCTGACCGATACCGATACCGTACCGGAGGGCCAGGCGATCACACTGATGGTCTCTTACGTCAGCGGCTCAGGCCGAGTCAACCGCCTGCGGACCAACACGACCGGCGGGGGCACGCTGCTGTCCACGACCGACGGCGGGTCGAACTGGTCCGCCGACACGGGCGCATCGCTGTGCTACCGGCTTTACGGATATGAAATGACCGGCGGCAGCGGCTTCGACGTCACACGCGAGCACGTGACCGGCATCCAGGTCAGCCTCCAGAGCACCGCCGACGACAATACGCCGATGACGCGTACCGCCCGGCTCGAGCAGGCGCCGGAGGTGCTGACCGGTTTCTGGGACGCCGAGTTCGACGCCAGCCCGTCCAACCACGACCTGAACAACGACGGCTCGACCGACTGGGTCTACAACGGCGGGTCGGGCGAAATCCCCGCCGATCACCTCACCGGGGGCGCCTGGGCAGCGCCGCAACCGGGTTGGTCCGCAATGGTTGATGCGCCGACCAGACGCCCCCGGTGAGGTGA
>JANQKT010000013.1 GCA_028280965.1 Phycisphaeraceae bacterium
GCTGCACACCAACTTCGCGCTGCGGGCCAGCGGCGAGTACCTCGCCCTGGTCGAGCCCGACGGCGTCACGGTCGCGTACGCGTATGACCCGCAGTTCCCCGAGCAGGCCGCGGATGTGAGCTACGGCATCACGACCAACGCGGTCAGCACCACATTGGTCGAGACCGATGACCCCGCCCGCGTGTTGGTTCCGCCTGATGGGTCGCTCGGTTCTTCGTGGCAGTTGTCGGGTTTCAACGACGGCGCGTGGACGGCCGGGCCGCTTCCGATCGGCTTCGAGACCGGCCTCGCCGACGCGGGGGAGGGGCCGCACATCGATTTCACCACTGGTACGAGCACGCAGTCGGTCGTCGCGTCCAAGGACGCCTACATCCAGCGCGGCTCGCCAAACACGAACTTCGGCGGCGAGCAGGGGCTGATCGTCAAGCTGACCTCGAACACGCAGTTCCAGCGCAAGGCCTATGTCGGGTTCGACTTCGATCCGGCCGACCTGGGCGCACTGGCCGACGCCGAGCTCCGCCTGGGCGTGGCCGACACCGACCAGACGTACACGGTCAACATCTACGGCCTCAACGCGGGCGTGGACAACTGGAACGAGAACACGATCACCTGGGATTCCGCGCCCGGCAGCGACTTCCTCTCCGGCGGCGGCACGCCGGGCAGCGGCGGCGGGGTGGTCGCCTCGGACACGACCTTCCTTGGCCAGGTCACGGTCACGACCGGCGACATCGGCGGGATTATCTCGTTCACCAACGCGGATTCGGCGTCTCCGGACGCGTTTGTTGACTTCCTCAAAACCCAGACCGACGGCGACGCCACGTTCATCCTGACCCGTGTCGAATCGTTTGACCCGAACCTGCTGACGTTTGCCTCAAGCGAAGCGTCCAATGCCTCGCTCCGGCCAAGCCTCGAGCTCTCGACGATGGACGTCGTGGGCCTGGGGACCGATGTCGAGGGCCCGATGCGTGGCGTGAGCACGTCCGCCTACGTGCGCGTCCCGTTCACGGCCGCCGATGTCAGCGACATCGACCGCCTGGAACTCGATATCCGTTACGACGACGGCTTTGTCGCCTACCTCAACGGGCAGGAGGTCGCCCGACGCAACGCCCCGGCGGGGACGCCGGCGTTCAACGCGTCCGCGCCGGCCTTCAACCCGGACGCCGACGCGCTCGCCGGCGAGGTCATCAACATCTCGGACCATCTCGGGGCGCTGCAGAACGGTAACAACGTACTGGCCATCCACGCCCTGAACCACACCGTCAACGGCAACGACTTCCTGATCAGCCCGCGCCTGATCGCGACGCAGATCGATACCGACTTAGCCCAGTACTTCCCCGTACCGACGCCGGGCGCGGACAACGACCCGAACGGCGCCTTCCTCGGGATCGTCGAAGACACCGAGTTCAACTTTGATCGCGGGGTCTATCACGCCCCGATCGATGTCGAGATCACGTCCGCCACGCCGGGTGCGGTCATTCTCTACACCCTGGACGGCTCGGAGCCGGTTTCCGGCAACCCGGGCGTCCAGGTCTTTTCGTCGGGTTTCCCGATCCCGATCAGTAGCACGACGACGCTGCGTGCGATGGCGATCAAGCCCGGCTACCGGCCGACCAACATCGACACGCAGACCTACATCTTCCCCGCCGATGTCCTCGCCCAGCCGCAGAGCCCCGCCGGCTACCCCGCGACGTGGGGCGGCGCCAACGGCCGGCTCGAGGTCAACGCGGACTACGAGATCGACCCGCAGATCCTGGCGATGCACACCCAGCAGGATCTGATCGACGCGTTTACCGAGCTCCCGACGATCGCGTTGACGCTCCCCGTTGACGACCTGTTTGACCCGAACACCGGGATCTACGCGAACGCGAACCAGGGCGGCGTCGCATGGGAGCGCGCGACCGCGGTCGAGTTCTTCGAGGCCGACGGCTCGGACGACATCGGCCTGAGCGCCGGTGTCCGCATCCATGGCGGGTTCTCGCGCGAGGTCCAGGGCGGGACGTGGAACTCGTTCAAGCAGTCGTTCCGCCTGGTTTTCAAGGAAGAATACGGCCCGACCCGGCTCGAGTACCCGCTCTTCGCCGAGACGTCCGAGATCGATTCGATCAACACGCTCGTCCTGGACGCGTACTGGCAGAACAGCCTCCAGCACAACAACGAGCCGTTCGCGCTCAACGCCCTCTACGCCCGCGATATCCTCGCCAGCGACCTGCAGGCCGCGGACGGCTCGTACGCGGTCAACCACCGTTACAGCCACCTCTACCTCAACGGCCAGTACTGGGGCATCTACGTCCTGCACGAGCGCCCGGACGACGCGGCGCTCAGCGAGCATCTCGGCGGCGAGCGCGAAGACTACGACGTGATCCACAACAACGTCAACGATGTCATCGCCGGCACGAACACCGACCTCGTGTCCCTGTTCAACCTGGCCAACGGCAACACCGCTTCCCCTGCGGTCTATGCGCAGATCCAGGAGCTGCTCGAGGTCGAGCAGTTCGCCAGCTACGCCGTGATCAGCACCTGGGCCTCGGCGCGCGACTGGGCGGTGAACTGGTACGCCGCGCGCAACCGCACGGCCGACACGCCGTTCCAGTTCTACACCTGGGACACCGAGCTGATCCTCAGCGACCTGGGTGAGAACAGCTTCGGCGGCAGCGGCTCGAACCCCGAAGGGTTGCTGGAAGACCTGCGCGCGAACGAGGAGTTCCGTATGCTCTTTGCCGACACCGCGCACCGGATGCTGTTCAACGGCGGCATCCTGACGCCCAGCGGCGCGAGCGCATTCCTCGAAAACCGGCTGACCCAGATCGAGGACGCCATCGTGCTCGAGTACGCCCGCTGGGGCGACCTGCGTCGGCCGACCAACCCGTACACCGTCGCCGACTGGGAGGCCGAACGCGCGCAGCTGAACACGCAGCACTTCCCGCAGCGGCTGGGCATCTTCCTCAACCAGATGCTGTCGGTCGGGTTCTACCCCACGACCACCGCGGTGACCTGGAGCCAGCGTGGCGGAGCGATCGGCGCCGGTTCCGGCATCCTGCTCGACGCGCCGCAGGGCACCATCTACTACACCACCGACGGCAGCGACCCGCGCCTGGTCGGCGGGGCGGTCAGCGGCACCGCGACCCAGTACACGGGCGCCATCCAGATCGCCGACCACGCCACCGTCCGCGCCCGCGTGCTGCACAACGGCGTGTGGTCGGCGATCGACGAGGCCGACTTCGTCATCGCCGACGCCGCCGCGGACAGCACCAACCTGCGCATCGCCGAGCTGCACTACAACCCGACCGGCGCGACCGCTCCGGAGATCGCCGCCGGGTTCACGGATGGCGACCAGTTCGAGTTCATCGAGTTGCTCAACATCTCCAACGACACGATCTCGCTCGACGGCGTCACCCTCGAGCGCACCCTGATCGGGCGGACGTTCGAAGGTGTCGATTACGAGTTCGGCCTGGAATCGCTCTCGCCCGGCGAGCGCATCGTGGTCGCCAGCAACCCCGCGGCGTTCACCGAGCGCTACGGCAGCGGCATCAATATCGCCGGGCAGTACACCGGCAACCTGTCCAACGGCGGGGAGCGGGTCAAGCTCAACGATGCAAACGGGTCGACGATCGTGAACTTCACCTACGAAGACGGCAACGCC
>JANQKT010000014.1 GCA_028280965.1 Phycisphaeraceae bacterium
GCCTGGCTGAGCAGCGTCCCGTCCCCGCCGAGCACGACGGCGAGGTCGGCGTCTGGCAGGCTGCTAGCCGACTCGGCGGTGACCTCGCGTGTGCCGTAGTCGCCGACGATGTCCGCGTGCTCCGCCAGCCAAGGGCGGAACTCGGTCAGCGCTTCGTTGACGTGCGGCTTGCCGCGGTTGCACAGCAGCAGGACTCGGGGGCGGTCGGGCATGGCCAGAGTTTAACGGATCATGCCCGGACCAAGGCGTCGTGATCACGGCCGTGTGCGCTCGGCCGCTTTGACCTCATCGAGCTTCGCCCGCAGCGCTTCTGCCCTGTCGGGGTGCTGGTCGATCAGGTTCTTGCGCTCGCCGGGGTCGTCGGCGAGGTTGAAGAGCGCGCCGTTGGGGAAACTGGCCCGCTTCCAGGGGCCGAGGTCGTCTCGGGTATTACCTTTGGGGATGTACTTCCAGTCGCCGACACGGATCGCGGTGCCGCCGGCGTGGTGGACGATGTATTCCCGTGCGGTGTCGGACTTGCCCAGCAGTGCGGGCAGGATGTTGTAGCTGTCGCGCGCGGCGGTGTCGGTAAGGCTCTGACCACTGAGTGCCGCGAGGCTGGCGGGGAAGTCAACCTGACTGACCAGCGCCTCGGATGTGCCCGGCTTGATTGTGCCTGGCCAGTACGTGATGAAGGGCACGCGCGTCCCGCCCTCAAACAGCGAGTACTTGCCGGCGCGCAGCGGGCCGGCGGGCTTGTGCGTGCCCAGCAGCTCATTGGCCTGGTCCTTGTAGCCATCGTCCAGCACCGGGCCGTTGTCGCTGGACAGGATGACCAGCGTGTTCTTGTCCAGGCCGTGATTCTCAAGGGTCTTGATGATCTCGCCGGCACACCAGTCGAACTGGACGACCGCGTCGCCACGCGGGCCCTGGCCGGAGACGCCGACGAATCGCTTGTGCGGGACGCGCGGGACGTGGTTGTCGTGCAGCGCAAAGAAGAGGAAGAACGGCTCGTCTTTGTTGCGTTCGATGAAGTCAACGGCCTCCTTCGTGAAGTCGTCGGCCATGTCTTCATCGTTCCACAGCGCCGCCTTGCCGCCGGTCATATAGCCGATGCGTCCGATGCCGTTGATGACCGCCATGTTGTGGCCGTGGCTCCAGTCCATGACGAGCTGGTCGCGGTCTTTTTTGCCATCCAGTTCGCCGGGGAAGTTGCCCCCGCCATAGCGGACCTGGATCGGGTCATCCGGGTCGAGGTTGACTACGTTTCGGTTCTTGATGTAGACGCAGGGCACGCGGTCGCCGGTCGCGGCCATGATGTAGGAGTAGTCGAAGCCTATGTCGTTGGGCGTGGGGCTGATGTCTTTGTTCCAGTCCAGCGTCTTGGGTCCGCTGCCCAGGCCCAGGTGCCACTTACCGACCACGCCGGTGCGGTAGCCCGCGTCTTTCATGATCGAAGCCATGGTGACGGTGCCGGGCTTGATGATCATCGCCGCGTCGCCGCGCGCGATGCCGGTGCCCTTCTGGCGGAAGGCGTACTGGCCGGTGAGCATCGCGAAGCGGCTGGGCGTGCAGGTCGCCGAGGGGCAGTAGCCGTTGGTGAATTGCAGGCCACCCTTGACCATCCTGTCGATGTGGGGCGTGGGTATCTCCCCGCCATACGCGCCGATATCGCCGTAGCCGATGTCGTCGGCGTAGATAATGACGACGTTGGGCTTGTCCGCCGCCGCGGCATCCACGAACATGGTTGGCACGGCGAGCAGCAAAGCGAGTAAGGTCAGCAGACACCGGGGCGTCGTGATCATGGGGCTGTACTCCGTCGTTTGATCCAAGGGGGCTCAAGGCAACAGATGTGGTTTTGTGACAAATCTTACAACCCGGCGCGAAACAAACGCCCGGGCCCTACGAATATTGTTTTGCAGAACTTCCCTCATCTTTCGGTCCAATCCGGAGATTCCACTCGATCGGAGACCACCTGCATGAAACACCTGTGGATGATACTGCTCGGCGTCCTCTCCATCGCACTCCTGTCCGCATCAACTGCACGAGCAGCCGAACGGCCAAACCTTGTTTGGCTGGTCTCAGAGGATAACTCCAAACACTTCGTCCGCCTGTTCGACCCCGCCGGGGCCGCGATGCCGAACGTCGAGGCGCTGGCCGAGCACGGCCTGGTCTTCGAGCATGCCTTCTCGAACGCGCCGGTCTGCTCGGTCGCGCGGACGACGCTGGCAACGTCATGCTACGCCCCCCGGATCGGCACGCAGTACCACCGCCGAGCCGAGCGTGCCCGCCTGCCTGAGGGCGTCCGCATGACGCCGGCGATCCTCCGGCAGCATGGCTACTACACCGCGAACAACAGCAAGACCGACTACAACGCGATCGACACCGATGTCTGGCACGAATCGTCAAAGAAGGCGACATGGCGTAAGCGCGGCAAGGGCCAGCCCTTCTTCTACATGCAGAGCTTCACGACCACACACGAGAGTTCGCTGCATTTTAACCGCGAGGCGATGAACAGCACGCCGACGCAGGCCGACCCGCAAGCGGTCGCGCTCCAGCCGATCCACCCCGACACGCCGACTTTCCGCTACACGTATGCGCGCTACCACGACCGGCACGCACAGGTTGATGCGCAGATCGGCAAGGTCGTCGAGCAGCTCGAAGAAGACGGCCTGCTCGAAGATACTTTCATCTTTTACTTCGGCGACCACGGCGGCGTGCTGCCGGGCAGCAAGGGTTACGCCTGGGAGCGCGGCCTGCATGTCCCACTGGTTGTCCGCGTGCCGAAGAACTTCCGCCACCTGCTTGGCGAGGGGTTCGGCGCCGATTACCCGCTGCGTGTCGGCGGCTTTGTCGAGTTCGTAGACTTCGGCCCGACGCTGCTGAAACTCGCGGGCATCAAGGCGCCCGCGGGGATCGATGGCGAGGCCTTCCTCGGCGGAGGTATCAGCCTGGACGATGTGAACCAGCGCGACGAGGCCTTCGGCTACGCCGACCGGTTCGATGAGAAGTATGACATGGTCCGCACGCTGCGCAAGGGCGACTACAAGTATGTCCGCAACTACCAGCCGTTCAATGTCGATGGCCTTTACAACCAGTACCGCTACCGCAGCCTGGCGTTCCAGGAATGGCGCGGGCTGTATACCCAGGGCAAACTCAACGCGGTGCAGGCGCAGTTCTTCGAGCCGCGCCCGGCCGAGCAGCTGTTCAACCTCGCGGACGATCCTTACGAGACAAAAAACCTTGCGGGCGATCCGGAGCACGCCGAGGCCCTGAAAGACCTGCGCAAGCGGCTGGGCGACCGGGTCCGCGGCATGCCGGACCTGAGCTTCATCCCCGAGCCGGCGATGATCCAGGAGGGATCGCCTGACTTCGCCGAGCTGGGCAGGCAAGAGCAAGAAGCTATCGCCGATACCATCGACCTCGCCGACCTGCAACTCACTTCGTACAAGCAAGCCTCGCCGGGGATCAAACGGGCGCTCGCCGGCGGGGAGCCGCAGCGCTACTGGGGCCTCATCGTCGCGAGCACGTTCGGCAAGGAGGCCACCGAGCTCACCCCGACCGCCCGCCGGCTCGCAGAGTCTGACGCGCATGCGATCATCCGCGCCCGGGCGATCGAATTTCTGGCGTTAACCGACGCCGAGGCGGACTACCCCGCCCTGCTCAACGCCGCGTTGGACCGGTGCGGCACACCGATGCATAGCCTGCTTGTGCTCAACACCGCGGCCCTGATCAAGGACACACGGCCCGGATTTGCGTTCTCCCCGCGTGTCCAGGCCGGGCACGCCAGGAACCGTTGGGTGCAGGACCGGGTGAACTACTTCGAATGACCGTCCCCCGCCGCGCGAGCTCAGCCGGCCAGCGTGGGTGACAAATTGGGCAAAGCCGAACGCACCTGCACTGTCATCCGCATTGCACGAAACCAGGTCGTTCGTTCTTCGCCTCAATTAAACTGATATTGTGTGCTTGATCTATGGACTGATCACACACGCTCCGTTTGCGTTTTCAAGCCACCAATCCACACTATTAGCGTTGGATTAGTTTTGTTACTGATGTAGAATACTAAGTCAAGTGACCAGGCTTGGACGCTCTTGCTGTGAATGCATCCGGACTGCACCAAGGATCGATCATTGAAGTTCAGTTTGTTTACTGTGCGGAGCGATTCGAGGACTTTCGTTCGGAGAATGATGGGTTCCGAGCCCGATCGCGCGCAGCAAAAAACCACTGCTCGCAGCCCTTTCGCTAGCCGGCTGCTGCTGGAGTCGCTGGAGCCGCGGGTGCTGTTTTCGGGGGACAGCGTCGTCACGTTCAATGAGCTGCACTACAACCCCGCGGCGGGGGACGCCGGCGGGGAGTGGGTCGAGATCCACAACCAGCTGTCACTCGACGTCGATCTCAGCGGCTGGCGGCTGTCGGGTGCGGTGGACTTCACGTTCGCGCCGGGCACGACGATCGCCGCCGGCGATTACCTGGTCGTCGCGGCGGACCCCGCGGCGCTTGAGGCGGCCGAGGGGATCACCGGCGTCATCGGCGGGTGGGACGGCTCGCTCTCGAACGGCGGGGAGACGATCCGGCTGCGCGACCGCAACGACCGGGTCATGGACATCCTCAGCTACAACGACGCGGGCGATTTCCCTGTTGCGCCCGACGGCAGCGGCGCAACGCTGGCGAAGACCGATGAGCACCTGCCGACCGAAGAACCGGCGAGTTGGTCGTTCTCGCAAACACTCGGCGGGACACCGGGCGGCGCAAACGTCGCGGCCAACAGCGCGCTGCGCCTCAGCGAGGTCGCCGGGGCGCTGGACGCGGTGTTCCAGGTCGAGCTTGAGAACACCGGCGGCAGCACGATCAACCTGTCTGGCTACACGCTGGTGCTCAACGGCGCCGCCGATGTGATTTACGCGCTGTCAGGCACGATTGGTGCCGGCGGGTTCGTGTCATTCACTCAGGCGCAGACAGGTATGGACCCGGCGGACGAAGACCGGCTGTACCTGCTCGGCCCGGGCCAGACGATCGCGGATGCGGCACGCGTCGAGAACATCGCCCGCGCCCGCAGCGACCAGTGGGACGGCCGCTGGCAGCGGCCAGGCGTCGCGACGTTCGGCGGCGCGAACAGCTTTAACTTCGAAGACGCGATCGTCATCAACGAGGTCCTCTACAACCAGGTCGCGGTCGACCCGGTTGACCCGGCGATCACCACACAGCAGCTGGTGCAGTTCGATTCGGTCTGGCGGTACAACCAGAACGGCGTCGACCAGGGCCAGGGCTGGGCGGCGACCAGCCACACCGCCGGCGTCGGCGGGTGGCAGTCGGGCGCAGGTGTCCTCGGCTTCGAGTCCGCCACGCTGGCGCACCCGATCAACACCGGCCTGTCGCTGGGCCCGCGGACCTATTACTTCGAGACCGACTTCACCTTCACAGGCGACCCGGCCTCGATCACCCAGCTGCGGCTGGAGCACCTGGTGGATGACGGCGCGGTGTTCTACCTCAACGGCGTCGAGGTCGGCACACGCATCAACCTGCCCGGCGGGACGATCAACGCATCCACGCTGGCCAACCCCGGTGTTGACAACACCTCGATCGGCGCGATGACGCTCGACGCGTCGTATCTCGTGGTCGGGACCAACCGCCTGTCGGTCGAGGTGCATCAGACGACGGACACCTCCAGCGATATTGTGATGGGTGCCGCGCTGCAGGCGATCGCGGTGACCGACCCCGGTGTGCCGTACAGCGACGACCCCGAAGAGTGGATCGAGCTCTATAACAACAGCGGCTCGACGATCGATCTTTCCGGGTGGAAGTTTGATGACGGTGTGGATTTTGAGTTTGCTCCCGGCACGTCACTCGGTGCCGGTGAGTACCTGGTGGTGGCGCGCAACGCGGCGGCGTTGGCGGCGAAGTACCCGGGGATCGCGATCGCCGGGCAGTACGACGGCCGGCTCAGCAACGCGGGCGAGCGGATCCAGCTGGTGGATGCGGTGGGCAACCTCGCCGACGAGGTGACGTACTACGAGGGCGGGGCCTGGGACAACCGCGCGGACGGCGGGGGCTCGTCGCTGGAGCTGCGCGACCCGGACGCCGACAACGCCAACGGCCAGGCCTGGGCCGCAAGCGAAGCGCCCGACCCCGGCTGGCAGACCGTCAGCTACACCGGCGTGGCGACGACGCCGGGCCTGGGCAGCAATATCTGGAACGAGTTCATCTTCGGCCTGCTCGACGACGGCGAGGTGCTCATCGACGACATCTCGGTCATCCGCGACCCCGGCGGTGCGAACCAGCAGCTGATCCAGAACGGCTCGTTCAACAGCCTGTCGAACTGGCGCGCCGGCGGCAACCATCGTGATGTGCAGATCATCGCCGACCCGGACAACGCCGCCAACAACGTGCTGTACCTCAACGCCACCGGCCCGGCCGAGCACCTGTTCAACCACGTCGAGACCACGCTCGCGGGCAACACGGCGATCGTCCCCGGCCAAACTTACGAGATCAGCTACAAGGCCAAGTGGCTGTCCGGCTCCAACCAGCTCAACACCCGGTTGTACTTCAATTACCTGCCCAACACCGAGTACCTCACCCGCCCGAACACGACCGGCACCCCCGGAATGGTCAACTCCACCGCGGAGGCCAACATCGGCCCGACCTACGCGAACCTCGCCCAGAGCGTGGTCACGCCCGGCTCGTTCCAGCCGGTGACGATCTCGGTCGATGCGGTGGACCCCGACGGCGTGGCCAGCGTCCGGCTCTGGTACCGGCGTAATGAAGGTGCCTGGCAGTCCACGCTGATGATCAACACCGCGGGCGACCGCTTCGAGGGCACGATCCCCGGCTACGCGTCCGGCTCGATCGTGCAGTTCTATGTCGAGGGGACCGATGGCAACGGCGCGGGCTCGACGTTCCCCGCCGACGGACGCGACAGCCGGGCGCTGTACAAGGTCAACACCTCCGCGAACACCAGCAGCAACTCGATCCAGATCGTCATGCTGCAGAGCGACAGCAACGAGGTGCTGCGCGACACGAACCGGATGAACAACGGTGTGTACGGTGCGACAGTCGTTGACGAGACGGGCAAGATCTACTACGACGTCGGCGCACGCCTCAAGGGCAGCCCGTCGGGCCGGCTGCACAACTCGCACAAGGGTTTCCACGTCCGGTTCGACGCCGATAACAAGTACCGCGGCGTGCACGACAGCATCGCGCTGAACCGCAACAGCCTCTGGCAGGAACAGCTGGGCCACCACCTGCTGACGCAGGCCGCGGGCGGGGTCATCGGCGTGCACAACGACGCGGTCAACTTCGTCTCCCCGACCGGCGCCTTCAGCGGCAAGGCGCTGCTGCTGCTGGCACGGCACACCGACACGTTCCTGGACTCGCAGTACGACAACGGCGGCGACGGCAGCTTGTTTACGGTCGAACTGTCCTACGCACCCACGACCACCCAGAGCGGCCAGCCCGACGGGCTCAAAGAGTTCTTCCCGTGGACGCACAGCAACGGGATGCCCGATTTTATCGACTACGGGGCGGACCCGGAGGTCTACCGCTACCACTTCCAGCTCGACAACGCGCGTGGCGCCGATGATTACTCCGGACTGCTCGACCTGGCCTCGGTCTTCAGCCTCAGCGGCGATGCCCTCTATCAGCGGGCGCTGGAAGTGCTCGACATCGACCAGTGGGTCCGCACCTTCGCGGCCCAGTCGCTGATCGGCAATGACGACACCGTCGGCCAGCTGTACCCGCACAACATCAAGGTCTACGACAACCCCGAGACCGGCCTGATCAACGCCCTGTTCTGGGATTTGGACCGCTCGTTCCGCGTGAGCCTCACCGCGCCGCTCTGGGGCAGCGGCGGCTCGACCGATCGGCTCTTCGAGATCCCCCAGGTCTCGCGCCTGTTCTACGGCCACGTCGATGACCTGATCCAGAACAGCTTCAACGGCACGTACCTTAACGCGTGGTCCAGCCACTACGCGGGCATCCTGGGCACCAGCAACCCCGGCCCGTTCCCGGGCCCGATCCAGTCACCGCCCAGCTACGTCCAGAACCGCGGCAACTACATCCAAAACAACCTGCTGCCGTCGCTCGCACCGTTCAACATCACGACCAACGGCGGGGGCACCATCAATGTGCCGGGCAGCCAGGTCACCCTTGAGGGCACCGGCTCGTACAAGATCCGCGAGCTCTACGCCGACGGCCTGGACGACCCGTTGAGCGTCACCTGGCTGGACGACACGAGCTGGCGGGTGACGCTCAACCTCAACCCGGGTGTCAACCCGATCACGCTCCGCGCGTTCGACTACGCGGGCAGCGAGATCAGCAGCGACACGATCCTGGTCGTCTCGACCGACGACTCCGCGCTCGCCCGCGACTTCCTGCGGATCACCGAGATCAACTACCACCCCGCCGACCCGACGCCCGCCGAGCTGCTGCAGGACCCCGGGCTCGACGACAACGACTTCGAGTTCATCGAGCTGCTCAACACCTCGGCGACCCAGCCGATCAACCTGCAGGGCATCCACTTCATCGAGCAGGTCCTCAACGACGACAACCAGGGTATCACGTACACGTTCGGCGACGTGACGCTCGGTGCAGGCGAACGCGTCGTGCTCGCCGATGACCCCTCGGCCTTTGCGATCCGCTACGGCGGCGTGGCGATCGCGGGCAACTACAGCGGCAACCTCGACAACAGCGGGGAGACGATCACCCTCCGCGACGCCACCGGCCAGACCATCCAGCAGTTCGCCTACGACGACAACGGCGCCGCGGGCTGGCCGACCTCCCCTGACGGCGGCGGAGCAACACTCGTAACTGTCAACACCGCGGGCGGCTACAACGACCCGGCGAACTGGGTCGCGTCCTCGACGCCCAACGGCACGCCGGGCGCGGACGAAGCCCCCGCGCTGCCCGCGGACCTCGACGGCGACGGCGACGTGGACGACGCGGACTACGGCGTGCTGTTCGCCGCGTTCTCCGGGCCCGGCGTGCCGACGGCCAACGCTGCCGCCGACCTCGATGGCGACGGCGACGTGGACGATGCGGACTTCGGCCTGGCCTTCGCCGCGTTCACCGGCCCGGGCGCGCAGGCCGCGGCCGCCTCGCCGCCCCCGCCCGCGACGCGGCAGGCGTTGGTGTCCGAGTCTGATGACGGCGTCGCAGCATTAACCGAACCCGCCGAGCCCATGCCGCGTTTGGATGTCATCGCGCTGGCTTCGCTGGCACACCAGGACACACTGTCCCGCATGAACCGAGCGAGCGCCTCCGACGACGCGGCCGACGATGACAAGGTCGGGGGTGCATCCTTGGGCACTGCCGTGGGTACTACATCCGACGGCGGCCTGCTCCAGAAAGCTTGGGCTCAGTCGACCGGCTTGTTGACGCCAGGGTCTAGCACGGTCAGCTAGTCGCGGCTTCTTGGATTCTTTTGGAAGAAGTGTTTAGTGAGCGATCGCAACCCCAAGATGTCTGTGGAAGCCCTTGAGCCCAGGATGCTATTCAGTGCCGTGCCGGTTATTACCGAGTTTCTGGCGTCCAACGACAACGATCTGCAGGACGAAGACGGGGATTCCTCGGACTGGATCGAGATCTACAACGCGGGGGATTCGGTGCTGGACCTGGAAGGCTGGCACCTGACCGACCGCGCGGATGATTTGTCGCGCTGGGCCTTCCCCGCCGTCACGGTGGACCCGGGCGCGTACCTGGTTGTCTTCGCCTCGGACAAAGACCGCGCCGACGCGGACGGCACCGAGTTGCACACCAACTTCCGCCTATCCGCCGGCGGCGAGTACCTCGCATTGGTAGAAGACGACGGCGTGACCGTGGCGTTTGAGTATGCGCCGGCCTACCCGCCACAGTCCGAAGACGTGTCCTACGGCGCCGTGATGAATCAGGACGTGACGGCTCTTATCGCAGAAGGCAGCAACGCCCGTTACATCGTGCCCGCAGGCCCGGCCCCCGGCTGGGAAACGCCGGCGTTCAACGACAGCGCCTGGCAGCTTGGCCCAACGGGCATCGGCTACGAGGCTGACCTGGACACCGCCGAATATGCCGGGCTCATCGAGACGGACGTGCCTCAAGGCACGACCTCGGTCTACATGCGTCAGTCATTCAACGTGTCTGACCCCAGCGCGTTTGAAACGCTGACGCTGGGCCTGCGGTACGACGACGGATTTGTTGCGTACCTCAACGGCGTGCGCGTCGCCGAGAACTTCGCCCCGACCAACCCGGCTTGGAACTCGACGGCGACGGCGGCGTCGACGACGCGGACCGATCCCGAGTCGGCCGAATTGGCCCCCTTTGACCTGACGGACCACCTGGGCCTGCTGGTTGCCGGTGAGAACGTCCTGGCGATCCAGGTGCTCAACGCCGGCCCGACCAGCAGCGACCTCTTGATCGAGCCGCAGCTGACCGCGAGCGTGACCACGGTGGACACCGCGGTCCAGGCCTTCATGGTCGCCCCGACACCCGGGTCCGCGAACGTGCTGACCGGGCCGATCATCGAGTCGGTGACGCAGGACCTGCCCGGGCAGACGGCGAACCAGAACATCATCGTTGAGGCGTCGGTGCTGGAGAACGCGGGCAACGGCATCGCCCGCGTGGACCTGCACTTCCGGGTCAGCTTCGGCGGCGAGTTGTCGCTCCAGGTGTTTGACAACGGCCTGGGCGCGGACACCGCCGCTAACGACGGCATCTACACGGGCGTAATCAACAGCGCCCTGTACTCTGCGGGCGACCTGGTCCGCTGGTACGTCACCGCGGAGGACAACAACGGCCAGACCGCCCGGGCACCGGTTTTCGAGGACCGCAGCGGCCAGGACCAGGACGCGGAGTATGTCGGGACGCTCATCATGGACCCGAGCGTGGCCACACCGTTGGAGACGCTGTACTGGTTCGTCGAGAACGAGAACGCCGCCCAGACGCGGACGGGCACGCGTGCGACGCTGTACTTCAACGGCAGGCTCTATGACAACGTGTTTGTGCGTGTCCGCGGCGACTCGTCGGTGGCCCTGAATTACCCCAAGCAGAGCTTCAAGTTCGACTTTAACGGCAGCATCTTTGAATACGCCGACGGCGTCGCACCGGTTGAAGAGATCAATATCAACACGGCTTGGACCGACAAATCGTACGTCCGCACGGTTGTGTCCTACGAGCTGTTCGCCGAGGCCGGCGCCGCGGCCTCCGCGTCGTTCCCGCTGCGCGTCCAGCGCAACGGCGACTTCTACAGCGTCGCAATCTTCGTCGAGCAGGTAGACGAAGACTACCTCGAGCGCAACGGGCTGGACGACAGGGGCGCGCTCTACAAAGGTGGCAACCAGCTCAACACGGCCGCGGGCAACGACAAGGTGACCCGGCAGGATGAAGATTTCTCAGACCTCGAAGACCTGGTCGCCGGCATCTCGCCGTCCAACCCCGGCCGGAACACCTACCTGTTCGACAACGTCAACATCCCCGCGGTGATCAACCACCTCGCGGTCCAGACCCTGATCCACAACAACGACCACCCCGCCAAGAACTTCTACGTCTACCGCGACACCGAAGGCGCTGGTGAGTGGCAGTTCCTGCCTTGGGATACGGACCTGACGCTGGGCCGAAACTTTGCACTGCTCAGCTCGGCTCCCTTCCCCCAAGGGCCGCTGGCCAACCTACTCAACGACGTGATCTGGGCGGACGGAACCGGTGCGAGCAGCAATCTCCGCTTCAGCCACCCGGATTTCGGGGACCAAGAGCACGCGAAGAACGATGGCCCCTGGAACCGGCTCATCGATGCGATCCACGACAACCCCACGGTCCACGAGATGTACCTTCGCCGGCTACGGTCACTGATGGACCAGACCCTGGGCGCCCCCGGCTCCAGCCACCGGCCGATCGAGGACCGACTCGCTCAACTTGAGGCCGAGTTGGCAGCCGATGTTGCGCTGGACCGCGCGCTGTGGGGCAACCCCTTCGGCGCCAACCGCGGACTGAGCGCGGAGATCGACACGATCACCGACGACTACCTGCCCCGCCGACGAGACCACCTCTACGTCAACCACTCTATCAACAACCCCGGCTTCCCCGACAACGCGGGGATCCCCGACGCCCAGATCCCGACCGCTTCGTTGACGATCGGTACGATCGAGTTCAATCCCACCAGTGGCGATCAGAACCAGGAATACATCCAGCTGAACAACAACGGCGGCACAGCCATCGATCTCTCCGGCTGGACCGTCGAGGGCGGCATCACCCACACCTTCAAGCCCGGCACGGTGATCACGGGCAACTCGTCGCTTTACATCACCCCATCATCGGCGGCCTTCCGCGCCCGACTGACCGGGCCGTCCGGCGGGCAAAGCCTGCTCGTCCAACAATGGGACAGCGGCAACCTCTCTTCGTTCGGCGAGCTCATCCTGATCCGGCGTGCGGACGGCAGCTTCGTCACCAGCACGACCTATGCGGGCGACCCCTCGCCCGAGCAGGAGCACCTGCGTATCGCCGAGCTGCACTACAACCCGGTTGGCCCGACGCTTGATGAGCAGAACGCGGGCTTTACCGACGGCGATCAATTCGAGTTCATCGAGTTGGTCAATACCTCGCCGAGTGAAACCATCAACCTCGCGGGGCTTTCGTTTAGTGACGGCGTCGACCTCGAGATCGGTGCTGACGCCCAGCAAGACGTCGTGCTAGAGACCGGATTTGATAATACCGCGGACGGGTTTGTCTTCAGCGAAAACACGTTCAACAATACATCCGAGTCCGCTATTGCTACCGGCGCTCGTGTGCCCACCGGCGGTTTGCCCGACGGGGCCCTGCGTGTCGCACTCGAATCGGCCGACAACGGCCCGGACCACGGCCCGTCTTCCGGCGCCTTCAGCTACACCTTCGACCTGCCCGAGGCAGGCGATGTCACGATCAGCTTCGACTACAACCTGATCTTCGGCGGGGGCTTTGAGTCCAACGAGATCGGCCAGGCCATCGCCGAGCGCAACGGCGGGCGCCTGGGCAGCGATGTCGATGGCTCGCTCGCGTCCTTCAATGGCGACGGCAACACCGGTCCCGACTTCACCACGAATTACCAGCCGTTCTCGACCACGCTCCAGCTCGACGCCGGCACGCACACCTTGTCGCTCGGGGCGTACTATAATCAGTCCACGCTCGCTAACGAGGACGTGATCGCGCTCTACGACAACGTCCGGATCGCAGCGCCGCCCGCGCTGACGCCGATCAACCTCGCCCCCGGCGAGCGGGCGCTGCTCGTCTCGGACCTCGCCGCGTTCACCGAGCGATACGGCCAGGCCGTGGTTGACGGCGCCGCCTACGTCGCTCAGTACACCGGCAACCTGTCCAACGGCGGGGAGCGGGTCAAGCTCAACGATGCAAACGGGTCGACGATCGTGAACTTCACCTACGAAGACGGCAACGCC
>JANQKT010000020.1 GCA_028280965.1 Phycisphaeraceae bacterium
GTGACGCGGCGGTTACGTCCACTGCCCTGCTCGGCTGGTTTCGATCGCGTTTCGGTTTGGCACTCAACAACCCAACACCGATCGCCGACTTCACCCACCAGACCACCCACCGCATGATCCGGTTTGTGGTGCTCCACGCAACCGTGAAATCAGGCCGGCTCAAACCCAACACGGGTATCTGGCGCAGGCCCAATCAACTCGACAACCTACCGATGTCCAACCCACAGCGCAAGGTGATTGAAGGCTTGCAAAATGCAGAGTGACATAGCCGCCGCGTAACACGCGGGGCGAGTCAGAACACGTATCCGACAGCGCGACCCCCGCGTGTTACGCGGCTACGCCCTGCTCAATAACAAACATATCTCTTCGCCGTAATGCCTAATGATCAGATTGGCGCAATGGGCATACATGCCGTAGCGCGGAGAATCATTTGACACGTATTCAATCTCACTTGCATAGAAAAGAACTGATTCATCATCGATTACACCGAGAACAGCCTTGCGTATTTGTTTCTCGTCTAATGCGCCATGGGAACATGTGCCAATTGGCGGACGCTTATTCATTTTTACGCAATTCACTGGCTCTGCCGAGAAACGCAAACCCAGCCAAACATGGGAGGGGCCCGTTTGCAAACTCGCTGAGAAAAGATCGCCATCGCGATGAAAACTCGGCATCCCTACCCCCTTGCCCCCAGCCGCGTCCTCAGCAGGTCCGCCCGCGCGATCCGCCTTGCCGCGGGCGTCATCTCCTGATCCATCACGCGCTGCAGGTGTGCCGGCTGGCAGAGCAGAAACAACTCGTTGACCGTGCGGATGTTGGTCGTGGTGATGCGGTCCAGGTGCACGCCCAGGCGGAGGTGGCTTAAGAGCGACAGCGCCTCGTCCGTGCCGATCACGCGGGCATTAGTGAGGAGTGCCCATGCCCGCCAGATCTTGTCGTCCAGCTGTTTCTCGCGTTGGCGGAGCAGTGCCTGCCTGGCCTGGTGCTCGTAGGCGATCATCTGGGGGATGATGGTACGCTCGAAGTCTTCGAGGATTTCTTTCTCGGTCTTGCCGAGCGTGGTCTGGTTGGAGACCTGGAAGAGATCGCCGAGGGACTCGGAGCCCTCGCCGAAGAGCCCACGGACGGCGAGGTGCATGTCGCGGGCGGCGCGTTTGACCCGCTCGATCTCGCCGGTGAGCTTGAGGGCCGGCAGGTGCATCATGACGCTGACGCGGATGCCGGTGCCGACATTGGTCGGGCAGGCGGTGAGATAGCCGAACCGGCGTGAGAAGCTGAAGTCGAGCTTTTCTTCGAGCAGGTCGTCGATGCGGTCGATGTGCGCGAGCGCGTCGCCGAGCTGCATCCCGCTGCGCAGCACCTGGATGCGCAGGTGGTCTTCCTCGTTGACCATGACCGCGAAGGTCTCGTCGGCGGCGATGGCAACGGCGCGCGGGGTGTCGGCCGAGCGTTTGGCGAGGTCGCGGGAGATGAGGTGGCGCTCGACCAGCAGCTGCCGATCGATCGTGGGGCTGTCGGCGAGGTCCACCCAGAGCGTGTTCTCCGCCAGGCGTTTGCTAAGCACCTGCTCCCGGCATGCCTCCAGGACCTCGAACCGCTGCCGGCGGTTGGCGCGGTTGACAAAGGGGAAACCCGCAAGGTTGCGCGCCAGGCGCACACGCGAGGAGATGACGACATCGCTGTGCGGGCCCGAGCCGCGGAGCCATTCGCCGGCGTTGTCGGTGATGCCGCGCAGGTTCATGCTGACGCTCCAGCCCCATCCGATTCCAGGTCGGACAGGTCGTCGCGCAGCTGCGCGGCGAGCTCGTAGTCCTCGGCCTCGACGGCGTCGTTCAGCCGCTTGCGCATGCGCGTGATCTGGAGCTGGCGCTGCTCGCTGGCCCCCCCGCCGCGGCGCGGGACCTTGCCGATATGGTGGTTGCCGGTCTCATGCGCCCGCTCAAGCAGGCCGGAGAGCGGCGCCTCGAACGCGGCGTAGCAGCCCGCGCAGCCCAGCAGGGACTTGTCGCGGAACTCGGCGAACTTCAGCCCGCAGTCCGGGCAGGCCAGGTCCAGCGACGCGGAGCCCTCGGGCTTCTCGGTGCCGCTGGTCGCCTTGACGAAATTCGTCAAGAGCTGGTTGATCGGCGCGTGGACGGACTTAAGGCCCATGCCGTCTTGAGCCGCGCACTCATCGCAGAGGTGCTTCTCGATCTTCTCGCCCTTAACGATCTCTACCGCGTGGTAGGTCGCCGGGCGGTCGCACTTGTCGCACTTGTATTTCATGGATGTAAACGCTCTTCCGCGTTAATTCTAGGCCCGGCGGGTCGGCGGTTCAATGGCGGCGTGGAGCAGGGAGGGCCGGTCCCATGACCAGTTTCAGGTGGGGAATGGGCACCACGCCGGTGGTTGAGCGCAGCTCAAAGAGATGTGACTCACGGCTGCGGCGTGACGACGGGCGAGACGCCCATCCCACCTGCTGTTTCTCCAGCGGGGCTTACGGCTCCACCGGCACATCGTTCGCCTGCTCCGGCCCGGCCGTTGACCGGCCGCGTTCGATTACATCCATCAACGCCCGGCGCATCGCTTCGGCCCGTTCGGCTTCCTGCTCGATCAGGTTGTTCTTCTCCGCGCGGTCGCGTTTCATGTTGTAGAGCTGCTCGGGCTTGCCGTCGCCCCCCTTGCTCCAGCCACCCGAGCCCTTGCAGGCGATGTACTTCCAGTCGCCCACACGGATAGCGAACTTGCCGCTGACCGAGTGGTGGACGATCGAGGGGTGCGTCGGCCCGGTGGTGTCCTCGCCACGGAGCACGGGCAGGATCGAGAAGCTGTCGACGCCGCCGTCCTCGGGCAGCGCTCTGCCGAGCAGCTCGGCGCAGGTCGCCAGGAGGCTTGTCTGGCAGATCGGCTCGTCGGAGACCGACCCCGGCTCGACAACGCCGGGCCAGCGCGCGACGAACGGGACGCGGTGGCCGCCCTCCCAGATGTCCGCCTTGTGCCCGCGCAGCCCGGCCAGCGGGTCGTGGCCCTTCTCTCGCATCTCGTCGATCTTCCCGGCGGGTGAGGTGCCGTTGTCCGCGGTGAAGATCACGATCGTGTTGTCCGCCAACTTGTTGCGGTCCAGCGCTTCGAGCACGCGGACCACCGTGTCATCGACCTGCATCACAAAGTCGGCATGTGCGTTGATCTCGCTCTTGCCCTGCCAATCCTCCGTCGGCACGATTGGCGTGTGCGGGGCGCTGAGCGGGAGGTACAGGAAGAACGGCCCGTCATTTCTCTTGCCACGGACATCGATGTACTCAACCGCGGTGTCTGTGATAAAAGGCAGCATCTTTTGAACATGAATGTTCTGTGTCACGACAGAACCAACCATCCACGTCGCCATCTCCCGTGCGTGGTGGAAACCGTAGAACTCATCGAAGCCGCGGGTCGTCGGCCCACCGAGGATTCGCGTGCCGACCGGCACAGAGTTCGTCCCGCCCAAGCCCTCGATCTTGCCGATCGATGTGCCCTCGGGCACCTCATACCGGAAACCCAGGTGCCACTTGCCGATGCACGCGGTCCGGTAGCCATGGGGCTTGAGGTATGCGCCGACCGTGAGCGTCTCTTCGGCGATCAGGGGCTCGTAGCCCCCGTTGCCCTTGCCCCCGCCGAGCACGCCGCGCTGCAGGCGTGTCCGCCAGGCGTACCGGCCGGTGAGCAGCGCGTAGCGCGTCGGCGTGCAGACGGCCGAAGCGCTGTGCGCATCGGTGAACCGCATCCCCTCGCGCGCGAGGCGGTCGATGCCCGGCGTCTGAAGCGGGCTCCCTGGGTTGTAGCACCGCGCATCGCCGTAGCCCTGGTCGTCGGCGAGGATGTAGACGATGTTCGGTTTGTTGGTGTCGGCGGCGGCAGGCGCGGCGCTACCGATCAACAACCCAAACAGCATCGACGTGCATGCGATCAATGTTCTCATAGGCAGGCCTGGAGTTCGCAGGATCTTGCTCAGGCGGCACGCGGATACAGCGAGCGCAAATCAGTCATCATCGGGCAGCGCATCCGGCAGCAGCGCGTTGGTGATACGCTCTTCGGCGTTCTGCCGGTCGTTCTCTCGCATGTCGCGGACCAGCTCGACAAACTCGACCACGCTCATCCCGCGCTCGGCGAGCAGCTTCTTGAAACCCTCGCTGTCCAGCGTCCGCCGCATCTTCGACTCGATCTCGGACAGCACCAGCCGCGGGTCGTCGTCGCTTCGGCTGCGACGTCGTCTGTCAGAGTCTTCTTCTGCTTCGGGCTCTGGCGTTTCCCAACGGATCACGGCAACCTGGAACCCCTCGTTGTTCCTGCCCTCCCAACGCTCGCCCTCGCGCAGCCCGCGGGTGTCGTAGCCGATCAGGCGGAAGGTGCCGGTAAAGCCCTCGTCCTTCTCGCCCGCCTGCTCGCGCAGGGCCAGTCGGCCCTGGTAGTCGAACTTCAGCTCGTCTTCATCCACCTCGCCGGTGCGGCGTTCCATCTTCTCCCGGTCCGCTTTGTATTGTTCATTGAGCCTGTCGCGGTCCACCAGCCAGAGCTCCTTGACGATCATCTCGTCCCGGCCGATCACCTCGACGACCTCCGCCGACGCGACCCATCCGTACGAACCGACCGCTAGATCGGGGATCGCGCGGGCGAACGCCTCGGCGTCCTCGCGCGGCGGCCGCTTGGTCTTCTTGACGACCAGGTTGCCGCTCTTTTCTTCCCAGCGCTTGGTCAACTCGTCCATGACCTGCGTGACGCTCATGCCGCGCGAGCTGTCCTTCCGGCGGTCGTAGTGGGGGATGTACGCGTACCCGCCATCGACCTCGCAGGCGAACCGCGCGTACTTGCGCCAGTTCGCCTCGTACCCGCGGTAGATGCGGTCCTCAATCGGCGTTCCATCAACCTCGGTCTGGCGGTCGGCCAGGACGGCCGAGGGCAACGCCAAGACCATCAGCACCAGGCACCATCCGGACACGGTCTTGCACATACGCGTACTCCTGTGGTTATGCATGCGTTTGCATCGTCGCAGCGCTTCCAGATTCGACACCCGGGATCAACCCCGCCCCGCCGACGGTCAGCGCGACGTTGCCGCTGCCGCTGCGGAAGCCCTCGAGGTCCAGGGCCACATAAAGGAAGCCCGCGGCCTTCACCGCCTTGGCCACCCGTAGCCTGACGCCCGGGTCGAGCATCTGTTGCAATTGATCGGCAGGAAGCTCGATCCGCGCCACCTGTTCGTGGTGCCGGACACGCAGGCCGGCGAACCCCAGGGCGTGGAGCGCCGCCTCGGCCCGCTCGACCTGCCCAAGCCGCTCAAGCGTCACCTCCGTGCCATACGGGATCCGGCTCGCCAGACACGCCGCGGCGGGTTTGTCCCAGTTCGGCAGGCCCAGCGCCCTGGCCAGCCCGCGCACCGCCTGCTTGTCCAGCCCCGCCTCGACCAGGGGTGAAACAACTTGAGCTTCGTCCGCGGCACGCAGGCCCGGGCGGTGGTCGCCCAGGTCGTCGGTGTTCGTGCCGTTGAAGATCACAGCAAAGCCGTGCGCCTTCGCGTAGGCGTGCAGGTGTTCGTAAAGACGGGTCTTGCAGAAGTAGCAGCGGTCGCCGGCGTTGGCACGGTAGCCCGGGTCGTCCTGCTCGTCGGGCGCGATGACGGCCAAGTCCAGGTCCAGCGCTTCGGCCAGCGCCCGAGACTTGGTCAACTCGGAGCGCGGCAACGAAGGCGAGTCGCCGATGACCGCCGGGGCGTTGTCTCGCCCGAGCACCCGGCGGGCCACAGCGGCGACGAGGGTCGAGTCCACCCCGCCGCTGAACGCCGTCAGTACCCGGCCGTGCGGGCGGATAACCGTCTCAAGCCGTGCAATCGCGCGCTCGAACTCGGGGTCGCTCATCGGCTTCATCGCCCTATTGTACGCCCGAACAGCCCCGGCAAGATCGGCATGCTTGCATCCATGCACGAGCGGCTCTAGACTGTGCGGCTCAACAAAATACCCGCACTCGTAGCTCAATTGGATAGAGCAGCGGTCTACGGAACCGCAGGTTAGAGGTTCGAATCCTCTCGAGTGCATGCCCGCCCGCCGACCGATCGGCGGGTTTTTTCTTGCACCGATCCGCCCCGGCTCAAAACCCGGCCCGGAATCGGCCGATACAAAGGGAGATGAGCGACCGCAGGAAACAGCCGCGATTCAAGGCCTTGGGCCTGTCCACGCCCTTCGGCGAGGTGACGGATATCTCCGACGCCGGCCTGGGTGTGTTCCGCAAGGGCAGGATCGACCTGAGCCTGGGGGACACGGTCACGCTGGCGATCAGCCATGAAAACGCCGAGCTCGAGATCACGGCCCGCGTCGCGCGGATCGACAAGGTCGGGCTGTTCCGCCACGAGGTCGGCTTCGTGTTCGTCGATGTCGATGAGGACACGCTGACACGGGTCTGGACGCTGGCCGACTCGGCGTGCAGCGAGTTCGCCGGCCCACGCTGCTGGGTCGCGGCGTAGGCGAGCTATCAGCTATCAGCTATCAGCTATCAGCTATCAGCTATCAGCTATCAGCAGGATAGCCGCGAAGCTACGCTTCGCCGGCGTATTTACAGCGCCTTCTCCCAGAACAGCGCGTGCCCGGTGCCCTCGCCCAGGTGCTGACCGGCGAACCCAAAACGCTCGTACGCCACCTGCGCCGCTTCGTTCACGCTCAACACCTCGAGCGTCAGCTTGCAGCAGCCGCGATCACACGCAATCGCCTCAACGCGCTCGAGCATCCGCTGCGCCAGCCGCTGCCCGCGGAAGCCCGGCAGCACAACCACGTCGTGGATGTTGATCAGCGGCCTGGCCTTGAACGTCGAGAAACCCTCGAAGCAGTTGACCAGCCCGGCCGGCTCGCCATCGACGTAAGCGATCACGCTGAACGCGAAGGGGCGTTTGGCAAGCTCGGCGACGAGCGTTTCCTTCACCGTCGCGCTGAGCGGCGAGCCGCCACCCATCGGGTCGCAAGCGTAGGCGTCGAGCAACGCGACCAAGTCGCGGGCGTGGTCCAAGTGTTGATAGTCAACATCGATGATTTCAACCGCCACTCGAAACTGCTCCTTCTTGCTTGCCTATTTCTGCAAGATTGATCTCAATACGCTTGTTCTTCTCGTCAAAAGTCAGCCAATGCGTGACATCATCGGCGGGAACATGCTCTTTCCAGGTGATCTCGTCAGCAAATCGTGGCTCTCCGACGACAAAAAGAACGAACTTCCACTCTTCTTGATCCGAACCTTTACAAATCCATACACGCCCAATGATCTTGGGCTCCATTAAGGCAATCAGATACTCTTCCGGGATCAGGCCGTCACACCAAATACCTGCGTCCCGTCCGCCCTGCGTGCCGGCAAACTCCCGGCAGATCCGATATTCCAATGCTGGCCAGAACTCTGACTCATTCATCGACAAACCTCCTCTCGATGTAAGCGACCGGCGATGCGTAGCATCGCGGCTATCGTGTCGAGCTCTGAACAGTCGCGTTCGTCTCGATCAAGTGGTACTGGATCGCGTCGGCGAGCGCCCGCCAACTCGCGTCGATGATGTTCTCGTCGACGCCGACGGTGGTGAACAGACGCGTCTCGCGGTCCGAATCATCGGACCTGACCGCAAACGTGATCGTGACACGCACGCGGGCCGCCGACTCGGCCGAGGGATTGACCACGCGGACCTGGTAGTCGGCCAGGTGCAGCTCGTCGATCCGTGGGTAGTGCGGGCGCAGGCAGGCCCGCAGTGCGCCGTCCAGCGCGTTGACCGGGCCGTCGCCCTCCGCGACGTTGTGCTCGACCCGGCCGTTGACCATCAGCTTGACCGTCGCCTCGGTCCCCGCCGGGTTGCCGTCGTGCCTTGAGATGACGCAGCGGTAGTGGTCCAGGTCCCACACCGCCGGGCGTTTGCCGAGCACTTCATAGACGAGCAGCTCGTAGCTCGCCTTGGCGTGCTCGAACTGGTAGCCGGCGTTCTCCAAATCCTGCACGCGCTCGAGCACCTTCCGCTGCGTCGCCTTGTCGCCGGCGATGCCGAACTTCTCGCCCAGCTCCGCGGCGATGTTGCTCGCACCGGACAGCTCGCTGACCAGGATATGCCGCTGGTTGCCGATCGATTCCGGGGGCACGTGCTCGTAGCTGTGAGCGATCCGCTGGACGGCGTGGACGTGCATGCCGCCCTTGTGCGCGAACGCGCCGTCGCTGACGTACGGCTGGTTGGGCACGGGCGCCGTACCGGTCGCCTCGTAGACGAAGCGCGACAGCTCGGTCAGACGACCGACCGCGCCCGGGCGCAGCACGTCGAGCTTGTACTTGAGCGCGAGGTTCGCGGCGATGGTGATCAGGTCCACGTTGCCGCAGCGCTCACCGATGCCGTTGATCGTGCCCTGCACCTGGACGCAGCCGGCCTGCACCGCGGCGAGCGAGTTGGCGACGGCGAGCCCGCCGTCGTTGTGGACGTGGATCGCAAGGCTTGGGGCTTGAGGCCTGGGGCTTGAGGCAATGTGTTCGTTGACCGCATGCACGATCTCGGTAACCTCGCCAGGCAGCGACCCGCCGTTGGTGTCGCATAGGACCAGCCGGGTCGCGCCGCCGCGCACCGCGGCGTCGAGGGTCTGCAACGCGTAGTCGGGGTTCGCCTTGTACCCATCAAAGAAGTGCTCCGCGTCGTAAAACACCTGCTCGACCTGCGGATGGCCCGCGCAGAACCCGATCGAGTCTTCGATCATCGCGAGGTTCTCCTCGCGATCGACGCGCAGGACCTCATCGACGTGCAGGTCCCAGGTCTTGCCGACGATCGTGATGACCGGCGCGCCGGCGCTCACCAGCGCGTTCATGCCTGGGTCATCTTCCGGGGCGATGCCCTTGCGGCGGGTCATACCGAACGCGCAGACCTTCGCGTGCTTCCACTCGAGCCTGCGGGCCTCCTCAAAAAACGCGACGTCCTTGGGGTTCGAGAGCGGGTAGCCACCCTCGATGTAGTCGAAGCCCAGGTCGTCGAGCAGGCGGGCGATGTTGATCTTGTCCACCACGGTCAGCGCGATGCCCAGCCCCTGCGTGCCATCACGGAGGGTGGTGTCGTAAAGCTCAACGCGCGGTGCAGTAGTCATATGGCGGGCCTGGGGATGGGGGATACGATGCACAGGGGTCGTCATCAGACGGATTTGATGCTCCGGAACTTCCGGGGGAACAAAAAAACCCTGCATGGCAGGGCCGGCGGGGTCAGGTGGATGATCCGATCGCCGCCCTACCGGTTGGGGTTGGTAATCGAGATGATGGCGGGGGTCAGGAACACGCGCTACATTATAAGAATCCGACGCCCCCGGGACAATCATTGGCTGCCGGGGCTCGGGATGGACCGCGTAGGGGTTTGGAGGGGCTATAATGCCGCGTTTCCGATATGCCCCGCAGACGCAATGGACTGCACACACAACCCCAGCCCGACGATCGACGACACACCCCGGCCCTGGCTGCGGGCGTTCTGCCTCCTGACGATCCTCGCCACCTTCGCGCTCATCGCCATCGGCGGGCACGTCACGAGCAACGATGTCGGCCTCGCGGTGCCCGACGGGTTCACGACCTTCGGCCACTTCACCCTTACAGCGCCGCTGGAGAAGTGGTGGCACGACTTCGGCACGCGCTGGGAGCACAGCCACCGGCTCAAGGGCAACGTCGTCGGCATGATGACGATCGGGATGGCGGTCTGGCTGCTGCTCACGCAACGCGCCAGGCCCTGGCTGCGGTACTCGGGGCTCGTCATGCTCGGGCTGGTCATCAGCCAGGGCATCATGGGCGCGCTGCGCGTCTCCGAGGTCTCGCTGACGCTGGCGTTCGTGCACGGCATCGGCGGGCAGCTGATCCTCTGTTCGTGGGTTGTCATCGCGGTGGCGCTCGGGCCGAGCTGGTTGTCTAGATTAGGAACCATTGCCAAGCGGCAAGCCGCGCATACTCGGCCGAAGCTCAAGTGGGCCGTGCGGGTGCTGCTGGTGCTGCTGCTGGTGCAGCTCACGCTGGGCTCGGCGGTGCGGCATTTCAAGGCCGACAAGGCGCTGCCCGACTTCCCGCTGCACCTGGGGCAGGTGATCCCGCCGATGTCGCAGGACGCGGTCGATCAGGCCTATGTCACGTACTTCGCTGACCGGATGGGCGTGGCGTTAAAGGACTCAGGCGTGGCCAACCGGACGCCGCAGGGCGAGATCGTGGTCACCGCTGGAGATGTGCACCTGCACTTCGCCCACCGGCTGGGGGCATATGTCGTGTTCGCTTTCGGCATCACGGTCGCGGTCTGGGCGATCCGGCGGGCCGGCGACCGCGGCGCGGTGATCGCCCCGGCGCTAGTGTTTATGGCGCTGTTGGGCACGCAGGTCGCACTGGGCGTGATGACGGTGCTCAGTGAGATCGATCCGTTCACGGCGACGCTGCACCAGGCGACGGGCGCGGCGCTGATCGCCGTAGCCACCTGGCTGGCGGTTCGGATACACTTGGCAGAGTACGCCGCTACGCCCGTGATCGCCGATACGAAAGACAGCGCGGCTGCCCCCCGCCCCGCGGCTTCGCCAAACCCCGGAAGCCCCGCGACCGCCTGATGAGCCGACTGGCCGACACATCCCGGACGCTCGAGCACGGGCCGGTCAAAGACGACGGGTACACGCCCTCGCCGTTCGACCCGGTCGATGCACCCGCCGAGGCTGGTCCTGTCGAAAAGTACGTCAAGCCGCCGAGCGCTTTCGCAGACTACAAGACACTCACCAAGCCGCGGATCACGCGCATGGTCGTCATCACCGCGGCGATCGGGTTTGTGCTCGGCGTCGCGCCGGGCGCGGCCTTCCCCTGGCTGACGCTCTTCGTCGCGATGGTCGGCACGGCGCTGTCGTGCATGGCGGCGAGTGTGTTCAACCAGGTGCTCGAGCACGACACCGACGCGATGATGGAGCGGACCAAGGACCGCCCGCTCGCCGCCGGCCGGGTCGGGCTAAGGCCGGCGATGTGGTTCGGCTCGGGGTTGACGGTCGCGGGCGTCGGGTTGCTCGCGGTGTTTGGTTTGTATCTGGCCGCGGCGCTGTGCGCGTTTACGATCGCCAGCTACGCCCTGATTTATACGCCGCTAAAAAGGCGCAGTTCGGTAGCACTCCTGGTTGGCGCTGTTCCTGGCGCGATCCCGCCGATGATCGGCTACGCCGCGGCCGCGCCCGAGCAATGGCTGCTCGGCCCGGCGGCGTGGCTGCTGTTCGCGATCATGTTTGTCTGGCAGGTGCCCCACTTCCTGGCGATCGCCTGGCTGTACCGCGACGATTATGCCCGGGCCAACCTCGCGATGCTGCCGGTGATCGACCCGACGGGCCTGCGCACGTTCCGTCAGACGCTGATCGGCTGTCTGTTGCTGCTGCCGCTGGGCATCCTGCCATCGGTGCCGGCGGTCGGCGTCGCGGGCAGGTGGTACTTCGCCGCAGCGATGCTCTGTGGGCTCGGCTTCCTCGCCTTCGGCGTCATGCTGGTCCTCCGCCCGACGCGCAAGAACGCCCGGCGGCTGTTCCTCGCCTCGCTGATCTACCTGCCGGTCGTGCTGACCGTGATGCTGATCGACCGCGCATGACGACAGCGCCTTCCATAAAAGCTGATTCGTCGACAGGTGCTGAGGCACCGCCGGCCGTTTTAGTGCGCGGATTAAGCCATGTGTACAAGCCGACCCGCGCCCGTCGGTCATCGCGTAAGCATGCCCTGCCGGTGCGCGACGCGGCGTTGGACGGCGTTGATCTTCAAGTCAATACAGGCGAGGTGTTCGCCCTGCTCGGCCCCAACGGCAGCGGCAAGTCTACGCTGCTGAAAATCCTTGCGACAGTCCTGGGTGCGAAGCCGGATAACGGATCAAGCGCGGGTACGGCAAAGATCTTCGGGCATGACATCGCCGCCGATGCAGGCCGTGTCCGCCAGCAACTCGGCGTCGTATTCCAGCACCCGGCGTTGGACCTCAGGCTGACCGCACTTGAGAACCTGCGCGTGCACGGGCGGATGTACGGGCTCAGCGGCAAGCCACTCGATGACGCGGCGAATCAGGCGCTTCAAGCGCTAGGCCTGTCAGATCGAATCAACAACCCAACCGAGTCGTTCAGCGGCGGGATGCGTCGGCGGGTTGAGATCGCCAAGGCGTTGCTCACACGGCCGAAGCTGATGATGATGGACGAGGCCTCTGCCGGTCTGGACCTCGCGATCCAACGCGATATCTGGGCCGACCTAAAAAAACGCGTTAAAGACACCGGCCTGACCGTGCTGCTCACGACGCACCTGATGGACGAGGCCGAGCAGGCCGACCGTGTCGCGGTGATGAGCAGGGGCAAGGTGGTTGCGGTGGACACACCGGGCGCGCTGGTCGCGCGCGTAGGTGGCCAGGTGCTGGTAGTCACGCCCGCGTCTGGAAAGAGCGCGGAGGCGTTGCTCGCGGACATCCGTGGGCAGTTCGCCGACCGGATCGGGCTTGACAGTGCTGCCGCGCAATCCGGCCGGGTCCACATCGAGCACCCCGAAGCCGCAGCGATGATCGAGCCGCTCGCGCGGGCGCTGGGCGAGCGGGCCGCGGGCTTCCGCCTCGGACGGCCGACGCTCGCCGACGCGTATCTCAAGCTAACCGGGCAGGAACTATCCGCCTGACCCGGCAACGCGTCAACGCTCTATCATGCGCCCATGCTTGACTGCGGCACCCCGCTCCACTGGCAGCTTGACCCGCTGGATGTCCTGCGGCGATGGCCCGCGGACCGCGCGCTGTGCATGCTGCACTCGGCCCGGCCCGACGCCCGATGGTCGCGCTACACCGTGCTCGCCGAGCCGGTCGAGGCGGTGCGGCACCATCAAAGCCGAACACGCTTCAATAATCACGATAGCGCCCTGGCAAAGCATGTTGAGATCAGGCATCGCCCATTGACCGACCTGCGTCGGCTGCTAAAGGCTGATGCGGGCAAGTCACTCTGGCTCGGCTATCTGGGCTACGAGCTTGGTCGATCGATCGAAGACCTGCCCCGCCACCCCGCCGCCGACCGCGGCTGGCCCGACTTCCAGCTCGAGCGCTGCGACGGCTGGCTGGTCCACGACAACCTGACCGGTGCATGGACCGCGCACGGTACATACACTCACTCCACACCGACACTGAGCGGCGGCCAGACGTCTGACCCTAAACCTTTCTACAACTCATCTACGCTCGAACCCGATCAGCCAAAAGACCAGGTCAAACGATCCATCCAGCGCATCATCGATTACATCGCCGCGGGCGACGTCTTCCAGGTCAACCTCGCCCAGCGGTTTAGCGCGATATTCTCCGGCAGCACCCGCGCACTGTACGCGTCGCTGTGCGAGCACTCGCCGGCGTGGTATGGCGCCTACTGTGAGTTGACACGCTTTGGTGAAGACGGGCCGAGGCGGACGCTCGCGTCGATCTCGCCGGAGCTGTTCCTCGATTGCGATGCCGACGGACGCGTCACGACCCGGCCGATCAAGGGCACACGGCCCGGCTCGCTGCCCGCCGCTGCTCTGCGCGACAGCGACAAAGACCGGGCCGAGCTGGCGATGATCGTTGATCTGATGCGCAATGACCTCGGCCGGGTCTGCGCCTACGGCAGCATCCGCGTCGAAGAAGGCCGCGCCATCGAATCGCACCCGAGTGTGCACCACGGTGTCGCAACAATCACGGGGGAGCTCCACCGCAGCCGTGATCTGATCGATCTCTTACGCGCCACGCTGCCCGGCGGGTCGATCACCGGCGCACCGAAAATCCGGGCGATGCAGATCATCGACGAGCTCGAACCCGCGCGGCGCGGGCCGTACTGCGGGGCGATCGGTATGATCCGTGGCAACCAGGCCCGGTTGAGCATCGCGATCCGCACCGCGATGATCGAGCAGGACGAGCGCAACGGCACCGGCCGGGCTGATGTCTGGGCCGGCGGCGGGATCGTCGCGGACTCGGATGTTCACGCCGAGTATCAGGAGATGATGGATAAATGCGCGGCGATACGCCAAGCGCTGGAACAGCAGCCCGGCATGGCAAGACTCACCGCCGACGACGTATCCCGAGCGCCAGCAGCGCCGTGAGCACGGCCAGCGAGGCGGGCTCGGGCACGTTCGCCGGTGCGCCGGGGCCGGGGCCGGTAAACGCGGCAAACATGAGGCCATAATCCGCGTCATCCACATCGCCATCCCCGTCCAGGTCCGCTGAAGGGTTGCTCGACGGGCCGCTATTGGGCCCCGTGAAGGCGGCAAAGGCCAGGCCGAAATCCGCGTCATCCACATCGCCGTCCATGTCGAAGTCAGCGGGCATCGCGTTGACAACAACCGCGATCACATCCGTCGGCGTGTAGGTTAACGAGAAGCCAAGACCCGAGCCGATCAACCGTCCACCGATCGAATCGAATTCGGTCCCGTTCAGGCCCCCGCTGGTCAGCACAACAAACGAATCACCAAGCGTAGGAATGAAGCCGCCGATCAGCTCGAAGTCGATCTGACCGCCCAGCCGCGCATCGCCGGCGACAACGAGTTGGTCGTGCTCCGTGCCGGGCGTGAAGCCGCCGATCTCGATCTCCAGTGTCGCGGTGGACTCGAAGCCGACGCCGCCGGCGAAGTTGATCTGAGCCGGGCTGTCACCGGGCGCATAGTCGGCAGCGAAGTTGGCGGTGCCGGGCCCGAAGAAGTGTGTGCCTCCGCTGACATCGCCGGCGAAGGTGGTGTCGCCGATGAGCGTGATCGCCGAGCCGACCGGGCTGTTCACCGGTCCACCAAGGGTCTTGCCGCTTGCGCTGGTGTCGATCACGACGAGGTCGCCGTTGTTGGTCAGCCCGCCGGAACTGAAGCCGCCGATGATGGTGAGGACCGAGCCGCTGTCGATCGCCGCGTTCTGCGTCATGTTGATCGTCTGGCGATCGGTGATGGTCAGGTTTTCGCCGAACAGGCCGCCGGCCCCGACGGCGAGGCTCTCGCCGGTAAGGTTGAGCGTACCGGTGTCGAAGTCGATGTTGGCGGCGCTCGCGGGGTTGATCGAACCGACGCTGAGCGTGCCGCCGAGGATGCGCAGCGGCCCGCCGATCGTCGCCGTGCCGTCGACCGCGAGCTCCATGTTCGTAAACAGCGTCGGCCGGTTGGCGCCGCCTTGTTCGAGGATACGCTCGAGGTCGTTGGGGGAGAACGTGCGCCCGGCCGGGTTGGCGAATCGCAGCTTGCCGAAGACGAAGTTGATATCCGAGCCAGCGTCGGTGAGGATCAGGTCGCCGCCGATGATGACCTCGCCGCCGACGAGGTTGACCTCGCCGAGGTTGCGCACGCGGAGGTTGGAGGCGATGTTGACGACCCCGCCGGTGTTGACGTTGAGCGTGCCGGCGCCGGAGGTCTGCGACGAGGTCTCGGTGCCGGCGATCGTCAGCTCGCCGCCAACCACCCACAGCGAGTCGGTCGCGGCCGTGCTGCCGAGCGTCGCGGTGCCGAAGCTGCCGGTGAAGTGACCGATGTAGGCCTGGCCCTGATTGAAGACAAAGCCGCCGTCGGCGATGTTCATCGTACCGGTCGCCGCGCCCTGGTTGGGCAGGTCGCTGCCCAGCGAGAGGTAATCCCCGATCGTCAACTGCGAGCCGGCGCCATCAACGTTGACCGTGCCGACCGCGGCGCCGTTGCCGCCGACCTCGACATGTTCCAGGGCGGCCAGCACCCCGCCGTTGGTCAGGTCCAGGATGCCGCTGGAGTTGGTGGTCCCGTCGCCGACCTGCACGAAACGCACATCGATGCGCGAGCCGGGGCCATCGACCGTGACCTGGCCGTGGCTGCCGGCCTCATCACCAATCATAAGGAAGCCACTGCTGATGACGACCTGTGCCTGATCGCGTTGCACGGCATTGAGGACGCCGCCGCTGAGCACGTTGAGCATCGCGCGGTTGTTTGTCGCCCCGCCCTGGAGCCCGACGCTGACGCGGTCGGTGCCGAAGTAGTCCACGCGCGAGCCCGCGCCGTCGATCGTGAGCGTCGAGCCGTCGGCCCCGCCCTCGTCGCCGATGATCAGCCGGTCGCCCGCGCCGCCGAGCGCGACATTCAGCACCCCGCCGTTGGTGACGTTGGCGACGCCCCGGCCGGTATCGCCGACATGCAAGAGGCCCTGCAGGCTGACCACCGAACCGGCACCATCAACATCGAGCTGGCTGCCCGCGGCGCCGGCCTGGTCGGCGACGAACATGTTGTCGGCGTTGAGCACCCCCCCATCGGTCACGTCGAGGTTGCCCGTGCCGTTAAAACCGACGAGCACGAAGTCGCCGTTGACGTCGGCGACCGAACCCGCCCCATCGACAAGCATCGTGCCGCTGGAGCCGCTGCCCCAGCCCAGCACGGCCCGGCCGGGCATGATGGCCTGGCCGCTGTCGAGGATGTTGAGCGTGCCGACCCCGCCGGTGTCGTTGCTGGACCCGCCGATCCACCACTCCGCGGTGCCGCCGGTGGACTGGATGAGCGAGCCGGCGCCGGTGACGTTGATCGTGCCGTCGCCGAACGCTTCGTCGCCGAGTGTCAGGACACCGTTGGTCGAACCGGTCATGGTGAAGACGGCCTGGTTGCTGATCGTCATCACGCCGGTAGCGAGCGGGCCGGCGTTGCCGTTACCGACGAAGGAGGTCGCCGACGTGACGGTCGTGCCCGGGCCATCGACGAGGATCGTGCCGGTTCCGCCGGGGCCGGTCCCGGCGCTGAAGTCGCCGCCGACGGTGACTGTTGCGCCGGCGCGGGCCTCGAACGTGCCGGTGCCGCTGACGCCGGCGCGGATATACCCGCCGGTGTTGACCGTCGCATCCGGGCCGCTGACCACGACCCTGTTGTTTGTGTTGTTGCCTGCGTCCTCGCCGATGATAAGGTTCAGATCGACCTGCAGCGCCCCGCTGCCGACGGGGTTGTCCGCGAGGTCCAGGCCCACATTGAGGATGCCGAGCCCGGCGTTGCCAACGATGAGGCTGTCTTCACTGTCAATCAACGATGGCGTAACCGTATCGGAAGCGAATCCATAGACCGCGGCCTTGCCGAAACCGCCCGCGCTGTTGCCGATGGTGATATTGCTCGGTGTCGATGAGTCGATGCGTGTGCGCGCCTCCCCGCCATCGCTGACGGCCAGTGTGCCGACCCCGCTGTTGCCGACGAGGATGGCCCGTGCATTAAGCAGCGAGCCGTCGCCATCGACGACGCCGAAGCCCTGCCCGACCGCGCCGTTGACGCCATTGCTCCCAAACGACACGTCCGGGCTGCTGCCGTCGGTAAGCGTGACGTTCCCGGCGTTGGTGATATTGAGGAAGCCCGTGCCGCCGAAGACCCCGACGTTGAGGTCCTCGGTCTCGACGAAGGAGCCGGCGCCGTCCACATTGAGGGTCCCCGTCGATGTGATGACCGGGTCCCCTTCGTCGTTGTCGTCGCTGTGCCCGCCGACCCAGATGTCGTTGGCGCCGGTGGAAGTTGTCAGCATCTGCGCGCCGGCGAGGACGTGGGCCGTGCCTATGCCGCCGAAACGGCCGATGGTGAACACACCGGTGTTGCTGTTCAGCGACGCGCGGGCGAGAGTGCCGGCGCCGGTCAGCGTCAGTTCGCCGATGCCGGTCGCGGTGTTGCCGACGAAGACCTGGCGCATGAGGAAGTCCGAGCCGTCGGCGACCGTCAGCCCGCCGTAGCCCGTGTCGCCGATGATGGCGTTGCTGCCGCTGGACCAGGTCAGGTTGTTGCTCGCCAGGACGTTGGTGCCGTTAGCCAGGCTGGTCCCCGTGTCGTCGTTGATCGTGACCAAGCCCTTCGAGAACGATGCCATGAAAATGGCCGCCGAGACCTGGGATCCGTCGGCGCAATACTGGAAAGCCGGCGGCGGCGGAACGGTCTGGGACGCGATGGCCTACGACCCGGACCTGAACCTTCTCTATATCGGGGTCGGCAATGGCAGCCCCTGGAACCGCCACCTGCGCTCGCCGGCCGGCGGTGACAATCTGTTCCTAGCATCGATCGTCGCCCTGAACCCGGACACCGGCGACTATGTCTGGCATTACCAGAACACGCCCGGAGACACCTGGGACTATACCTCGACCCAGCACATTATTCTCGCCGATCTCGAACTCGATGGCGCGGTGCGCAAGGTCCTGATGCAGGCTCCGAAGAACGGGTTCTTCTACGTCATCGATCGCGAGACCGGGGAGTTCCTCTCCGCCGAACCCTTCGTCGAGGTCACCTGGGCGACCGGCTATGACGAGAACGGACGGCCCATCGAAGCCGAAGGCGCACGCGCCAAGACCGGTCCGTGGGAGACCATTCCTTCGGCCTATGGCGCCCATAACTGGCACCCGATGAGCTACAATCCCGAGACCGGGCTGGTCTACATCCCGGCCCAGGGCATTCCGCTTGTGCAAACCACCGATCCGGCCTGGGAGCTCAACAGGCACATGCCCGGTTCGACCATGTCGGGCGTCGGATGGAACCTGGGCTATTTCTTCAACGAAGTGGCGCCCGAGGCGACGCCCTTCGGACATCTGCTGGCCTGGGATCCGGTCGCGCAAAAGGAGGTTTGGCGGGCCGAATACATCTCGCCATGGAACGGCGGAACCTTGACCACTGCCGGAAACCTGGTCTTCCAGGGAACCGCCGATGGCCGGTTCATCGCCTACAACGCTTCGACCGGGGAATTGCTCTGGCAGGTCCCGGTGACGTCGGGCGTCGTCGCGGCTCCGATGACCTGGGAACATGACGGCGAGCAGTTCGTGACCATCGCGGTCGGATGGGGCGGCGTCTACGGCATCATGCAGCGGGCGACGGACAAGGTAGGACCCGGCCGGGTCTTCACGTTCAAGCGCGGCGGCACCGGCGAGATCCCGATGGCCGAAATGTCCGACCGGACCGAGTTGGTGGCGGGTGTGCCCTATGATCCGGACCATGTGGCGGAAGGGGTTGGCCTGTACGTCGCCAACTGCCTGTTCTGTCACGGCGTTCCCGGAGTGAACAATGGCGGCAACGTCCCCAATCTCGGCTATTCCACGGCTGACGTGCTCACCAATATGAAGGCCTGGGTTCTCGACGGGGCGGCGGTTGACAGAGGCATGCCGTCCTTTGCCGACAAGCTGACCGAGGAGGATCTTGCCAAGCTCGTGGCGTTCGTCCAGGGAACGGTCGACGCCGTCCGCCCGCAATAAATAACCACCCGCGTGCGGCGTGCCGCGCGCGGGTTTTCGGTGGGCTCAGCCGGACCGGCGCGCCACCAGCCAGCGGCGTGTCGCCACCGCGGCCCAGATGCCCTCGGCGACGACGAAAGGGTAAGAGGCGATCAGATAAGCGTAGACGGCAGCCATGGCGCAGCCGAGCGCGAAGATCGCGACAAAGACGGGAGCGGCCTTCTCCATCGCATAGCTGGCCACCATAATGCTGATCGCCGCATAGCCCAGCAGTTCCGTTGCCGACATCGATATCCTCCATTGAGCGCGTGATACCGACATCAAGCCCGATGTCGGATTGAGAATCCAGCCGCGGGTGCGCTTGACCGATCGCCTTGTTTCGGCACCGGGGAGGGGTTACGACTGTGGGGACCACGGGAGGTGTCCATTATGTCCGACCGCACGATGACAACCGGCATGCCGGCAGCCCGATTCCGAATTCGCCGCAGGACCCTGTTGACCGGTGCATGTGCTGCAGGGCTGGCGCTGGCCGCCCCGCCCATCGCACGTGCCCAGCCTGCGCATGTCGGTGTGATCCTGCCGCTTTCCGGCGGGCGGGTGCGCTTCGGCCAGCAGGCGCGCCTTGGACTGGAACTGGCGGCCCGGGAAACCAACAAGGGTGGCGGCCTGCT
>JANQKT010000026.1 GCA_028280965.1 Phycisphaeraceae bacterium
CCGTGGGGGTAAGGAGCGGCGCCTGCGTGACCGGCGGCGGGGCCTGGAGACGCTGGGCGCCCGCGAGACGGCGGCGGCGGAGTCGGCCGCTGAATCCGCCAAACGGGCCCAGGCCGCGGCCCCCGCTGAGGCCGCCGAAGCATCGGCGGAATAGGCCCGGTGTCACTCCGGTGACAGCATGAACGCACCCATCAAGCCCCGCCCATGAGCGGGGTTTTTTCTATCCCGAGATCAGGTACAACACGCAGACCATGACCAAGCCCCCCGGAAGTACAACCGACGCGGAACAAGCCTCCGAAGCCCCCGAAGCGACCGAGTCCGGCCGGGAGAAGCTGCTCGCCGACCGCCGCCGCAAGCGTGACAGGCTGCGCGAGGAGTTCGGGATCGACCCATACGGCCGGCGGATCGACGGGCTGGTCTCGCTCGCCGAGGCGCGGGCCGCGTATGACGCCGCTGCGGACGAAGCGCACCGCGCCGCCGATGCTGCGCTGCGTGAGGCGAAGAAAGCGGGCACCGCGGAAGACCAACTGCCCGATGTGCCGGATGATCGCAAGGTCGTATCTGTCGCCGGCCGCGTGATGCAGCACCGGGTGATGGGCAATCTGATCTTCATGTCGCTGCGGGACGACACCGGCGACCTTCAGGTCGCGGTCAGCAAGAAGTCCGTCGGCCAACCCGCGTTCAAGATCGCCAAGGCGACGGACCTGAGCGACATCGTCGCCGTGCGCGGCGCGCTGGGCAAGACCAACACCGGCGAGCTCACGGTCTGGGCCACGGCCTTACCCGCTCCAGCGGGTGCGGGCGAATCGTCAGAGCCCGATCCTTTGCAATCCGGCTTCTGCTTCCAGACCAAGTCCCTTGCGCTCCCGCCGGGCAAGCACCACGGCCTGGCCGATCCGGAGACGCGCTACCGCAAGCGGTACGTGGACCTGCACACCAACCCGCCGGTCATGGACGTGATGAAAAAGCGCATCCAGATCATCGACGCGATGCGCGACTACCTCCGCTCCAAGGGCTTCATGGAGGTCGAGACCCCGATGCTCCAGGCCCTGCACGGCGGGGCCGCGGCCCGACCCTTCAAAACCCACCACAACGCGCTCGACCTGCCGCTGACGATGCGCATCGCCCCCGAGCTCTACCTCAAGCGGCTCTTGGTTGGCGGGATGCGCAAGGTCTTCGAGATCAACCGCAACTTCCGCAACGAGGGCGTCAGCCCCCGCCACAACCCCGAGTTCACCATGCTCGAGGCTTACGACGCGTACGGCTCATGGGAGACGATGGCCGATCTCGTTGAGGATATGGTCTGCACGGTCGCGGAGGAGGTGATCGGCACGCTGAAGATCGAGCACAAGGATGCAAGCGGCAATGTCACGCGCACGATCGACTTGACCCGGCCGTGGCGGCGGGTCTCGATGACAGAGTTGGTGGAAGAGCGTACAGGATGGAGATTTGAAAAAACACCTCTACCTGTATCCAGCCTGAATGAGTTGACTGACTCAATGAAGCAATCCGGGGAAACACTTGCTGAACAAATTACATCTGATGAAGCATTTTCAGTTTGGGCGAAAGATACGGGCCGTGATGTGGAGGAAATAAGAAAACAGCTTGAGCATTTGGGGGCGGAGGCAGTATGGGATGTTCATCAAAGGCTTAAAGGTTTATCACCTGCAGAGCAGCTCACCGAGGTCTACGAAAAGCTCATCGAGCCCACGCTCATCGACCCCTGCTTCGTTACCCGCGTGCCGGGCGTCATCATCCCCCTCGCTCGGCGGTGCAGGGACGACGACTACTTCGCGGATGTCTACGAGCTCGCCATCAACGGCGTCGAGATCAGCCCCGGCTACACCGAGCTCAACGACCCCGACATCCAGGAGCACCACTTCCGCGAGCAGGTCGGGGATGAGGAGGAGCAGCAGCAGATCGACGAGGACTTCCTCGAGGCCCTGCGCGTCGGCATGCCGCCGGCGGGGGGGATCGGGCTGGGCATCGACCGGCTGGTCATGATGCTGACCGGGGCCCAGTCGATCCGCGATGTGATCCTCTTCCCGCTGATGCGGCCTCAAGGCGGGGATTGATTGAACCACAGAGGCACAGAGGGCACTGAGGTATGAATGAGCCGGGGATGAATCAGTTGACCGAGCAAGTGATCGGGGCTGCGATTGAAGTTCATCGGGCGTTGGGACCCGGGTTTCTTGAAGCCACCTATGGCAAGGCGTTGGCGATCGAGCTGCGTCACCGTAGGATTCCGTTCCAGCAGGAAGCGCCGGTTTCACTGAGCTACCGGGGCGAAGCGATTGGTGAGGGCCGGCTCGATTTCCTGGTTGAGGACAAGCTGATCCTTGAATTGAAAGCGGCCGATCAGCTCCACCCGATCCACACCGCGCAAGCGATCTCCTACCTCAAAGCCACCGGCCATAAACTGGCTCTGCTCATCAATTTCAATGTCCCGGTCCTCAAGGAAGGCATCAAACGGATCGCACACTAAAATCTTCTTCAGACCTCAGTGCCCTCCGTGTCTCTGTGGTTCAATAACCGAACCATGTACAAGCTCCTGCTCATCTCCAAGTACCTCCGCCGGAAGCTCGCGCCGTTGTTCGCGGCGGTGGCGGTGACGATCTGCACGGCGATGGTGATCATCGTCGCGTCGGTCATGGGCGGGTTCCTGGACCTGATGCAGTCCACCGCGAAGCAGCTCACGCCGGACGTGGTGATCCAGTCGCCGTCGCTGACGGGGTTCAGCGGGTACGAAGAGCTTGTCGAGCGGCTGGAGGAGTTGGACGAGGTCGAGCTGGCGACACCCGCGATCGCGTCGCCGGCGTCGGTGACGTTCGGGGACCTGAACTTCCCGATCACGCGCGAGGTCCTGGTGCAGGGCATCGACCCGCGGGCGTACAACCGGGTCGTGCCGTACGACGACACGCTGCTGTGGTCGGCGGACGACATGCTCGAGCGGTACAAGGCCTCACCGTTGGGCGCGGCTGGCGGCCCGCGCAGCCGGGCGGAGGTCGATCTGGGGGACGCGGGCAAGCACCTGCGCCTCCCGCTGCTCTATCGGAACCCCGCGCTGCCCGCCGGCGATCAGCCGGGCGCGGTGATCGGCGTGGCGCTCAACCCGGTGCAGCTGCGCCAGAAGGACGGCTCGTACATCTTCGACAACAGCTTCGTCGGCGGGTCGGTCACACTAGCCATGCCCGTCTTCTCCGAGTCCGGCCAGCCGCTGGACGTCAGCCAGCCGCGCATCCGCGTCGTCAACGAGTTCAAGTCCGGCTTCTACGAGGCGGACAGCGCGGTCATGTTCGTGCCCTTCGACTGGCTGCAGAAGCAGCTCCAGATGCACCGCATCGAGGAGTTCACCGCGTTCGACGAGGTGACCGGCCTCGGCGGCGAGGCGGTGGTCCGCGACGCCCGCTGCACGCACATCTACGTCAAGGCGGCGGACGGCGTCAGCGACCTTGAACTGCACGACGCGTGCCAGCAGGTCGTCAGCGCGTTTTCACGCGAGCGCGACGGCGTGCTGCTCAGGGTCGAGACCTGGGAAGAAGTGCACGGCACGCTGCTGGGCGCGGTCAAGAACGAGAAAGGCATGGTCACGTTCCTGTTCGTGATCATCTCGATCGTCGCGATCATCATGGTGGCGACGACGTTCTACATGATCGTCCTTGAGAAGACACGCGACATCGGTGTCCTGCGCGCGATCGGGGCGCCGTCGACCGGCGTGCTCGGGCTGTTCCTGGTCTACGGCTTGGCGATCGGCGTGATCGGCGCGGGGCTGGGCGTCTGGCTGGCCTGGTTCACCGTCACCAACCTCAACAACCTGCAGGAAGCGCTGGCGAATCGCTTGGCGACGCTGATCGGCTCGGCGGTGCTAGCCGCCGTGGTCGCGCTCGGGCTCGCGATCGGCGTCGCCGCCGCCAACCGCAAACGCGACTTCAGCCTCGGCGCGGGCATCGTCCTGTTCCTCGGCGTCTTCGTCGCGCTCATGGCGGCCGCCTACTACGCCTTCCCCGCGATCAGCCTGCCGGCGATCTCCGGCTATGACAACGAGATCGGCTGGCGGATGTGGGACCCGCAGCTGTATTTCTTCGAGAAGATCCCCGACCAGGTCTACTGGCCGGAGGTCCTCGCGATCGGCGCCGGCGCAGTCATCAGCAGCGTCCTGGGCGCGATCATCCCCGCGGTCATCGCCGCACGGCTCAACCCGGTGGAGGCGCTGCGGTATGAGTGAGGCCATCATCCAGGCGAGCAACCTCAAACGCTCCTTCCACGAGGCCGGACGCGAGTTGCATGTCCTGCGCGGCGTGGACCTGTCGATCCGCGAGGGCGAGTGGCTGTCGATCCTCGGCCGATCAGGTTCGGGCAAATCAACCCTGCTTCACCTGCTCGGCGGGCTGGACCGGCCCACCTCCGGCTCGGTCGTGTTCAACGGCACGGACATCTTCACGCTCGGCGGGGGCCGGTTGGACCGCTACCGCAACCGGCACGCCGGGTTTGTTTTCCAGTTTTATCACCTGCTGCCGGAATTGTCGGCACTCGAGAACGTGCTGATCGGCTCGATGCTGGGCAGCTCGGTCCTCGGCTGGCCGGGTAGGCGCAAGGCGGCGCACCGGACGGCGAAGGAGATGCTCGACCGCGTCGGCCTCAAGGACCGGCTCACCCACCGCCCGGCGAAGCTGTCCGGCGGGGAACGCCAGCGTGTCGCCATCGCCCGGGCGCTGGTGAACCGCCCGAGCGTGCTTCTAGCCGATGAGCCGACGGGCAACCTCGACGCCGACACCGCCGGCTCGATCCTGGACCTGTTCCGCAAGCTGCACCGCGAAGGCCAGACGATCGCGATGGTCACACACGACCGGACGGTCGCGGACGCGGGGGATCGGGTGGTGACGCTGACAAAAGGCAGGCTCGCGGCAGATTGAATAAACTGGCTTCTTCGGCAGCGTTGCCGAGTCATCAAACGATTGACCGCGGAGACGCAGCGCACACGGAGGCCTGAGTCTGAGCTCTGCGGCCTCTGTGTCTCCGTGGTTCAACACGATTTGGAGCAACAACATGTCTGACGCGACCTGCGACATCGGCCTGATCGGTCTGGCCGTCATGGGCCAGAACCTCGTCCTGAACATGGCCGACCACGGCTACACCGTCGCGGTGTACAACCGCACGACGTCGGTGATGGACGAGTTCATCAAGAAGAACCACGCCGAGGAGCCGTCCGCCGAGCGCGTGATCGGCTACGCCGAGCTCAAGGACTTCGTCGCCTCGCTCAAGCGACCGCGGAAGATCATCCTGCTGGTCAAATCGACCGCGGTGCTGCCCAGCGACCGCGACGCGGTGGACAAGGTCGTTGAGGGTCTGCTGCCGCTGCTCGACAAGGACGACATCATCATCGACGGCGGCAACTCGAACTGGAACGCGACGATCCGGCGCGAGAAAGAGCTCGCCGAGCAGGGCTTCTGCTTCTTCGGCTCCGGCGTCTCCGGCGGCGAGCTGGGCGCGCGGTTCGGCCCGTCCCTGATGCCCGGCGGGGACAAGAAGGCCTGGAAACAGCTCGAACCGATCTGGAAGGCCATCGCCGCAAAGGTGGACAAAAAAACCGGCAAGCCCATCGAGCGCAACGACCCCAAGAACCCGGTCACGCTGAAGGAAGGCGAGCCCTGCACGACCTACATCGGCGCCAACGGCGCGGGCCACTACGTCAAGATGGTCCACAACGGCATCGAGTACATCGACATGCAGCTCATCTGCGAGGCGTACTTCCTGATGAAGACGCTCCTGAAGATGAAGCCCGCGGAGATGTCCAAGGTCTTCGGCAAGTGGAACCAGGGCGTGCTCGACAGCTTCCTGATGGAGATCACCACCGACATCCTCCAGCAGAAAGACCCTACGAATAAACGCAAGGCGTTTGTCGATGTCGTGCTCGATACCGCTGGCCAGAAGGGCACAGGCAAGTGGACCAGCCAGAACGCGCTGGACTTAGGGATGCCCGCGAACGCGATGGCCGAGGCCGTGTTCGCCCGGTGCCTGAGCGCGATCAAAGACGAGCGCGTCAAGGCGAGCAAGAAGCTCAAGGGCCCGAAGATCCCCAAGCAGATGAAGGGCAAGAAGAAGCTGCTCGAAGCGATCCACGATGCGCTGTACTGCAGCAAGATCGTGAGCTACGCCCAGGGCTTCCAGCTCATGGCCGAGGCGCAGAACGAGTACGACTGGAAATTAAACTTCGGAGAAATTGCAAAAATATTCCGGGGGGGCTGCATCATCCGCGCCCGCTTCCTGCAGAAGATCACCGATGCGTACGAGAAGGTCCCGAAGCTGCAGAACCTGATGCTCGACCCGTACTTCAAGAAGGCGCTACACGGGGCCCAGGAGAACTGGCGGAAGGTCATCGCGCTGGCGGCGCAGTACGGCATCCCCGTGCCCGCGTTCGGCGCGGCGCTGGCCTACTACGACGGCTACCGCACCGCGACGCTCCCGGCCAACCTGCTCCAGGCCCAGCGCGACTATTTCGGTGCACACACCTACGAGCGCGTCGACCAGCCGCGCGGCAAGAAGTTCCACGTGGACTGGCCCGAGAAGCACCGGCCGCAGCTCAAGGCGTGATCTATTGAGCGTAGAACGGATTGATCACGGAGCCCACGCTCAATGAGCGCGGGCTTTTTCAATGGTTTTGACAAGCGCCCGGCCCGGCAACACAATGCTGTAATGCCTGTCCTTCGAGGCCTGGTCGCGCTCGGTTACCTGCTCTGCGTGCTTTCGCTCGTCGGCTGCCGAACGACGCCGGCGCCCCCGCCGAACATCCTCATCATCCTCGCCGACGACCTGGGGTACGGCGACGTGTCGTGCTACAACCCCGAGTCGAGGGTCTCGACGCCGAGCCTCGACGCGCTCGCGGCGCAGGGCATGCGCTTCACCGACGCACACAGCCCCTCGACCGTCTGCACGCCGACGCGTTACTCGTTGCTCACCGGCCGGATGTGCTTCCGCGGCGGCAAGACGACCGTCTTCACCGGCGCGGGCGGGCCGTCTCTGATCAAGGACGAGCTGCTGACCCTGCCCGAGCTGCTGCGCGACGCCGGCTACCGCACCGCGACGTTCGGCAAGTGGCACATCGGCATGACGTTCTACGATTCCGCCGGCGAGCCGATCCACCGGGGCGGGCTCGACGCGGCCCGGCGTATCGACTACAACCGGCGGATCGACGGCGGGCCGCTCGACCACGGCTTCGATGTGTTCTACGGCACCGCCTGCTGCCCGACGACCGACTGGCTGTACGCCTACATCGACGGCGACCGCATCCCCGTCCCGCCGACCGGCGTCATCGACAAGTCGCCCTACCCGAAGAACCCGTACACCAACGACTTCCGCCCCGGCCTGGCCGCGCCGGGTTTCGATGCTTCCGAGGTCGATATGGTCTTCCTCGACAAGAGCCGGCAGTTCATCCGCGAGCACACCAAAGCGAAGCCCGGCCAGCCGTTCTTCTTGCTGCATTCCATGCAGGCGGTCCACCTGCCGTCCATCCCCGCCGAGCCGTTCCGTGGCAAGACCACCGCCGGTCCGCACGGCGACTTCATCTACCAGATGGACTGGATCGTCGGCGAGCTGATGCAGACGCTCGAAGACGCCGGCGTCGCGGGCAACACGCTCGTCGTGTTCTGCTCGGACAACGGGCCAGAGGTGCCGACGGTGATCCACATGCGCAAGACGCACGGCCACGACGGCGCGCGGCCCTGGCG
>JANQKT010000031.1 GCA_028280965.1 Phycisphaeraceae bacterium
TGCGGCAGCAGGTACAGACGGTCTAAAAACTTCTCGACCTGGTCCGCCTCGATACGCATGACCGAGCGCTCGGTCGCGTCGTCGGTGTAGCGCCCATCCCGGAACTGGCTGACCCACCGCCATGCCTCGCGGTCGTCGAACGCCGCGGCGCGCCCGTCGTGGATGACCAGGCCGTTGGGCCCGCCGAGCACGAGCTGGGGCGCCTCGATCGGCACGCGCCGGCCGCCGCGTCGCATTTGCAGATCGACGAGCAGATCGCGCGGGGCGTCGTCAACGGCTTCTTCCTCTTCGTCACCGTCAAAGAAGCCTGTCCCCGCCGCCTCAACCGAGCGTGCGAGTTCTTGCAGCCGCTTCTCGCGCTCTCCCGGATCAGTTTGCGATTCGTCTTCTTTCGGCTGCTCCTGCTCGCCGTTGAGGTCGAGCAGCTGATCCTCGTCATACACCGCGTGCAGGTGCAGCGTCCAGGGGCCCTCGCCTGCCCCCGGGCTGTCGGCACCGTCGTCCCAGACAATCGCACTGAGTTTCTCTTCCGGCGCTTCGGGGTCGTCGATGTAGCAACGCCGAGTCGCGATCATCTGCTTCAGCAGCGGGACCTGCGCCTGCGGCGGCACGCGGTACATCGCGTGGCTGCGCGTCACCGTCCACGTATCGCTCGCCTCGTGCTCGGTCACCCATGTTGCGCCCAGGAGCAGCGAGCAGATCTCCCGGTCGCGCGGGTCGGTCAACGACGCGACGATGTCCGCGGAAACCTTCAACGGCTTGGGCTTGCCCCAGCCGGTGCCCGTCGCGACGCGCTGGCGCAGCTCGATGACCAGCCCGTTGTGCCGTTGGCTGACGCGCGGCAAGACCGCATAGCACACCTGCCGCTGGACGGGGAACACGTTCTGTACCTGGTCTTGCGTATCCACCGATGAGGGGCGCAGCATCGCCAGCCGGCCCATCCATTTTGGCTCGCTGCCGTTGCGCAGCGCCCGCGCCTCGCCCGCGCGCTTGCGCGCCTTCGGCGGCTGCGGCTTGAGCTTGATGATCTCATCCAGCCCCGCGCCCGGGCCCGACGGCTCGTGCATGACGTGCAGCAGCGTCGCCCAGATGTGCTCGCAGAACACGCCCTCCGCCGCCTGCGGCGAGTCGCACTCGATCACCGCCTTGTTCGCCTCCTGCTTGACGCTGACCGTCACGGTCTGCTCGCCATCGACCTCCGCGCGGACCAGCTCCCCGTCTTCCGGGGGCAGGCGTCGCACCTTCTTCGCCAACTGGAGCGATCTCCCCCGCATCCGTGCTTTCGACTGGAAAAACGGTGACCAGGCCGTGAGCTGTGACAAGCCAAACTCCTCATCCGAGCGAGCGAATACCGAATCGCTAAGCCTAGCGAAACCAAGCCCGTTTGGCAATCGCTGAGCCGGTCAAAAGCACGTCGTGACTCCTCATATGCCCACGGCATTGCCGTGAGCCCTGAGAGCGTCAATGCCCTGGGATCGTCTGCCCAGAAAACTCACCCCAAGACTCAATCCTCCGCACCCCAGCCCAACTCCACAACCAAAGGCCGATGATCCGAGCCGTTCGCCGCCCCCACAGTTCGCTCGGCTGTGACGAGCTCATCGCGGTGCAGCAGGTGGTCGATCGGGATCATGCCCAGGGACGACGCCCCGGCCGGCCAGGTCGGGGCCCGACCGTAGCCGCGTTGGGAATTGACCAGCCCGCCGGTGTCAGCCAGCTCAACGAATGCCGCGGACCAGGGCGTCGCGTTGAAGTCGCCGACGACGATGCAGGGCGCGTCCTGACCCGCGGCCCATTCGCCCGCCGCCCGCATCGTCGCGTTGCGTGCCCGGTGGTATTCCGCCGAGACAGGCGGGACCGGGTGGATGCTCAAGAGCGCGATCGGCCGACCATCAAACCGCCCCATTACCTCGATCACGGGCACCTGCGCGATCCCGTCAGTCGGATCAAAGCGGTGTGCCGAATCAATCGAAAGCGGGTTGGTGTAAGACTCACCGACGTCATCGACGCGGGCATAGCAGGCGATCCCAAAGTTGTCGGTTCGGGGCGCGGATACGACCTGCTCGTACCCCTTGAGCCCCTGCTCCAACGCACTTAGCCACCGATCGTTGACTTCCTGCACAAAGACGATGTCGGGCTTACTTGTGAGGATCTCGCCGATGACGCCGTCTTTGTTCGTGTTCGTGGTGTTGACATTGAAGTGCATCACCCGCAAGCGAGGCGCATCGGGGTGGAGTTCGGCGGAGTCAGAAGCCCCGACATAAAGCGGGGCAACCAGCGCAAGATTCATGGTCAAGCCCGTGAGTGAAACCAGACCCACCCGCCAGGACCGCAGCAACACGAGGCCGATGGTGGTCACACCGAGCACGAGCACGTATTGGAAGCGGAAATGGTTGCAGAGGTCCGACAGCCATCCGTACCGCCCCGCGAGCCCGAGCACACTCAGGCCGACCGTGCCGAACACAATCAGGCCCAACAGCCAGCACAACATCGCCGAACGGCTGGGCATCGGCGTGTTGTTTAATTCGCCGTGATCTACAGAACCTGTCGCATCGGTCATGCTCGTCTCTACGCACGAGCAACAAACAGAGATCACGTTAGCATGTCTGTTCCATAGCCCCTGGCGGAAGCCCGGAGCCGGGATATACGAGCTTGGGCAGCACGCAAATGCGCTCTGTTGCCGCTGGCTCTGGGCTTCCGCCCGGGGCTATGTGAAATAACCCCAGACCTCACCCCCATGCGATCCATCTGCGTCTACTGCTCGTCCTCGGACCACATCGACCCTGCCTACCGTCGGCCGGCGAAGGACTTGGGCCGGCTCATCGCCACTCACGGCGACCAGCTCGTCTACGGCGGGGGCAGCGTCGGGCTCATGGGCGATTGCGCCCGCGCCGTCCATGAGCACGGCGGGCAGGTCGTCGGCGTCATCCCCGAATCGCTGACCACCGCCGAGATCGCCTACCACAACGCCGACGAGCTGATCGTCACCCAGACCATGCGCGAGCGAAAGCAGGTCATGGACGAACGCGCCGACGCCTTCGTCGTCCTGCCCGGCGGCTTCGGCACCCTCGAAGAACTCGCCGAAATCTTAGTCCTGAAGATCCTCGGCTACACCGACCGCCCGCTGATCGTGGTCAACCCGGACGGGTTTTATGACCCGCTGATCGAGCTGTTCAATCACTTCGTCGAACACCAGTTCGCGAAGCCGAAGCACTTGGAACTGGTGAAGTTTGTAGAGGTGGTTGAAGAGGTTTACGGGGTGATTGAGTCGAATTGATTCAGGGTAAGGCGAGGCTTTGCTTCACCACAGGGGCACAGAGGCGTGCAGAACACGGAGCAAGGCAGCTAAGAGTCAATAAACAATCTGCATAGGCAAACCAGTCGAGTCTGTTTCAAGATATTCAGGGAGTGTTTGAGCTTCTCCCTGTGGTACTCGGTTTGCTGACCAAAGAGCAGCGAATGCGTCCGTAATGTCATCGTTCGCAACTAGCGTTTTGTTAAAACGGCTCCTTGCCTGGTCAACAACCTTAGGGCCTAGCCATTGTTCGATTAATGTGATTCGCTCGGTTTGTCCTTCACCCCTCTTCTTGGCGAATGCCATCGGCTGCCGTTTGTTCCAAGCCCAAAAACTAATCTCGGGATGAACTTCGAAGAGGATTGATCGGAGCTCTTTGTGTTTGCCAAGTGCTTCGTCAACACTTTTGACTTTTGGGTAGATACCCCAGGCCTGGGCGCTGATGCGTTTGCCATTGATCGATTCGGTGATGGCTGAGGCTTCGGCATGAGTGGAAGCTGTTAATGCAGGCCGGATTGGCGCCGGGAAAACGCTGTTCCGTCTGGGGCCAAGGCTAGCCCTTGCCTCTTTATCGCAAGCTCTTGGATTGCAATCAGATAGTCCAATCGGCATGTCGATTGCAATAATTGAAGGCGAAGGCGTGAGCTTGTAGAGATCGGTTACTTGCTGAATCACATTGAATCGTAGTTCGTTGGTCTGCAGATTCAGGCAGATACGAAACCAGCCTCCCTTACACCCATCGACGCCGGCGATCCAAGTTATGCCTTGCTCTGTGATCTCTGCGCCCTCTGTGCCTCTGTGGTGAAGCGACGCGCTGCCTTGATCCTCACCCATTCTTCGCCGCAAAGTCATCCATAAAGCCCGCCAGCGCCTCGGCCCCTCCGACCGGCATCGCGTTGTAGATGCTCGCCCGGCAACCGCCGACGCTGCGGTGGCCTTTCAGGCCGGACATGCCTTGTTCACCGGCCTCTTTGACGAATGCGGCGTCTAGGTCTTCGCTTGGCGTGGTGAACACGACGTTCATGAGTGAGCGATAGTTCGCATCCACCGGGCACTTGTAGAAGCCGCTGTTGCGTCCGATCGCGTTGTACAGGATCTTGGCGCGTTGCTCGGCCTGGTCTTGTGCCCACGCGATGCCGCCCTTGGCTTTGAGCCAGTCCATCACCAGCTTGATCATGTACACCTGGAACACCGGCGGGGTGTTGGCCATCGACTGGCCCTTTACGTGGTTCGTGTAGTTCAGATAATTGACCAGATTGCCTGGGCACTGATCGACGATGTCTTGCCTGATGAGCACCAGCGCGCAGCCGGCCGGGCCGATGTTCTTCTGGGCGCCGGCGTAGATGAGGCCGAACTTCCCGAGGTCGATCGGGCGCGACATGATGTCACTCGACATATCCGCGACCAGTGGGACATCCACGTCCGGGAAGTCTTTCCATTGCACGCCGCCTATGGTTTCGTTGCTGGTCAGGTGCAGGTAGACCGCGTCGTCGCTGGATTGCACGCTCGCGGGGTCTGGCAGGGTCATGTAGTTGGTGTCGGTGCCGTCGAAGACGAGGTTGACGTTGCCGACGGCCTTGGCGTCCGCGATGGCCTTCTTGGCCCACGCGCCGGAATGGGTGTAGTCGGCGGTCTTGCCGCCGTGCAGGAGGTTCATCGGGATCATGCCGAACTGGAAGGTCGCGCCGCCGCCGAGGAAGAGGATGTGTGTGTCTTCGGGCACGCTGAGCATGTCGCGGACGCCCTGGGTCGCCTCTTCGAAGACGGAGACGACCTGCTTGGAGCGGTGGCTCATCTCGATGAGCGATGCGCCGTTGTTCTGGTAGTTGGGCAGCTCTTGGGACGCGATTTCGAGCACTTCCGGGGGGAGCGTGCAGGGGCCGGCGGAGAAGTTGTAGATACGGTCGGTCGTGGTGGTCATGGCGGAGAGGATAACACGTGTCGCGGGCGACGCGCAGCGTCCCGTGCAACGCA
>JANQKT010000046.1 GCA_028280965.1 Phycisphaeraceae bacterium
GTACGATCTCCAGCGCCTGGCTGAAGTCGTCGAAGGCCGCGTCGAGATCCTGCAGCTTCCAGTGGGCGAGGCCACGGTTGAACCGCGGCCAACGTGCCCGAGCCGGCCAGCCTCGCGCTGCTGGGCCTGGGCGGCCTGCTCGCGACGCGCCGCCGGCGTCCGTAAGCAATGGATCCTCCTTCGCCCGGCCGGTGCCTCGCGGTGCCGGCCGGGTTTTCTCCGCCCATCGATCAATTCAGTTTAATGGAGCTCTCTATGTTCACTTCCCACCGACGCGCCTTCACGCTTATCGAGTTGCTTGTTGTCATCTCCATCATCGCGCTGCTCATCGCGATCCTCCTGCCGGCCTTAAGCGAGGCCCGCAAGGCGGCGCAGCTGACGACCTGCAAAGCGAATATCCGCGGCAATGCGACGATGCTTTTCGCCACTTCCGCGGACTTCAATGACAAGATGCTTGAAGTAAAAGAAGCGGCCGGCCTGCCCGGCGGGGGCAACCCGGAGAATATCTTCGGCAGCGGCGGGCAGCGGATCCGCAAGTCACACGGGTTCTGGTCGGGCTATAGCGCTGATTTTAATTTCATGATCTGCCCGTTGGCTCCTGAGAACCCGCTCAATCCGAGCGATATCGATGCATTGGAGTCCAATGGCATCGGCACGGTCTACTCCAACTACACCCAGTTCTGGGGAAGTGGGATCCGGTTCCCGGGCAGCAGTTCGGATACGGATGATGCGAGGCTTGGCTTTGAGAGCCTGGAGCAGAGCAACTGGGTTTGGTATGACCGCTTGGGGCGGACGAAGATCAAGACGCGTGTCCTGCTCAGCGACCTGGATTTCTCCGGCGGTTCAGTTGTGGAGTCCTCCCACGGGGACGTGAAAACGGCAGGTGCTGAGGAGGTGGTTGTCCCGGGATACAACAACTGGCGGGGGTTCTGGGCCTCCGTCTGGTACCAGCCTCGGGCAGAAGCCGCGAACAGGAGCTACGACGTTAACTACGCGTACGTGGACGGGTCGGTCCAGACAATCGGGGACCTGAGTTTTAATACAAATATCCGCAATGTTGACAGCCGGGTCACACTCTTCCAGCGTGTCGGGAGTCGGGCTTATCAGTTGCCCAGTATTGATAACGAATGATCCGCAGGTCTGCCTGTTGTTTTACGAAGGATTCTTGATGAAGAGGCGCCTGTTGTGAGCTTTAAAAATCGAACCGATGAGTCGGATCTTCAGCCGAGTGGTTGTTCACCTGAAAGCAGTGGCTGCTGCTCACCTGTGGGCAATAATAAGGGTATTACTCGGCGCGACCTGATGAAGGCGGTCGCGTTGGGCGTGGGGGCGTCGGCTTTGCCGGTCGCGTGGGACCCGCGCATGGTCCTCGCTCAGGACGGGCGCAGCTTCGAGGACCTCATCCCATCGGACAAGAAGCTGGACCCCGCCTGGGTGCGGTCGCTGTTTGAGCGAGGCGAGGCGGATGCCTATCAAGGCTGGGACGAGCAGCTCAAGTACATCGGTATGCCCGTCGGCGGGATCGGCTGCGGCCAGCTGTACCTCGGTGGCGACGGCCGGCTGTGGCTCTGGGACATCTTCAAGTGCAACTACCGCCGCGAGCCCGACCACGGACAGCGCATCGACGCGTTTACGCTCGGCGGCAACTACGCGCACCCGGTCGCGTTCGGCGAGGAGTACACGAAGTGGAACGGTGCCGAAGTCCGGCAGGGCTTCGCCCTGCGGGTAACCAGCAACGGGCGGACGAGCACGCACACGCTTGATCACGAAGGTTTCCCGGGTGTCCGTTTCCGCGGCGAGTACCCGGTCGGCAAGGTCACGTACCAGCGCGATGACATGCCCATCCGGGCCGAGCTCGAAGCGTTCTCCCCGTTCATCCCGCTGGACGCGAGGGAGTCGGGCCTGCCGGCGACGGTGATGCGCTTCACGCTGACCAACACAGGCGACGCCACGGTCAGGGTAGACCTGGCCGGCTGGCTTGAGAACGCGACCTGCCCGTATGTGCGTGATGCGAAGATGGGCCGGCGAATCAACCGTGTCGTGCGTGATGGCGATCGCGTGACGCTGCTGGGTACGATCGAGCCCCCGGCGGCCCAGGCGGTAGACAAGCCGCGTGAAGAGATTGTTTTCGAGGATTTTGAAGGCGATACGTGGGGCGAATGGGCCGCCGAAGGCGACGCGTTCAAAGGCGGGCCCTTTGCCATCAAAGCTCTGGCCGATTACCAGGACGTCACGGGTGTGACCGGCAAGGCGCTGGTGAACTCGCACAATTCCCGTGCTTATGGTGATGGTGGGACAGATGATATCCCCGGCGTTGATAATCTGACCGGGAAGCTGACCAGCGCCGAGTTCAAGGTCGAGCGCAAGTACATCAACCTCTCGGTCGGCGGCGGCAACCGGCCCAATGATGTGTACATCGAGGTGCTGGTTGCGGGGAAGCAGGTCGCCAAAACGACCGGCCACAACAGCAACGCCCACCGCAAGGTGTCGCTTGATGTCTCGGCCCACGAGGGCAAGAAGGCCCGCATCCGGATCGTCGATAACGCCCAGGGCGGCTGGGGCAACATCCAGGCCGACCACATCGTTTTCAGTGATACGCCTGTCGTCAAATCAGGTATCGAGCAGCGGCACGGCTATGGGTCGATGGCCCTGTCACTGCTGGATGCGCGGGGCGTTAAGACGCGGTCCCGGATCGATGCGAGTGATGCCGGGCAGGCGGTGGAGACACGCGAGCATGCCGGTGCTGGTGCGCAGGCGGCCAGGCCGCTGGACAAAACGCTCATCGGCGGGCTCAGCGCCGGCGTCGAGCTTGCGCCGGGCGGATCCAAGACGCTCACCTTCGCGATCACCTGGTATTTCCCGGACTACAACGAGGTCGAAGCGGCGCCCGGTTTCCTTTCGAACCTCAGGGGCTTTGCCAACCTCCGCCGACACTACGCGCCACGCTTCAAGTCCGCGGGCGAGGTCGCCGGGTATCTGGCCAACAACCAGGGCAAGCTCATCGGTGGCACGCTGGCGTGGAACCGGACCTGGTACGACAGCACGCTGCCGTACTGGCTGCTGGATCGCTCGTTCATCAGCATGGACTGTGTCGCGACGCAGATGCTGCACTGGTTCGACTCCGGCCGGCTGTACGGCTGGGAGGGCGTGGACTGCTGCCCGGGCACATGCACGCACGTCTGGCACTACGCCCAGGGGCTCGCGCGCATCTTCCCCGAGCTCGAGCGCTCGTTCCGCGAAGTCACCGACTACGGCGTCGCGTTCAACGAAGGCTCGGGCCTGATCGGCTACCGCGCGGAGAACAGCAACTCGGAAGCGACCGACGGGCAGGCGGGCACGATCCTTCGGGCCTATCGCGAGCACCTGATATCCGCCGACGACGCGATGCTCCGGCGGCTCTGGCCGAAGATCAAGAAGTCGATCGAATTCCTGATGGCGAAGGACCCGGACGAGAACGGCCTGATCGAGGGCGCACAGCCGCACACGCTCGATGCGGCCTGGCACGGGCCGATGGGCTGGATCAGCGGGCTGTACCTCGCGGCGCTCGCGGCCGGCGAAGCGATGGCCCAGCGCGTCGATGACGATGCGTTCGCCAAGCGTTGCCGCAAGTTGATCGATACGGGCAAGCACAACATCGTCAAGGACCTGTTCGACGGTGAGTACTTCATCCACAAGCCCGACCCCAACGTGCCGGGCGCGATCCGCAGCGGCAAGGGCTGCCACATCGACCAGGTGCTCGGCCAGGCGTGGGCGATGCAGGTCGGGCTGGGCCGCGTGATGCCAGAGGAGGAAACGCGCTTGGCGCTCGAGTCGCTGTGGAAGTACAACTTCGCCCCCGACGCCGGCCAGTACGCGATCGACCACGTCGAGATCGAGCAGGCCGTCCGCTGGTACGCCATGCCCGGCGAGTCCGGGCTGGTGATGTGCACCTGGCCCAAGGGCGGGGCGGTCGAGGCGATCCCCGGCGACCGGCTCCGCCCGGCGAAGAACCCCGAGGTCTGGACCGGGCCCGGCGGGTACTTCAACGAGTGCATGAACGGCTTCGAGTACCAGGTCGCGGCCCACATGGTCTATGAAGGCGCGGCAGGCAGCGGCCTGGTCGAGAAAGGGCTGGCCATCACGCGCGCGGTCCACGACCGCTACGCCGCGGAGAAGCGCAACCCCTACAACGAGATCGAGTGCTCAGACCACTACGCGCGATCGATGGCGAGCTACGGCGTGTTCCTCGCGGTCTGCGGCTTTGAGTACGACGGCCCCGGGCATCACATCGGCTTTAATCCCCGGCTCAGCCCGGAACAATTCCGTGCTCCTTTTACCGCCGCGGCTGGATGGGGCACGTACAGTCAGGCGATCGAGGACGGCCGGGTGACCGTGGTGTTGGATGTTCAGTGGGGCCATGTCGATCTCCGGACCGTCCGGCTCGCGGCTCCAAACGGCATCGCGAAGGACGTGAAAATCAATGGCAAATCGGCCGGCGAAGTCGAGCTGAGGGATGATAAAACCGTATTGATCCGCTTGCCAGGCGACACGCCGACGCGGGTCGGGTCCGGCGCAACTTTGGAGGTTTCCTATTCGTTGTAAGCCGCGCTGGATGGGCTCGGAGCAGGAATTCTCCGGCAACCCGTAGGTTTTTGTGGCCATTGCCTATATGCCTGATATGGTTTTGCAGAAACTCAGGAGGTTTTTTGTGAAAGATTTTCGTGCCTACTGTGTCGCCCTTGCTTGCATCTGCTCCCTATTCAGCATCTCCGCCTACGGGCAGACGCTGGTCAACGACCTCAACGGGTCGCTGACACTCGCCGGCTCACGGTCGGTGCCGTCCCAGATCGGGCAGATCGCCTTTATGCCCGGCGACGACACGACCGTGTATGTCGGGACCTTTGGTGCCGGCGTGATCCGGTACGACTACGACCCCAATGCCGGCAGCGGCACCTCGATTTTCTCTAACCAGCAGACCGCGGTGCCGACCTCGACGACGAATGTCAATGGTGTCAACGGGTCACTCGCGGTCGCCTTCCACAACGACCCGACGCTCGGCATGGTGATGTACATCGCCCCGACGGTCCCCTTCGGCGGCAGCGCCATCCTGCGTCAGACGATTGTCCGGCTCACCGACAACAACGGCAATAAGGTCTGGGGCGAGGCCGGCGAGGTCAACCAGACGATCGTCAACAACGTGATTGTTTCCCGCCTGCACCAGATCAACAACATGAAGGTGGTCGGCAACACCCTGTACGCCAACATCGGGATCCGGACGCAGAACGGCGGGCAGACCGCGGCCCAGAACCAAGCCATCGGCGGCTCCGGCGTCAACCAGTCTGACCCCGGCGAGACGGCCTACACCGGCTGCCTGTGCTTTATCGAAGATCTGACGCTCCTGTCCGATGACACCACAACGACCAACCTGGCCGGCTTCACGATCAACGGCATCACCGCCGGCGGAACGCTGACCAACGACGACCGCGTCAAAGAAGATATCCAGCCGTTCATCTCTACCGACCAGAGCAAGCTGCGGGTCTTCGCGACCGGCTTCCGCAATAACTACGGCCTGGGGATCGATGACGACGGCGAGATCTGGGTGTCGTATAACGAAAACGAAAACCCCAACGCCCAGGACAAGCTCCACCGGAACGTGACATTTAAGAGCGACAACCTGTTCTTTAAGGGCAATGACCGCATGGGCCGGTGGGACACGACGGGTGATGAGGCCAATGGCGTCCTGACGGTCGATAACATGGCGGTCCTCAATGACGGCTGGTTCGACCCGGCGAACGACAACCCCGTCTTTGCGCTGCTGGGCTTTAACACCGCGGCGGGCGGTATGGCGTTCTACCCTTCGAACTTCAGCAACGCCTCCCTCGCCGGCGATGCCCTGGTTGCCCGCAATGCCGGCAGCGGCAGCGATGTGGTGCACGTTGATGAAGCGACCGGTTCGGTGGCTGTTGTGCTTGAAGGCCTGGGCGGCGCGCTCGATGTCGAGCGTGATCCCTTCGGCAACTTTATCGCCGGCGGAAGCAATGCAATGGTGCTGTTGCGTGTCGGCACCGGCGCCGAGCCGCCACCACAGCTCCCGGCGGTCCTGTCCCTGGACTTCCAGGGTGATCCCGCCGTACCCGGCCTGTCGGGTGTTCCCGCGGTGACCCAAAACGGCTTCACGCCCTTCAACCTGCCGACCATCACCGCGGTCCCCGCCAACAACGCGGTCACGGACCCATCCATCACCGACGGCGGCATCACCTTTGCCATCGACGGCACGGTCGGCGGCTTCGGCACCGCGGCCGCCGGAAACGACCCGCTGGATCAGGACTTCATGTTCCTGGGCGGGTTCCTTGGTTATGACGACTCGGTTGGGTGGACCGTGTCTGGCCTGACCCCCAATACCGATTATGTCTTCACATGGTTCGCTGGGATTGAAGGCAACAGTGACCGCTCGACCTTGATCCAGTCCGGCGCAGTCAGCGGCGAAGTCCGCACCGACAGCCCCGACCTTGTGATGACGTTGACTGCGGATGGTGCGGGTGTGATCACCGGTACCGCCACACGGAATGGCACCAGCGGCGAATCGAACCTCGCAGGCCTGCAGATCGCCCCCGTCGTCGAACCCCCGGACCCGTCGAGCTTCGTCGGTGCCCACCTGGCCTATGGCGGCTCGGCGTTTGGCGACCCGGAAAGCGCGTTCATCTTCTATCCCTTCTCCGACGGAACCCTCTTCGCCGGGCCCAACGACTTTACGACCACGCCGCCTCAGAACCTGTTCGGCGGGCCGGGCGCGGGTGTTGACCCTGGCGACGCTGTGCTGAATATCGACTCGCTGCCAGAGGGCACCTACGCCTTCCTCGTCCAGGAGAACCAGCCGGTCACGACCGAGTACGAATTGGAGCTGATCACGGTGCAGGCGCCCGGCTCAACGGTGAACCCGCCAACCAACGACCTGACCGAAGTCCCGGGCGTGGACAGCATCTCCAGCGACTACGCCAACCCGACCCCCCTCGTCCTCGGGTTGGGCAGCAACACCATCACCGGCGAGATCGGTGACGGCACGGGGACCGGCACGCTGCTGGCCGACGGGACCGGCGCGGGCACCGATGCGGACTACTTCACGATCACCGTACCCAACGGCCTGATCCTGGATGATATTGTGGTCAACCGCTACAACCAGACCCAGCGCGGTTTCATGGTTTACACGCCCGGAGCGGCCCTGCCGGCACCGATCTCGCAGAGCGACGGTATCGCAGCCGACAAGCAGCCGCTGCTCGGCGGGGAGACGGCCACGTTCATGAACTACTCGAGCTACTCGCGCGGGATCAACCGCGTGGTGGTCGATATCGACAACCTGCCCGATGATGGCGCGAACATCACCGCCAGCGATTTCATCTTCCGCGTCGGTAACGACGACACGCCGGACAGCTTCGGGGTTTGGGGCAATGCCCCGGCGCCGAGCTCGGTCACAGTGCTTCCGGGCTTCGGCGACAACGGCAGCGACCGCATCGTGATCGCCTGGGCGGATAACGCGATCCAGAAAACCTGGCTGCAGGTGTCGGTCAGGGTCAACAACAATACCGCGCTGCCCGTGGACTTCACGATCGGCCCGTCGGCCGACCTGGGTGCCCAGTTCTACTTCGGCCACGCAACCGGCGAGGCCGGCTCGCCATCGGGCGGTGTCGCCACGGTTAACTTCTTCGATGTCGTGCTGCCCTGGATCATGCAGAGCAACGGTGTGCCGATCACCAACGCATACGACTACGACCGCGATGGCAACGTCGCGTTCGCGGATGTATTAGTCGCATGGCTAAATCAGGCGGAAGGGGTTTCGGCTCTCCAGCTGATTTCGCCGCCCGGCTCCACGACGCGCAACATCGATTGGGCGAATTGGTCGGATCGCTATGCCAAGCTGCACCTCGGTGAGTCGCACCCTGAGCGTAGGACAACAATCATTGCTCAAGCTAGTTTGAACAAGTAAGAGGTGAGACGGATGTTGTTTAGCAGTCGCATGATTTTCGCAGGACTCGTCGCAGCCGCTGTTCATTTCCACGCATCGGCGGTCACGACGCTGACTTTTGGAAACGGCTCGGCGGACTTTGAGCTGCTGCCCAATACCCCCGGCCAGACAGTAGACCTGTTCCTCTCGGCGTCACCCAGCCAGGTGACTTCGGCGGCCAATCTGCAGTTTTCGGTGGGGCCCGGCGGGCCGGCGGTCGGTTTCTCTTCTCCGCTCAGCGAGACGATCTACGCGGGCGGGGCGTTGCTTAGCGACACAAACCTCTCGCCACTAGGCCTGAATGTCGGCCTCTTGGCGCCTTTCCCGGGGTTCAGCACGATCGATGCATCGGGCAGCCAGAAGCTCGGGACGCTGTCTTTTGACACGACCAATATCAGTGCCGGCACATTTAGTCTGGACTTCTCCAGCACATCGCTGCTCGACGCCACGGGCGCGCCGATCAACTTCTCGCTCGCGGGTGGGGCGTCGGTCAGTGTTCCGACCCCGCCGATCCTCGGCGGGACACGCATCGGTATCGATTTCGGCGTCAACACCCCGACGAACACGCCCGGCAACGACTGGAACGAGAGCAACGGGACGACACTGATCCCCACCGGTTCCGTGATCGATCTTGATGGCAACCTGGTCAGCAATGTCTCGGTTTCGTTCTCCGTTGCCCAGTTCAACAACAACGACGGCTCTGATGCTGACTACGCGGCCGCTCTACCCGGGACGCCGGGGATCGACCCGTATTTCGTTGAGTCGGTTGTGACTGATATCGCGGGGGTTTTCTCCAGCGGCAACAACCCGTACGTCGTGACATTCAGCGGCCTGGATAACTCGAAGGCCTATAACGTCATCGCGGTCTCGGCGGCCGAGTTTGCCGAGAACGGCAGCGAAGACCTCACCATCAACGGGCAGACCAGTTCGATCAACCGTGGCACGATCGCGAACCCGACCTTTCATCGGTTTGAAGAGTTGACCGCGGCCAACGGCGTTCTTGAACTGACCTTTACCCAGAATGGCGGCGCCGCATCCAACCCGATCGTTAACGGCATCCTTCTCGAAGCGATCGCGGCCTTTGCCCCCGCGGACCTGGACCAGGACGGCGACGTAGATGATGCGGACTTCGGCTTGTTTTTCGCCGCCTTCTCCGGCCCCGGCGTGCCCACCGGCAACCCCGCAGCGGACCTTGATGGCGACACCGATACCGACGACGCGGACTTCGGCCTGGCTTTCGCGGCGTTCACCGGCCCCGGCGGCCCGGCCAACGTGCCCGAGCCCACCAGCCTCGTGCTGTTGGGCATAGGCGGGCTTGCGTTACGCCGCAGACGTCATGCATCAAGATCCAGACGCGATACAGGGGACAACATCAATGCGTGCAAGACCGTCGCACGCCGCGAGGCAGATCGGGAATCACTCGACTGATAAATTGATCTCGGACGGATGGGTAAAACGCCTGCCAGCCGATCGATTTGTTGTTATTTTGCAAGGCTGAACAGCCAGCCGCGAGGGCTGCTGTGCTTACTCAACAAGCGATAGGAGTTCGGCCTTGTCCGCATATACCCTGCCCGACCTGAAACCACCCGATGCGGTGCCCACGCAGACCGCGCTTTTGATCGCCAACGGCGACCTGCGTGACACCGCCAACGCCGTGTGCTGGGCCGCCCAGCAGGAACTGGAGGCTGATGCCGCCAAGGCGTTCGCGACTCATGGCTGGTCGATCCGGCGCGCCCACGGCGAGCGCGAGACCGACGCGGGCCCACACGGATTCATCAACAGCCAGGCGTGCGGCCGAGAGGTGTTCGCCACGATCCACCCCGATGCGCCGCTGGTCGTCGCCGAGGCGGTCTGGCAGTACAGCCACCACCTGCTGCCCGGGCTCTTGCGTCACCGCGGGCCGATCCTGATCCTTGCTAACTGGTCGGGTACCTGGCCGGGGCTGGTCGGTGCGCTGAACCTTCGGGGCTCACTCACGAAAGCGGGACGGGAGTACGCGTTGCTGTGGGGGGAAGACTTCGCCGACGAAGGCTTCCTGGCCAAGCTCAAGCAGTGGTGCGAGACGGGCAGGATCGAGCACGACGAGTCACACGTCAAAGCAGTCGCCGTCAACGACATCCCGCAAGCGGAGCGCGAACTCGGTGAAGCACTCGCGGCAGAGCTGCAAAACAAACACGCGATCATGGGCGTCTTCGACGAGGGCTGCATGGGCATGTTCAACGCGATTATCCCCGACCACCTGCTGCACCCGACCGGCGTGTTCAAGGAACGGCTGAGCCAGTCGGCCCTGTACTACGCGATGACGCAGGTGCCCGACGCCGAGGCCCAGGCCGTGCGCGACTGGTATGACGCCCAGGGCATCGACTTCAAGACCGGCAGCGACGAGGCGACGGAGCTGACCGATGCGCAGGTCTTTGAGCAGTGCAAGATGTACATCGCCGCGGCAAGGCTCGCCGACGACTTTGGCTGCGACCTGATCGGCATCCAATACCAGCAGGGGCTCAAGGACCTCGCGCCCGCGTCGGACCTGGTCGAGGGGACGCTGAACTGCTCGGTCCGCCCGCCGGTGAAGCGCGCCGACGGCAGCGTCATCCGCGAAGGCGAGCCGATCACGCACTTCAATGAGGTGGACGAGTGCGCCGGGCTGGACGGGTTGATCACTCAGCGGGTCTGGTCGGCGATGGGGATGCAGGCCGACAACACGCTGCACGACCTGCGCTGGGGTGACCCGGACGCGAGCGGGACGACCAACGAGTACGTCTGGGTGTTCGAGATCTCCGGCTCGGTCCCGCCGACCCACTTCGCCGAGGGCTGGAAGGGCGCGAGCAGCGAGCGGCAGCCGCCGATGTACTTCCGCCTGGGCGGGGGCACGGTGAAGGGGATCAGTAAGGCGGGCGAGATCGTCTGGAGCCGGATCTATGTCGAGGGTGATGCCCTGCATATGGACATCGGCCGGGGCAAGGCGATCGATCTGCCACTCGAAGAGACGCAGCGGCGTTGGGATTCGACGACGCCGCAGTGGCCGATTATGCACGGTGTGACGTACGGCGTGTCCCGTGACCAGATGATGGCCAAGCACCAGTCCAACCACATCCAGGTCGTCTACGCCGATGATGCTGACACGGCCGACCGGGCGCTGGCTGCAAAAGCGGCGATGGCGCTGGCGATGGGGATCAAGGTCAACCGCTGCGGAGATTGATGAGATGCCTGATTGCTCACTGGGATTGGACTTCGGCACCGAAGCCGTACGCGCGTTGCTCGTTGACTTGAACGGGCGGGAGCGGGCCTCGGTCGCGTTGAAGTACAAGCACGGGCAGATCACCGACACCCTGCCGGGGTCGAGTAAGAAGCTGCCCACCCACTCCGCGTTCCAGCACCCGACGGACTGGATCGACGGCGCGGCCCGCGCGACCAGGCGGGCGCTTAAAGAAGCGGGAATCACCGCCGAGCAGGTCGTCGGCATCGGCGTGGACTTCACCAGTTGCACGATGCTGCCCGCGCTCGCGGACGGCAAGCCGCTTTGCCTGATCAAAGGCTTGGAGCAGCAGCCGTACGCCTGGCCCAAGCTCTGGAAGCACCACGGCGCACAGGACCAGGCCGACCGCATCACCGCGCTGGCGAAGAAACGCAAGGAGCCCTGGATCGACCGCTACGGCGGGGAGATCGGGCTGGAGTGGTTCTTCCCGAAGATGCTCGAGACCCTGGAGAAAGCGCCGAAAGTCTACGACGCCGCCGAGGTCTGGCTGGAGGCGGGGGACTGGTTCGTCTGGCAGCTGACCGGGCTGCCTGCGGAGAAGCTGCCGCGCTCGACCTGCCAGGCCGGCTACAAGGGCATGTGGAGCGGCGAGGCCGGCTTCCCTTCGACGGCCTTTTTTAAAGCGCTCGACAAGCGCATGGCCAACGTCGTCCGGGACAAGATGCCCGGCAAGCTCTTCGCGCCCGGCCAACGCGTCGGCGGCTTGAGCAGAACGATGGCACGGAAGTTCGGCCTGGCCGAAGGCACGGCGGTCAGCGCGGCGATCATCGATGCGCACGCCGGGCTCATCGGCGCAGGCGTCTCCGGCGCGGGGACGATGGTCATGGTCATGGGCACCAGCTCCTGCCACATGCTCAACGCC